>NZ_ATUZ01000011.1:300000-600000 GCF_000420465.1 Desulfovibrio desulfuricans DSM 642 | reverse complement strand
CAACAACCGACGCACGGCCAGCCACTGCACCAGCCACTGTGCAATACCGCCGCAAAGCATGCCCACGGCCAGAGCCGGAGCCGCAGGCAGCAGGCCCAGAGCAGCCGCCCCTGCAAAACACAAAATGACAATATTGAACAGGGCAGGAGAAACAGCGGGCAGCCAGAACACGCCAAGGCTGTGCAAAAGAGCCATGCCCAGAGCCGCCATACCCGCCGCCAGCGTGTAAGGCAGGCAGATACGCAGCAGGTATATGGCCTCCTGCCGTTCCGGCCCATAAAAACCGGGAGCCAGAATATCAGTAAGCCAGGGGGCGGCCACCAGCCCAAGCACCGTGAGCAGGGTCAGCACAAGGCCAAGCCTCACAGCCAGAGCGCGGGCCAACAGGCGCATGCTGCGACTGCGCTCCGCCGCCACGGCATGGTCGGGCGATGCGCCCATGCGCTCCAGATGCACAAGGCTTGCCGTCAGCGTCATGGAAAGCGAGCCTTCGCCCAGCATGCGGCGCAGCACATGGGGCAGCCGCATGGCAGCTACCAGCGCATCGGCGGCAGCGCCGCCGCCCACAAGCCAGGCCATGCTCATGTCGCGCAAAAGGCCAAGCACACGCGAAACAAGGGCAAAGCCGCCCAAAAGAGCCGCCGTGCGCGCAATGCCGCCAGAATGCCCGGGGCCGTGCTCGGCAGGGCCGGAAGCGCAAGATGAGGGGGATTCCCCTCCCTTGCCATGCGCGCAGCCGCTTTCAGAAGCGATCATTATTCCTCGTTTCAGCCATGCAAAAAAATCAGGGCAGCGCGCCGCTGGGCAGTTCTGGGCGCGCTCACGTCAAAACAAGTGGCCTGCAAGCTGTTTGCAACAAAGATATTCCACTTCCGGCGGCATTATTTTGCTAGCAATACAATGCTGCCGGAAGCAAAAGTCTTGCAATTACGGGCGGTGCGGATCGGGTTCGGACTTCCACGCAGCCACGGCTTCACGCACAAGGCGGTTCTGCTCTTCGGGCAGGGTGTCCTTGAAAGTTTCGGCAAACACGTGGATGCGCGTGCCGCCGCGCGGCGCAAACAGCCCCTTGACCCGGCACCAGCAGGGATTGAGCAGGGTGCGCAGGTCTTCCAGCACGTTGTTGGTGATGGTTTCCATAAACGACTGGTGATTGCGGAAGGCGAACATATAGAGCTTGAAGCTCTTGGATTCCACGCACAGCTCATCGGGAATGTACTCCACCGTGATGGTGCCGCAGTCGGGCTGGCCGGTCACCGGGCAGAGCGAGGTAAATTCGGGAAAGCTGATGCTGATCACATAGGGGCGCTGGGGAAAGCAGTTGGGAAAGGCCTCCAGCAGGGCTACGCTGGGGCCGCCCTCCGGGGACTGAAGGCGGCCTGTGCCAAGAACCTTCAGGTCCTGGGTCTGATCCTGGCTGCGGGTACTCATGGGGATACTCCTTAAAATACACGGAAATGACGCTGCCGTGCAGCGCTGGGGGGCCGCCGGGGCGACGGACGCGGCATGCGCGGGCGAAAGGCCTCACTGGCTGCGCAAACGCAGGCGCGTATCGGACTTGTAACCCATTGCGCTTGCGGCTACAATAATCTATTGCCCACTCCAATCCGATACCATCCATCGGCCAGTTCCCCGGAGCAACGTATGAATATCCTGCTGCACGTACACGCCTGCAAGCGGGGCCAATGTCTGCCCCTGCTGCCTGTTGCCGCCACGGATTCCGATTTTTGCCGCAGTCACGGCCTCATGACGCCCGAGCCGTGGGCAATGCCCCACCTGCGGGTGGGCACATGCTTTTGCGGGGCCTGCGGCACAGCCCTGCTCAAGGTTACGGGGCGCGCATGGATTCCCCTGCTGCCCAACGTGGCAAACCCCGGCGGCAACGGGGAGAAACCGTGGCAGGCAAGCCACGCGGTGCAGTGCCTGCTGTTGACTGCCCTGACGGATCTGCCCGAAGGCCCGCTGGAAGTAACCGCCAGAAAAACCGGCTACAGCCTTGCCTGGATAACCCTGTCGGACAAAGGCGCGCGCGGCCAGCGGCTGGATTTGAGCGGCCCCGCCATTGCCGAAATGGTCGGCTCCGCCATGCCGCTGAGCCACAGCCAGGGATTTTTGCTGCCGGATGAAGCCGCGCAACTGCGCGCCCTGCTGACGGAGCTTGCCCTGAGCCAGGGTTTTGACCTTATCTGCACCACCGGCGGCACCGGGCTTTCGGCGCGAGATATCACGCCGCAAACCACTGCCGCCCTGCTCGATACGCCCTTGCCGGGCTTTACTCAGGCCATGCTGGCCGCCAGCCTTGCCAAAACGCCCCACGCGGTTATTTCGCGGGCGGCAGCGGGCACGCTGGGGCAAAGCATCATCATTAACCTGCCGGGCAGCCGCAAGGCCGTTGTGGAAAACCTTGCCGCCGTACTGCCCGCCCTGCCCCACGCCCTTGCCAAATTGCAGGGCGACCCCGCCGACTGCGGCGGTTAAGGAGAACACATGGGCTTTTTTCCGCGTTCCGGCATGAGGCTTTCCACGCCTTTTGGCCAGTTTGGCGACATTTGCCGGATGATCAAGATTGAGCATTCCATTTTTGCGCTGCCCTACGCCTGGGCAGGGGCGGTATTGGCAGCACGCGGCCTGCCCTCTGCGCGCAGCCTGATTTTTCTGACCATCGGCATGATCGCGGCGCGCTCATTCGCCATGGCCTTCAACCGGCTGGCCGATCTGCCCTTTGACCGCGACAACCCGCGCACACAGGGGCGCCCCCTGGTAACGGGCGTTATCAGCAAGGGGCAGACATGGGCCTTCTGCACGCTCATGGCAGTTATCTTTATTGGCTCCTGCGCGGCGCTGAACACAGTCTGCCTGTGGCTTTCCGTGCCTGCGCTGCTGTTTGCGGCCATCTACAGCCTGCTCAAGCGCTTTACGGCCCTGTGCCACTTCTGGCTGGGCGCGACGCTGGGGCTGGCTCCGCTGGCTGGCTGGCTCTCGGTCAATCCCGCAAGCCTTGGCCTTGCGCCTGTGCTGCTGTTCTGGGCCGTCACTTTCTGGGTCGCGGCATTTGACATCTATTATGCTTTTCAGGACATGGATTTTGACGTGGCCTTTGAGCTGCATTCCGTGCCTGCTTCTTTCGGGCCGGACACGGCCCTGACGCTGGCCGCGTTTTCGCATGCCATGACGTCCATCTTTCTGCTGCTGGCGGGCTTTGCCGCCGGGCTTTCCTGGCCCTGGTACGTGGTGTGGTTCGGCATCAGCGTCATGCTGCTTGTGGAACACAGGCTCATGAAACCGCAGGATCTGCGCCACGTGAATACGGCCTTTTTTACCATCAACGGCATCATTTCGCCGGTCGTACTGGCTGGCGTGTTGCTGGGCATCTATATCTGACGGAGAGGCAATGCCGCGCAAAAAACAGTACCAATGGAAATCCAGCGATGAGGCGGAAGGCTTTGACTTGCCGCCCAGCCGCTCTGAAAAAAAACGCCAGAGCCTTGCCCTGCAAAACATGGGCGAAGAACTGACGCGCCTTGGCCCGCAGGAAGTCAAAAACCTTGACCTGCCCGCAGACCTCAGGGAAGCGCTGCAACTTTACGCCCGCATAGGCGACCACGAAGGCCGCCGCCGCCAGATGCAGTTTATTGGCCGCGTCATGCGCGAGATTGACCCCGCGCCCATCCGCGCCATGCTGGATGCCCGCCGCGAGGTCTCCGCAGCCGCCACCGCAGCCCTGCATCAGGCAGAGCAGTGGCGCGACCGCCTGCTGGGTGCTGACCAGGGAGAACTTGCGGACCTGGTGGCAACATTGCTGACCGCAAGGGCACTGCCGGAGCAGGACGCAGAAGAGCCAGAGGCCACGGGCAAGGCCGCTCTGCCAAGCCAGGAAGAACTTCTGGCCATGACCCTTGCCGCCCGCAAGGAAACTGCGGAGAACACCTCTCCGCAGGCCCGCCGCGCGCTTTTTCGCGCCATCCACGGCATGCTGAAAGCGTAATCCCGGTGATTTTGGCCTCCCAACCCTGTGCTTTTTCATAAAAATAAAAAAATTGCGCAGGAATGCTTGACGATCAGCTACGGTTAGGATAGAAGCTTTCTTCGTTGCTACGCCCTTGTAGCTCAGTCGGTAGAGTGCATCCTTGGTAAGGATGAGGTCAGCAGTTCAATCCTGCTCAAGGGCTCCACAAAAAATCAAAGGACTTACGGAGTAATCCGCAAGTCCTTTTTTTGTATCCTCGTCTGACTGGGATTTCAGACAAAAAAAGCCGCCCATACGGACGGCCCAAAATCATAAAAATTGCGCATCAGGGAAGCTGCGTCGGTTGCGGCACCAAGGCCCGGTACGGGCCGCGCATGCTGTACACAAAGTTTGCCATGCGCGCATCGCCGCTGATCACGAGCATTAGCAAAAGCTTGGACTGCGCATCTTCGCGCACAATGCCGTAGCCCTTCACGCCCTTTTGCTCAAAGGTAAATTCCCACTGGCCATTGCTGCGAAAAACAGGCGTTGAACCCTGCAAGCGTTTGGCATTGCCCCTGGCGGCCTGCTCGGCCTCGCCAGCATTGGCAGGCCCCACAATAATGAGCGCAGAACTTTTGTGATCCTTCTGCCCCATCACAACCTGCACGGCTTCCTGCACCTTGGTAGGGCCATTCACCACCACCCAGTCCGCGGGCAGATCAAGGCTGTAATATTTTGTTGTCAGGGGCGCGGCCTGCGCCTGCGCTGCAAGCAGAACCGTCAGCACAAGCAGGGGCAAGCTCCGCATAACAAGCCGGATAAATTTTTGGGGCATGGCAGTCTCCATTGCATTCCTAGGATGCCGGAGTGTACGGCTCTCCTTCCCGCCTGTCCACACGCCATGCGGCGGTTATCTGCATCGATAAGAGCGCGCGCCCTCTTGCCGGGGAAGATTCATGCCTGTAGTATGCGCGAAATGAGGATAGTATGCTGAAACTACGAGCACTGCGCGCCCGGCTTTACGAAAATCGTTTTGAACTGCTCATGCTTTCGCTGTGGTGCGTGTTCATCCTGAACATAGTATTTCCGGACAACATATACCGGGGCATAGCGCAGGCAATCTATCTGCCCATACAGTTGCTCGCGGCTCTTGTGCTTTTTGAATTCAAACCGCGCATTCTGCGGCTCGCCCTGTTTTTCGGCGCGATGCTCATTGTGGGCCGGGCCATGGATCTGTTTTTTATCAAGACCATGAAAGAGGAATTGCTGCTGCTCTATCTGTGTTTTTTCGGCAGCATCATGTTTGAGGTATTCCGGCAGATATCCCACGCGCAAATGTTTACGACCAAAATCGTTTACGCTGCGGTGTGCGGCCTGTTGCTCATTGGCTATTGCGGCTATTTTCTGTTTCTGTCCATCGAGTTCCATCAGCCGGGTTCTTTCAATGGGCTGGGCGCGGGCGACCAAGCGGCCAACGACCTGTTTTACTTCAGCTACGTGACCATCCTCACCATCGGCTACGGAGATATCACGCCTAAAACCTGGATTGCCAAAAATGCCACAGTGCTTGTGGGTTTTACCGGCTATCTCTATTCCATTGTCGTTATTGCCCTTATCGTGGGCAGGGCCCACCGCACGCCGCGCAGCGCCGTTGCCCCCACAAAAAAGCCTGCCCCGCTGCCTGCGCGCTCTCCGCAATCATCTTCCGCCAAAAAACCGCCGGAAGCCTGACCCCCTCCTGATTCCGCAACAGCTTCACGCCAGAGGTCATCAGCACAGTACCCCCTATGAGGGGCATCAGGCCACCCGCTCAGGCCTTGCGCTTGAACATCCACACGGCAACGCCCACCGCCACCGCGCTGATGCAGGCAATCTTGCCAAGGCTTACCGCTGCCGCAGCCACGGTTATATCTTTGAGAAAAACCCCCTGCACAATGGTGGTGAAATGCCGCATGGGGTTCAACTGGCTGGCGTATTGCAAAAATGGCGGCATGTTGATGACGGGCGTAACCGCACCGGAAATAAGAATGCACGGCACCCCTACGGTAAAGGCCCCCAGAAAGGCCTGCTGCTGCGTGGCCGAAAGCGATGACACCATCAGCCCCACCCCGCCCGAAGCCATGGCAAAAACCAGCATGGCCACATAGAGCAGCACCAGAGAGCCGGTAAATGGTACCCCGAAACCGAAAATGGATATGAGCAAAAAAATTGTGCCGTGCACCAGCCCCACCAGACAACCCGGCACTAGTTTGGCAAGGGCGATCTCCGTAGGGGTGGCCGGAGAAACCAGCAACTGGTCAAAGGTGCCCACCTCGCGCTCCCGCGCTACGGAAAGCCCCGTCACCACCAGCCCCAGCATAAAGCCCAGCATGCCTATAAGGTTGGGCAAAAAGAACCACTGAAATTCCAGATTGGGGTTGAACCAGCAGCGCACGCGCACATCCAGCTTGGGCGCGCCGCCTGCGTCAGTTGCAGCGCCGAGCGCCATTTGCCCCCGTGGCGTGGATTCCCCAATGCCGCGCACAATGGTTTCAAGATAATAGGAGGCAATCTGCGCCGCATTGGAGCGCCTGCCGTCAAGTATCACCTGCATCTGCGCTGGCGCACCTGCATCGACCCTGCGGGAAAATTCATCATCAAACACCATGACAAACAGGGCTTTTTGCCGCTCGATGGTCGGGCGAATATCCGCCTCGCCATCCAGAAATGTCACGCTGCGGAAGGTATGCGACCCCTGTAGCCTGCGTACGATCTCGCGGCTCCAGTTGCCGCTGTCCTGGTTGAGCACGGCCACATCCACATTGCGCACTTCCATGGTGGCCGCCCAGCCAAACACCACAATCTGCATGAGCGGCGGCACAATAATGAGCATGCGCGAAACCTTGTTGCACAGCAGTACCAGCAGTTCCTTGCGCACAATGATCGCCATGCGCCGCAGGTTCAGACGGGGCAGCGTTATCCTTGCCATCACGCATCCAGCCTTTTGACAAGATTGCGGTACACCAGCCCCAGCAATACCGAGGCTAGCAGCCCCATGAACAGCAGGCTGGGGCCAAACACGCCCCACACGTCCCCGGTCAGGAAAATGGTGCGCAAACAGGTATTGAAATAGCTGGCGGGCAAAAGCCGCGTCAGGGACTGAAGCACGGGCGGCATGCTGTTGATGTCAAACACAAAGCCCGAGAGCAGCAATGCGGGCAAAAAGCCGGAGAAAAGCCCCGCTTCAGCCGCCACCAGTTGCCCGCGCAGGGTTACGGAAATCAGCAGCCCCTGCCCCAGCGCGCTCAGCATGAATACGGACGCCAACAACACAAGCACCCACAGGGAGCCGCGAAAGGGCACGGCAAAAAGCGTCACCGCCGCCACCGCGCACAGGGCCATGCTGAACATGCCCATGCAGAAATACGGGATCAGCTTGCCCAGCAGCAGTTGCATGCGGCTCACGGGCGTTGCGAACATGGCCTCCATGGTGCCGCGCTCCCACTCTCGCGCAAATACCAGGGAGGTCAGCAGGGTGCCGATAAGGGTCATGATGACCGTGATGGCCCCCGGCACAAGGAACTGCACGCTCTTGGCGGCAGGGTTGTACCAGAAGCGGAGCTGGATATTGATGGGCAGCGCTGCTGCAACGCCATCCGGCAAGGCCGTGCGCTGCCAGGACATAATCAGCCCCTGGCTGTAGCTCTGGATGTATTGGGCGGTATTGGGCTCTGACCCGTCCACAAGCACCTGTACGGCCCCGGCGCTGCCCCGCTCAAGCTGCTCGTCAAAATCCTGCTGGATCACCAGTATGCCCTGCACCACAGAATCGCGCATCATGCGCCCTGCATCAGCCATGGTGCCCACTGGCCGCGTGGCAAACCACGGGGAATGGGCAAAATCCGCTGCGAGGCTCAGCGAATGCCGCCCGCCGCTCTGATTCAGCACGCCCAGCCGCAGCACGCCCGCATCCAGCGTGATGCCGTAGCCAAAGAGCAGCAGAAAAATGAACGGCAAAACTCCGGCCACTAGATAGGACGAAGGATCGCGCATGATCTGCTGAAATTCCTTGCCCACAAGGGCAAATAACTGTCGTAACCAGATGTTGCGTAGCATAGGGCCTGATTCTTGGTTGTATATCCCGGCAGCAGCGGTTTGCAAAAAAATCGCGCAAGGCGGCTACTGCGGATGCTCCCTGTCGTATCTTTCAATGTTGGCAATAAAGGCTTCTTCCAGCGTGGGGTCTTCCACCTCTGTGCAGGATGCCTTGAGTTCGTCCGGCGTCCCCATGCTGATCATGGCTCCGCGATAGATCAGCGCGATGCGGTCGCAGTATTCCGCCTCTTCCATGAAGTGGGTCGTCACCAGCACAGCGGCCCCGGCTGTGGTCATGGCGGAAATGTGCTTCCAGAAATCCCGGCGGGTGCGCGCGTCCACGCCAGAGGTCGGCTCGTCAAGAAACAGCACGGGCGGCTCGTGCAGGGTGGCACACAGCAGGGCCAGCCGCTGCTTTTGCCCCAGCGGCAATGATCCTGTGCGACTGCGCAGATAGGGCTGCAATTCCAGTGCCTCGGCCAGTTCGGGCAAAAGGGCGTTGCGCCGCTCCCTGGACAGGCCGTATAACTCGGCAAAAATGGTGATGTTTTCACGCACGGGAATATCCGGGTACAAAGAGAACTTCTGCGCCATGTAGCCCAAGCGTGAGCGGGCCTCGCTGCCCGCGCTCAACAGATCTACCCCGTCCACGGCGCAACTGCCGGATGTGGGGCGCGAAAGCCCGCAGAGCATACGGAATGTGGTGGACTTGCCCGCCCCGTTTGGCCCGAGCAGGCCAAAAATTTCGCCGGGCCGCACATCAAAGGAAATATCGCGGGCCGCCACAAATGCGCCAAACCGTTTGGTGAGGTTGCGGGCCGAGATGGAAAAAAGCGGGCCGGAAGCAGTGGGAGAAGCGGACAAAACTACATCTGGCGAAGCCGCCGCCGAGGGCGCAAGATCGATACGGCCATCATCGCTGTCCTGAATGCCGGAGTGGTTGCCGCCGTTGTGGGCCACATGCAGTTTGCCGTAGGGCGAAGGACTCTGGTTGATGCCCCCTACTGCGCTCATATAGGCGTCTTCCAGCCGTGGGGACACGGCCTCGCCGCCACGGGCCAGCACCTCGCGCCGCAGATCGTCAGGGGCATTTGCCGCCAGCACCAGCCGGATGCGGCTGCCCTGAATAAGGGCATCTTCAATGCCAGGGCGCATGGTCCAGAGGGTCAATTCCTTTTTATGCGTCCCCGCATCAGCCCGCAGCAGAAAAACCCGCCCTTCGGCCCGCGCGGTGAGTTCCTCCGGCGGCCCGGCAAACAGTACGCGGCCACTGTCCAGCATGACCACGCCGGGGCAGCGCTCGGCCTCGTCCAGATAGGCGGTGGACCACACAACAGTCATGCCCCCCTGACTCAGATCCTGCACCATGCGCCAGAGTTCGCGGCGCGACTGCGGGTCAACGCCCACGCCGGGCTCGTCAAGAAGCAGCAGGCGTGGCGAACCCAGCAGGGCGCAGGCAATGCCCAGTTTCTGCTTCATGCCGCCAGACAATCTGCCCGCAAGGCGCTCGGTAAAAGGGGCCAGGCTGGTGAATCCCAACAGCTTTTCAAACACGCGGTCGCGCTCTGCCCCTTCAAGCCCGCGCAGGCTGGCATGCAGCCGCATGTTGGCCATGACGGAAATATCCTCATACAGGCCAAAGCGCTGCGGCATGTAGCCAATGCTGTTGGGCTGGCTGCGCATTAGCTCTGCCGGGCTTTGCCCAAAGAGGTTTGCGCGCCCCTCGCTTGGCGGCATAAGGCCCGCCATGATGCGCATGAGCGTGGTTTTGCCCGCCGCGTCAGGCCCCACCAGTCCGGTGATGCGCCCGGCGGGGATGACCGCGTTCACGCCGTCCAGAGCGGTGACGGCCTCGCGCCCCTTGCCGAAGCGCATGACCAGCCCCTCCAGACAGACGGCCTGGGCATCGGGGGCGCTGCCGCTCATGGCGCGGGCGTATCCTGCAAAATGATGGTCACGGGCATGCCCTGCCGCATGACGTTTTCCGGATCCTGCGCCTGCACGCGCAGCCGGTAGACCAGAGCCGTGCGCACCTCGCGCGTTTCAACGGTCTTGGGGGTAAATTCCGCCGTGGGCGAAATAAAGCCCACCGTGCCGGAAAAGCTTTTTCCCGGCGCCGCGTCCACCAGAATCTTAACAGGCATGCCGGGTTTGACGCGTCCCAGATTGGGTTCGTCCACATAGGCCCGCAGCCACAGGGGGTCGGTAAGGGTGAGGGTGTACACGGTCTGCCCGGCCTGCACTATGGCCCCGGCCTCGCGGGCGCGGGTGAGTACAATGCCCTTTTGCGGCGCGGCAAGCACGGCATCGCGCAACTGGATTTCCGCATGATTGAGGGCTGCGGCGGCAGCGGCCACCGCCGCCTTTTGCGCCAGCACTTCCTCTTCCCGGTAGCCGGAGAGCAGCATGTCCAGCTGGTCCTGATTGGAACGCAGCTTGGCGCTGGCCTCGCTGTACTGGGCGCGGGCGTTGTCCAGATCTTTTTGCGAAATGGCGTTGGAAACGCGCATGGCCGCCACGCGATTCAGGTTGATCTGCGCGTTTTCAGCCAGGGCGGCAGAGCCGCTCACCGCAGCGCGGGCCTGAGCGATTTCTTCCACGCGGTAGCCTCGCTCAAGACGCAACAGGGAGGCCTGCTGCCTTTCAAGCTCGGCGGCGGCCTGATCGCGCTGCTGGGTCAGCAGATCATCATCAATCCTGGCCAGTGCCTGACCGGGGACAACGGCATCGCCTTCGTCAACAAGCACACTTGCAATGCGCCCGTTAACTCGAAAGCTCAGGTCAACCTGCCGTATGTCCACATTGCCGTACAGCACAAGCTGATCGCCATCGTGCCGCAGCCACTGCCACAACAAAAAAACAGCCAGCAGCACAGCCAAAGCCGCGCCAAGGCCCAAAACCTTACGGGGGACAGTCATATTCCTCCCAGCTTGCATCCACCGCAAGCAGTACCGCGCCAGATAGTTTTATGCCGGGGCCATGCGCCCCGCCGACAGCCAGAATAGCTAGTGGAGGAGGCCTTGTCCATGCTGCGCAGCACATGCAATAGAATAGTTGATTTCAGCGGGTTTGTGGTGCAAGCAAAAAGAGCGGCACTGCAATGCAGCGCTCAGGCCTTTAACAATACCGGGGGCATCATGACAAACCATTCGCCTGTTTTCAGCATCGCCAGGGTTATGAGGGTTACAGCGATGCTTGCACTCACCTTGATCCTGTGCGCTCCGGTCAGCCCCGCCGCGCAACAGCCGAAAGAATTTCCCGATGCCGCTACGGTAGAAAACATCGCCGCTCAAGGCTTTGTTTACGGCCTGCCTATAGTAATGCACTACGCAGTTACCTATGAATACTCCGTTGACACAAAGTCCCCGCAGTACAAAGCGCCCTTCAACGCCCTGCGCAACGGGGCGCGGGTGTTCACCTACAAGGATACCGTGGTCATCACGCCCAACAGCGACACGCCCTACTCCTTTGCCTGCCTTGACCTAAGAGCCGAACCGGTGGTCATTACCGTGCCGAAGGACACGGACGGACGGTATTTCAGCGTGCAGCTTGTGGACGCCAATACTTTCAACTTTGGCTACATCGGCAGCAGAACAACGGGCAACGGCGGGGGCAGCTATCTTGTCGCAGGGCCGGAATGGAAGGGCACAGCGCCTGCGGGCATGCAAGTGTTCCGCTCCAATGCGCAGTTTGCCATGGCCCTGTTCCGCACCCAGCTGTTCAATCCCGCAGATATTGAAAATGTGCTGAAATTCCAGACAGGTTACGCCGTAAAACCCCTCTCGGCCTTTTTGGGGCAAACACCGCCCCCGGCGCTTCCCATGCCGCCCTTCCCCAATATCGGGCAGGATTTTGTAAAGCCGGAATTTTTTGATTATCTGGCCTTTGCGCTGCAATTTGCCCCGGCCGGGCCGGAAGAAACCTCTCTCCGCGCCCAGCTTGCCAGTATTGGCGTCGTTGCGGGCAAACCTTTTGTGTTTGATGCCCTGCCCAAGGATGCGCAGGCAGCACTGCTGCGCGGCCTGCAAAAAGGCGCGGGCATGGTCGATGCCGCCGTCACAAGGCCGGGTATTCGCGTGAACGGCTGGAAGATGAGTTCTCCCTTTGGCAACAGGGAGTACTTTCACGGTAATTGGTTGATCCGGGCAGCCGGGGCCAAGGCGGGCATTTACGGCAATGATGCCGAAGAAGCCGTTTATCCCATGACCAAAACTCTGGCCGATGGCAGCCCGCTTGACGGAAGCAAGCACAAGTACCGCATGACCATTCCCGCCGGGCAGTACCCTCCGGCCAAGGCTTTCTGGTCTGTGACCATGTACGACGGCAATACCCAGTTGCTCATAAAGAATCCCATCGACCGCTATCTGATCAATTCCCCCATGCTGCCGGACATGAAAAAGAATCCCGATGGCTCGCTTACCATCTTGATCCAGCGCGATTCTCCTGGCAAAGCGCACGAGAGCAACTGGCTGCCAGCGCCGGACGGCCCGATCTTTCTTGTAATGCGCCTGTACTGGCCTGAAACCGAAGGGCTCTCCGTGCTGCCGCTGGGCAAGGGAACCTGGCAGCCCCCCAAGGTGGAATTGAACGACTGAGCACGCAGCGCAAAAGGATCATATGACGTTTCATTTCACAGTGCGCCCTGCAATATGGGCGGTCATGCATGCTGCCATCTGGCTGGCCCTGATGGCAGCAGCGCAGACCGCAAGGGCCGAAAACTACGGCTGGTTTTCACTTGAAGCACCCCAGGGCTGGCAGGCCGAAGCCCCGTCAACCCTGGCGGGAGCGTGGGTGCTTGCGCTCACCGGGCCGGAAGAGGCCGTCCATGTGCGCATCATGGTAGGCAAAACCGCAGGGCCGCCGGATGCGGCTGACGTGGCAGGATTGCTGCGCGCCGCCGCCGGGGTGCGGGAGCCTGTGCGCAGGGCTGATGCCCAGTATGTTTTCAGAGGGAAAGACGCAATGGGAGTGGACACGGCCTGTATTGTGGGAGCGGATCAGCAGGCGGGCGTATACATGGCCGTGCTGTGCAGCGGCGATGTTGACCGGGCAGAAGACCTGCTGGCCGCACTGCGCGGAGGGTCAAACCCCGGCATGCTGCCCGTACGGCATGCCGTGCGCGGCAGTATTGAACCCCGTTTTCTGCCCGTTGCGCAATAAACGGCAACGGGTAGGCCGGGGAAAAGACAAAAAATTACTGTTGCAGCACTGGTTTACGGCTGCGCTGTATGGGCTTGCCCAGCCCCATGCCTTCTGTGGAGCGCAGCACCTCTGCGGCTCTGGCCTCATCGCCGCGCAACAACACCAGCACCACATAGAGTTTGCCCGAGCGCTCCATCTTTGTACGCATTCCCCTGCCCTCCAGACGCTGACGCAAAGAGTCCACAGCATCCGCATCCTTGAATGCTCCCACCTGAAACACATAATCGTACATTCCAGATGTCTGCGGCCTTGCAATGCCCCCCGGGGCCGCCTGCTGCCCTGCCGCGCCGCCCTGCGCGGCCCCTTGCGGTGCTGGCGCAACCCCGGCCTGAGCCACGCCGGCAGGTTTGGGCTGCACCGGCGTCATGGGCGGCAAGGGTTTGAGCGGGGCATCGCCCGTGGCGGCATCGTTGCGCAGCACTCTGGCAAAGCGCAGTTCCTCGGCGGCCAGCACCTTTTGCTTGGGTTCGCTTGTTCCCTCATCTGCGCCGGGGGCTTGATCGCCGCCCAGGGCATGCGGGTCATCGTCCGGCGCGGTTGCGGACGAAGGGGCGCTTGCCCCAGACATGCCCGACCTGGCCGCAATGGGTTGCGGATGCGCCTTCCAGTAGGCCCTGCCGCTCATAACCCCGCCAAGGTATGCCAGCACCACTGCCGCCACCACCAGGAAGCCCGCCGCCAGCAAGGATGAAGGGCGCAGGCACAGGCATTTCTTATCATTTGCCTGATCCGATGAAGGCTGACGGGTAGCAGGAGGCATGGAATCTCCGGATGTTGGGGTTTGCTGCGATAATCGTGCGCAGGGAGGGACAGAAAGAACGTTGGCGCGGGCAACCATATCAATGCATGCCGCTGGCGTAAAGTACACCAGTAATCTGGCCGACAGATCACCGCAAATGCTGCCCTATATAGTCTTTTGCAACCCGAGCTGCCGTTGCCGCTTGCGGGCCTGCCCTGCGCTCTGCTATCATGCAGACACAAGTTGCAAACATGGAGTACGCCATGACCAAGGATGTATGGTTTCTTCGCATATACGCGGCCATCTGTCTTGTGCTGGCCGGAGCGCTCTTTACTGGCGCGGCCTCTGCCGCCCATATAGCAAAACCCGGCCCTGAACCGCAAATCCTCACCATCGTCAACGCCACTGGCGAGGATATTCTGAGCATGGGCTTTCAGACTGGACGCAGTATGCATTTTGTGCGGTTTGACATGCCCCCCGCTGGGCGGGACGACATTGAAAACCCCGGCGCGGTTGCCTACCTGCGCGTGGACACAGGCCTTGCCTTGTGGATCTTCAAGGATGTGCCGCTGGCCAAGGCGCAAAGCGTGACCCTGCGCATGGGCGAAAAACCCTTGCTGGAGCTCGCTTTTTCCAAGGGTGAACAGCAACGCCTGACCGGCGAAACGCAAAGCCTGCTGCCGGGGCCGGATGCCGGCCCGGTCTGCGCACTTGACCGTTTTCGCCCCGGTATGCCCATGAAGGACGTTTGCACCCTGCTGAGCGCCACGCCGCAACGTGACGACAACGATGCCGTGCTTGCCAGCCTTGGCTTTGCGGGCATGGTCTGGGCCGCGCGGCTTGAGCCTGCCCAGCGCGGGGAAAAGCCTTCAAGCAAGACTCCCCTTGTGCTTGACCACATGGAACTGCGCCGCAAGCTGGATCAGGAAACCCTGGACAAACTGCTGAGCGCCCTTTACGAGCAAAAATACAGCCCATGGCAGGCCGAATTGCCGGGGCTGGATATCAACTTTACCCAAATGCCGTCCATGGATCTGAACAAGCAAAAGGACATGCTGCGGCAGGTGCTTGAGTATTTCATGTCTGCCAGCAAGGGCGAAGCCACCATCATGCTCGCGCCTACAGAAATGCTGCCCAAGCTTGCGGATGCCGATGCCCCGAGCAGCGATGTGCAGCTGTTCACCATCACCCTGCGCCCGGCTTCAAAAAATCTTGTGGTTGATGTTGCCGCCTATCAGGAAAGCGAAGAATCAAGATAAATTATCGATAGAATATTCCAGAGCCTGTCAACCGGACGGTCTGAACGTAAAAAGGCATCCTCAGCCAAGAGCCGGGGATGCCTTTTTGAATTTTCAGTATCAGGCTGGGGCTGTTTAAAGCCTGCCTTCCTTCTTGGCGGCGCGCATGCTCCGCAGCCAGTTGTACCAGCCTTCAAGGCCATCGCCCTTGCGGCACGAAACCTCAAAGATATCCAGCTCTTTATTGAGCTTTGTGGCAAAATTGCGGGCGCGT
Source organism: Desulfovibrio desulfuricans DSM 642 (assembly GCF_000420465.1). Taxonomy (NCBI): domain Bacteria; kingdom Pseudomonadati; phylum Thermodesulfobacteriota; class Desulfovibrionia; order Desulfovibrionales; family Desulfovibrionaceae; genus Desulfovibrio; species Desulfovibrio desulfuricans. The sequence continues at coordinate 584,524 of NZ_ATUZ01000011.1, read as the reverse complement.
GCAAGGTCAAAATCCACGTAGGGCAGCAGGTCGACCTTGTTGAGCACCATTGCCTTGGCAAGGTTGAACAGCAGGGGGTATTTTTCCGGCTTGTCGTCACCTTCGGCAACGCTCAGCAGGGCGACCTTGGCGTCTTCGCCGCAGTCAAATTCCACTGGGCACACCAGATTGCCCACGTTTTCAATAAAAAGAATATCCACGCCGGTAAGGTCAAGGCTTTCCAGCGAGGTCAGAATCATGTTGCTGTCGAGGTGGCAGCCGCCGTCTGTATTGATCTGCACGGCCTGCGCGCCTGTGGCGGCAACGCGGCGGGCATCGTTATCTGTCTGGAGGTCGCCTTCCACCACCGCCATGCGGAATTCTCCGGCCAGATCGCTCAGGGTGCGTTCCAGCAGGGTGGTTTTGCCCGCGCCGGGCGAGCTGATGAGATTCAGCGACAATATTCCTTTTTCGGTAAGCAGCCGACGCACGTTATCGGCCATTTTTTCGTTGGCTTCCAATACATTGCGAACCACAGGAATTTGCATTCAATTCTCCTTGCTTGCCGTTGGTACGGCGTGGTCATGAGCCAGAAAGATAAGACAAAGGCAAAGACGGCAGTGAAAGGAGCAAACCGGCCCCCTGGAGAGCCAGAGGGCAAAAGGGTTAGCTGGCTTCCAGACGGTTGAGATACAGTTCCCTGCCCTGCTCAACCACATGCCCGAACTGCTCGCCGCAATCGGGGCACGGCAGCCAGAGTGCATCCTGCCCCTCCCCGCCAAAAACTTTACCGCATGCGGAGCAGCGCAGCCGTAGCGGAAGCTCGGTAAGCTCCAGGCGCGCGCCTTCGTGCGGGGTACCCTGCACCATGACTTCAAAACAGAATTGCAGCGACTCGGGCACAACACCTGAAAGTGAGCCGTACGTGACGTTCACAACTTCCAGACGAGTGCAACCCTGACGGGCTATTTCATCCTCAGCCATCTGCAACAGGCTTTGTGCTATGGACATTTCGTGCATGGGGTCATGCTAGCCCAAACACCCGGCCCCGTAAAGGCCAGAAGCGAATCTTGCTATTCGGCGCAAATAATGTACATTTTGCACATGCGTCGCTCAAAATTTTCTGGCGTCTTCTCATTCTCTGCCGATTGGACAGAGAGCCGCAGCAAAACGCACTACTTCGTCTGGGAGCTTCCAGACGGAGCCTTTGCGGTGCAGGAACTCAACGCCGCGTTCCAGCCTGTGGCAGAGGTGGAACGCATAAACGCAAAAACCTTTTCCCAGTCATTCAAGGCAGAGCACAATATTTTGGCTATGCCTGTGATCACGCCGGATCTCAGCCATTTTGAATCCGCCCCGCCCGCGCCAGCGCCCCACCAACCGGATGCTGCGGCAGAACAACCTGTCCTCAAGGCAGGCGCGCCCAAGGCCAAAACAGGGAGCGCGCCGCTCCAGACGCTTTCAAAGGCTAAACTGCCCGAATCTGTTGAAGTTGCCCCCGAGCAGCCCGATATGGGTCTTATTCCCTTTCCTTCCCGCACCGCCACCGGCGTCACCGCTGTTCACTATGACGAAGGCCCAGCGCCAGCTGCCGCTGCCGCGCCCAAGAGGGCCTACGACCTTGAAGCCGCCCGCAAGGCCAAGATGGTGGAGTCAAAGCTGCGGGAGACTTTTCGCCAGACATTGCTGCGCCTCAAACGCCCGCGCGAGCGCAAGGCAGCACTGCTTGCCCTTGAGCAGCTGGCGCAGACCAAGGACGGCATCATACCCGCCCACAAGCATATGTTCCGTGATTTTGGCGTACGTCTGCGCCAGAATTCCCAGCCCGACCTCGCCCTGCTTTTTTCACGCAAGGCAGTGGAACTGGCCCCCGAGGACGATCACGCCCACTTCAACCTGGCGCGCATTCTCTGTTCGCTTGGCCTGTATGACGAAGCCGCCACCCACATCGGCACGGCTTTGAGCATGTCCAGCGGAGAGCCTCTCTACTTCAAGCTGTTGGAACACATCCGCGAACTCAAACGGACGCGCAGCGCTGGCAAGCCCACGCCCCAGCGCTGAGCGCTGTTCCAACCCAAGTCATTGGCAGGAGCCTTTTGGCATGAACAAAGTAATTCTCGGTCTTCTTGTGGCAGTGTGTGTTCTGGGCATGGCGCTTATCATGCTCAATGAACGCATGCGCAAGCCTGAACCAGCAAACCCCGCAGGCATTATCGCGCCTGTCACCTCCCCGGATGCGGCCCCGCCCGCCGATGCTGGCAACCAGTCCGCCACGTCTCCTTCCCTGCATCTGCCCCCGCAGACCCAGAGCGGCATTCCTGATCTCAACGCCAGCAGCGAAGCCCCGGCCCGCGCGCCCATCCCCAGCCTTAAACCGGAGGAAAAGAGCGCCCCGGCGAGTAGCGCCGCCACTGCCGAACCCCAGCCAGCCGTTGCCAAGCCAGTGGTGCAGCCCAAACCTGTGACCCCTGTCACGGAAAAGACATCGCCAGCGGCAGAACCCGCGAAGGAGAAAGCCGCCAAGGCCGCGCCGCAGCACAAGAACATCACCAAGTTTGTGGTTCTTGCACGCGACAAGGGCGCAACAGTGCGCCTCGTGGGTGCTGCGCCCATTGTCTACAAAAATATGCAGCTCAGCGGCCCTGAACGTCTGGTTATTGATCTGGACGGCAAGTGGCAGGTCAAGGCGCCCGGCGTACCCAAGAACCCTGCGGTGACCAACGTGCGCATTGGCAAGAGCGATGACAAAACACGCATTGTCATTGACCTGACGGGCAAGATTCAGCCCAAGTTCACGCTTTCAAAGGATGGGCACACCCTGGACATCCGCCTGGATCACTAGGGCACTCCAGGGCGGCCCACGCCGCCCCGGCATCATCAGATATCTCCCAGACAGAGAAACCGGCTGTTGTTAACAACAGCCGGTTTTTATTTTCATGCCCTGTCAGGCGCAACCGTAAGCATCAGGCCAACAGCAGCAGGTGCTCAGCTTTCCATTTCCTTGCCGCGCGCGTTGGCGGCCAGCACGGATTCCACCAGCAGGCCTGCAAGGCCTGCGCGGTCAAGCACGTTCACGCCCGCGATAGTCACCCCGCCGGGGGAGCAGACATCGTCACGCAACTGCATGATGGGCGAGGTGCTCTGCTCGGCCATTTTGGCGCATCCGCCAAAAAGGGCAGTAACCATCTCGCGCGATTCTTTATGCTGAAAACCAAGGGTAACGCCAGCCTGCACCAGCCCCTGCATCATGGCAAACACATAGGCAGGCCCTGCCCCGATAAGAGCTGTGAACGCCGTGAACTTGCTTTCCGGCAGTTCCACGCACACGCCCAACGCGCCGAACAAAGCCTGAATGTCGGCCTTGCTGGTATCGGGCAGGTCAGGATCGTCAAAGCAGAGGGCGAACACACCCATACCCACAAGGGCCGGGGTGTTGGGCATGCAGCGCACCACGGGGCAACGCCCTTCAACCGCCTCGGCGAGGCGCTGAAGGCTCACGCCAGCAGCTACGGAGACCAGGGTTTTCCCGGCTGTCAGCTCTGGGCGCATCTGCGCAAGCACCTCTGCCGCCTGATAGGGTTTAACGCCCAGCACCAGCACGTCGGCGGCCTGCGCCACGGCCTGGGGGCTTTCCATAACACGCACGCCAAGCTCTTCAAGCGGGCGCATGCGTGAAGCGGTTCTGTTGAAACCGCACAGTTCGTAGCCGCCCTTGCGGGCAAGCCCGGCCATGATGGCCCCGCCCATGTTGCCGCATCCGACACAGCCGATTTTGAGCGCCATAATATTACTCCGTTATTTCCAGGCCGCTGAAGAAGTAGCCTATTTCAAAAGCCGCGGTTTCAGCGGCGTCCGAGCCGTGAACAGCATTGGCTTCCAGGCTTTGGCCATACTTGTGACGCAGGGTGCCGGGCTCCGCCTGAGCCGGATTGGTGGCCCCCATGAGGGCGCGCCAGCGGGGCACCGCGTCTTCGCCGCGCAATACAACGCAAACCACCGGGCCGGAAGACATGTAGTCGGTCAGGCTGTCAAAAAAGGGGCGCTCGCTGTGGACGGCATAAAAGCCCGCAACCTGGGCCTTGGAAAGGCGCAAGCGCTTGAGAGCCACTATTTTGAGGCCGGAAGCTTCCATGGCAGCCAGAATTTCCCCGGTCAGATTGCGCGAAACTGCGTCAGGCTTGATAATGGCGAAAGTGGATTGCATGCTTACTCCTTTTCCATGTTGTTGTTAGCAGGACAAGAACGCGCCGCAACGGCGGCTCCGTCCTGGGCCAGTTTCCAGAGTATGCGCCGCAAGGGCACCACCGCCACGCCGTCCTTGTCCTGCCAGTCGCGCAGAGCGCGCAGGGTTTCAGGATAAGGATGGCCAATGGCCACAGCCATGCCTTGAGCGCGGGCGCGGGCTGCCGCCGCGTCCAGCGCAGACAGAATAGCCGCAGTGTCGCGGCGCGTATCCAGAAAAACATCGCGTGCAAGGCCGACCAGCCCCGCCTCTCTGGCCGCAAGTGCCAGCTGGGGGTCTGGGCGCGTCACACTGTCGAGCACGGCGAGCCCTCGCCCGCCAAGCATGCTGCACAGTGCTCTGCACAGCGAAATATCGCCAGTAAAAGCTGACCCCATGTGGTTGTTGAGGCCAATCACCGAGGGCAAAATCCGCAGATTTTCCTCAAGCACGGTCTGCACCTCCTGCGCGCTCATACTGGTGAGCAGCGCTCCGGGGCCAGGGTCCGGCCTGCCATGCAAGGCCCGAGGCAGGGCCTCCATGGGCTGGTGCAACAGGCAATCAAGCCGACGGGTTAACGCTATCCCGGCTGTTTCCTGCGCATGCGGCGACCTCGGCCAGATGGCCAGAGTCACCGGAAACGGCAACGAGGCAAGAGCTTCTGCGGATTCGAGCCTCTGGCCCATGTCATCAATGACAATAGCCAGGGCCTCCGGCGGCAGTGGTTGGGCCAAATCTGAAAGCTGCCCCTCCCGACCAGGAAAGCTAACAACATAGTATACCAGATGATTGAGTAGGACTTCAAGCGTTCCTTGCGGCGTCCAGTGCACCTCGGCGCGCACTCCTGCCCTTTCCAGAACAGAATTTTGATCGCGCAGCCCCTGAAGCAGAGCCAGCCCAAGGCGCAGTGGCGCGCATGGACCGCTGACGATGAACTGCCGCAGATCCGCCGCGCTGGCATATGTAGCGGCATATGCCGCCTGCCCTGCGGAAGTGGTGGGAATGGGAGGAATGGTTGCCCCGGAGGGCAATTGCGATGTTTCGACAGACAAATTTTCTTGCAAAGCGAGCTGCTGCCACTGCGCCTGAGGTAAGGCCAGCGGGAGTGTACGCGCAAGCAACGCGTCCACACTTTCCAGAGCCAGCGCCCTGTCAAAACCCGGCCCGCTGTCATGCGCGCCTGCGGATTTGTGGGCAACAGCAAAGGGCAAAGCCGCGCCCGACGCAGCCTCCTGCTTCTGGGCCGGGGCTTCCAGTTGCCAATAAACCCAGCAGGATATGGCCAGGCTACATATAAGCCACAGCAGGCCGCCCACGGCAAGCTGCGCAGACGCAGACAGCCCCCCGGCGAACCGCAAGGATCCGGCCAGAAGGCTGTCTGATAACTTTGTGTCGCGCAAAGGCAACACCCTGTTTATTCCTGCCCGCCCGCCTTACGCGGTTACGGGGTTAATTCCTGATTTCCCGCATCTTGGGGAGGCTCTTGACCATTTGCAGGGCCATGCGCAACTGGTTGTCGCGCGCGAGCTGCTCGGCGGCATCTTCCTTGCTGTTCTTGGCCTTGGAAGATTTTTTATCCTTGCCGTTTTCAATGTGACGGTTCAGATCCTGCTCGCGCACCATAAGGCGGGAGTTATCCTTGTCGTCCGTGCGGGGGGCTTCAAACGGCACTTCCACATCAGGCACAACGCCTTCGGCCTGAATGGAGCTGCCGCTGGGCGTGTAGTACAGGGCAACAGTAAGCTTGAGGCCGGAGCCGTCAGAGAGCGGGATGATGTTCTGCACGGATCCCTTGCCGAATGAACGCTCACCCACTGTGAGGGCGCGCTTCTGGTCGCGCAGGGCGCCAGCCACGATTTCAGAGGCGGAGGCGGAACCGGCGTTGATCAGCACAACCATGGGGGCGTGGATATCATCGCCCTGCTTTTTGGCTTCGTACACACGGTCAGTATTGTCGCGCCGTCCCTTGATGGAAACGACGACGCCCTTGTCGAGGAACGTGTCAGAAACGCTCACGGCCTGATCAAGCAGCCCGCCGGGGTTATTGCGCAGGTCAAGCACAATACCCTTGATGCCGCCGGAATTCTTGGTTTCCTTTTCTGCCGCCTTAAGAGCGTCGCGCAGTTCTTCGGTGGTGCGCTCAGAAAAACGCGTGAGGCGAATCCAGTAATACCCGTCCTCGAGCTTCTTGGACTTCACGCTGATAAGCGGAATGGCATCGCGCACAAGGCGGACAGTCTGCGGAGCCTTGGCATCGCTGTGCAGGATGGCAAGCTCCACCTCCGAACCCTTGGGGCCACGAATGCGGGAAACAACTTCCTGCAACGAGAGTTCCTGCGCGGGCTGCCCGTTGATGGACAGAATAATATCGCCAGATTTGAGCCCGGCCCGGTACGCAGGGGTGTCCTCAATGGGAGTCACCACTGTAACCTGACCGTTCTCCATGGAAATTTCTATGCCAATACCAAAGAATTCGCCGGAGGTGGTCTCCTGCATTTCTTTGTATTCTTCGGCGTTCATAAAGGTGGAGTGCGGGTCAAGGCCCTGGAGCATGCCTTTGACCGCGCCATTGATAAGGTCGCCCTGCGTCACATCACGCACGTAATAACGCTCCACCAGATCAAGAACCTGACTGAAGCGCTTGAGCGCATCAAACTTACTGGGGGCTTCCTTGGACGTTTCCTTTTTTTCGGCGCACTGGGGTGCGCCCGGCAGGGCGACCACGCCGCCCACGGCAAGCAGAAGCACAAGAAGGCTAAGACGGACAAGAAGACGCATAACAACGATCTCCACGCGGACGTAATGAACGAACACAGCGCCGCAAGCCCAAAAAGCCGCAACGCAGGGGGTGCTGCAACGCCAGCCAATGGAGGGGCCGCGCACCAGCCGGATAGTGCCCCTTTTCATGCTAAATTGCAAATCAAAAAGGCGCGTGTTGCGCCTTGCAGGCCACTCCGCCAAGGTGCGGACGCGCACCTTTCCGTATGCGCCGAAGTCCTGCCCACTCTCCATGCAACATGCGCCGGGGAAACTGCTGCATCAACATATCAGTTTCATCCGGCGCATATCGAGCGCATCAAGGCATGCCAGGCCTTCAGGCAGGACGGCTATTGCCAGTCTGCGTCAAGCCCGGTCATGCGGATTTTATCCGCGATATGCCGCCAGGCGCCGCACACAGGACACGCGTCGCAGGGGCCTTCATGGGTATAGCCGCAAACCTTGCACACGTAATAATCGGTGGCGGGCAGAGCGGCGGGATTTTCCAGAGCCTTTTTGTAGAGCTTGGCGTGGATTTCTTCCACCTGATTGGCAAAATCAAAATACTTGGCAACGGCGCTCTGGCCTTCGGCCTGGGCCTGCTTGATCATGTCGGGGTACATGGTGGTGAATTCGTAGGTTTCACCTTCGATGGCCGACTTGAGGTTGGCCATGGTGTTGCCGATTTTGCCAGCATTCTTGAGGTGGGCATGAGCGTGAACGGTTTCAGCAGCCGCAGCAGCGCGGAACAGCTTGGCAACCTGGTGCATGCCTTCCTTGTCGGCAGCGACAGCAAAGGCAAGGTACTTGCGGTTGGCCTGGGATTCGCCGGCAAAGGCCGCCATCAAATTTTCTTGTGTGGTGCTCATGGGTATTCTCCTTGGTGAAGTTGTTGTTTTTATCAGGAACAGTTCCTGATTAAAGAATTCTTGCTGCCTTGTAAAGCAGTTTTTTACAAAAAATTATTTTTACAGGCCCGCCCTTTAGCCCTTGATACCGTTGCGCAGAACGCTATGACAAGCTAAAAGGAACCTATGAACGCCCAAGAAATCATATCCTATTTCGGCATGCGGCCCCACCCCGAAGGGGGGTTCTATCACCGCACATACGAAGCTCCGCAAATTCTTACGGCGGATGAAATGCCCTGTGGTTTTATAGGGCCAAGACCCGTATCAACAGCCATTCTTTTTCTGCTTGAGCAGGGGCAATATTCGCGTTTGCACCGCATCAGGCAGGATGAACTGTGGCATTTCCACCTTGGCGGCCCCTTGCGCCTGGCCTGTATTGATACCCACGGGCAACCGCGCGAAGTGATCCTTGGCCCGAATATTATGGCGGGGCAACACGTGCAGTTTACCATTCCCGGCGGCTGCTGGTTTGGCGCAACGCCTGCGCCAGGCAGCGAGTTTGCGCTTGTGGGCTGCACGGTTTCACCGGGCTTTGACATGGAAGACCTGCGCCTCGGCCAGCCGGAAGAGCTGACCCTGCGCTACCCCAATGCAAAAGACTGCATACGCGAATTCTGCCCGCCTCTGAACGACGCCCAGCGCGCCGCCTGTAGAAGATGCGGTGACGACGAATGACGCGCTATGCCGTGCCTGATGTTGCGCCGCAACACCCGCACTGCACAGAAATCGTTATCCGCCGCAGCCGCTTTCTGGCCCAGTGCGCCCATACGCCGGATGCGGCAACAGCGCGGGCCTTTGTGGAACAGGTACGCCGGCAGCGCGCCGATGCAACGCACAACTGCTGGGCATATGCCGCTGGCGCGCCGGGAAATACTGCGCAGATCGGCTCGTCAGATGATGGAGAACCCCACGGCACTGCTGGCAGGCCCATGCTGCAAATTGTGCTGCACAGCGGCATCGGCGAATTGTGCGTGGTGGTGAGCCGCTGGTTTGGCGGGGTCAAGCTTGGCACAGGCGGTCTTGTGCGGGCCTATCAGGACAGTGTGCGCGAAAATCTGGCCGACCTGCCCGTGAGGCAGCGCGTGCCGGAAACCAGTTTGCAGCTTACCGTTGCCTACGCGCACCTTGATGCCCTGCGCCGCATGTTGCCAACCTACGAAGCCCGCCTTGAAAGTGAAGACTATCAGGCTGAGGCCAGATTGCAACTGCGATTGCCCGCCGAACACGTGGAGGCCTTTCAGATCGCGCTGGCGGGCGTGAGCAATGGCGCGGCCCGGTGCAGTAATCTTACGGACAGCGACACCGCCTGAGACAATATTTTTGTGCGTTCAAAGGCCCGCTGGCATATGCCCGGTGGGCTTTTTGTTTTGCATTGCCGACGTTATCCCTTACCAGGCCCCCCAAAAAACAGTCAGGGCCGCCGGATTTCTCCAGCGGCCCTGACTGACATTTATTGCACAGGGTGCGAGTTAGACGCCCTTGGCCTTAAGCTCTTCAAGAAAGCCTTCCGGCACTTCAAAGCCCAGAGCCTGCGCCTTTTTGGCGGATTCTGCGGCGTCGGCATACTGTTCCATTTCAAACTGCGCCAGCGCCAGATTGTTCCAGGCCGGGGCAAAACCGGGCTGCTGCTTGATCACTTCCTTGCAGGCTGTTTCGCAAGCCGCAAAGTCGCCCTTCATATAATAGGCGGTGGAAAGCGCATTCCGGGCCTGCACAAAGGTGGGATCCCACTTGAGGGCCTTGTTCAGGGCCGTGATGGCCTTGTCCGGTTCGCCGCGTTGCAGGTGCACAAAGGCAATGTTGCCCCACGGCACTGGGAATTTGGCGCGGCAGTTGGCAGCTTCCTCATTGTAGCGCAGGCAGCCGTCAAGGTCGCCGCGTTCAAGGCAGATGCCGCCCAGCTGCACATAGGCTTCCGCCAGATGCGGCGAATTGCGCACCGCGTTCAGCAGGGCTTCTTCAGCAGCCACAAAGTCGCGCTTGGTCAGCAGGGCCAGACCAAGATTGTAGTAATGGGTAGCGCACTGCTCGTTCTGGGCAATTTCCGCCTTCAGATCGGCAATGTATTCATCCAGGTCATCGTAGCGAGCTTTCATGCTATGTGCCCCTCTTTTTTCAAAAGATCATGGTACCATCGGCAAAAATCAAAAATGCCCATGTACTTTTCGTCCTTATTGACCACGCCAAGGGCGCATTCGGTAGCGCCCTTGCTGTAGGCCTTGCCATACGGCCCTTTTTTGGCCGCGTCTTTCAGAAATTCGTTGACCAGCTGCTGCGTGGTGCGCTTGGACACATCTGTCCGCATATCAAGCGGTTCGTTGGGCTTCTGGAAAGGATCCCAGTTTTCATAGCCGATGCGGTCCACAAATTTACGACGGCGCGGATTCATGCGCTCATAAATTTCGCGCTTGAGACCTTCCTGCTCATCCGTAAGCTGCTGCGGCGTTCCATCGCGAAAGACGGTGGCGGGAATGCTGCCGTACATTTCAAACTCCTTTCACGCCCGATCAGGCCTCTTCTTTCTTGGCCGGGCCAATACCCAGATAGGCCTCATCGTAGCGGGTTAGCAGAGCCATGGACAAAGGCACATACACGTCATGCAGTTCTTTAAAGCGGCTCTGCACTGTTGTGGCCACATCCCTGCTCAGGTCTTCAAGCCTGTTCTGGATCTTGTCCATATGGATGGTGGGGTATGGCTTGCCCTTTTCAAAGGCGGAAAAACCGCACACATGCCCCTGCCCGGCAATGGCCGTAGGCACGCCGTACACGCGGCAGGTAATGGGCCGGGCGTGGTACAGCAGGCATTCGTTATTGTCGTCCAGCAGAGGGCAGCGCAGCTTGATCTGAGCCGCGCGTTCCATGATGGCCTCGGGGCTTTCGCCGTCTTTTTCCGCCCGGTACAGCTCGCGCTTGATGCGCGTGGCGCGGCGGTCCAGATCAGAAGCGCGCTCAAGAATGGCGGAGCGCTGCGGCCCGTAACCAAAGGCGGCCTCAAATGCCTTGTTGATGTACATGGCTTCAACAAGGGAAAGATCAAAAAGTGCGTGGCAACAATCGCTACAGCCTTCCTTGCAGACTACGCACTGGGGAAAGGCCCCGCGCACCCTGCCGAAAAGGTCGTCAACTTCGGCCCGCAATGTTTCATAGCGGGTAAAAATAGAGCTCAGATCAGGGATCATGGTTATCCTGCGGTAGTGCGGAAGACATGAGGGAGAACAGGCGATTTCACACAGAAATCGCCCTGGCGGCTGCGTGAGCAGACGTCCGCCACAGAGGCGTGAGCGCGGTTTGTATGCGCTGATAAGCGCCTTAGCGGGCGTCTTGAAACTTTAAGAATGCACATTCTCAAAGTCAGGATGCTCTGGCGGCAAAGCGGCCTGTACCTTATGAAAATGCCGCCTGGCGCGTGCGCGCCGGGCGGCACAATGAAAACTCGGCAGAATCAGCAAGGGAATGCCGCTTGGGCACCCCTGCAATTCCTAGTTTTCTTCAACGGTGATAGCGCTGACTTCGCAAACTTCCACACAGGATTCACAGCCCAGGCATTCTTCGGCGTTTACGGCTTCGGACTTGCCGTCCTTGATTTCGTAAACTTCAACGGGGCACACGTCCACGCATTCGCCACAGCCCACGCACTTGTCAACGTCAACATTAACATTATAACCCATGGTGTCCTCCAAATTTGCATTGACTTGCTTGATTTTTCAAGCGGCTAAATTCCGCTTGTGCAATGGATAGCTTTAGGCACCCACCCTGTCAAGTGTCGGCTGGAAAATAGCCAACCGGACAACAACTACAGGAATATCAAGCCCCGCTCCAGTGCAGGCGGAAAAGTTTTTAAAAAAATATTTTGCCTCAACAACAGGTTACAAAACGCCTATGAGCCTTATGGCACAAGACGCGCGTAATAGCCTTTGCCGTTGCGCACAACCTGCAACAAAATCTGCCCGGACATGCGCTCTCTTCTGAAAGCCTGTAAAAAATCTTCCATGGTTCTGGTTTCGGCAGAGCCCACCGCTGTTATGTGGTCGCCTTGGCGCAAAAATGATGCCGGGCCGTCTGCCCTGGCCTGACGCACCACCACGCCCTGCGCGGTTTGGGCTGCGCTGAATCCCCAGCGGCGCTCCAGCAGGGCGCGTGCATCCGCATCGCCAAAGGGTTCGGGGATGGCCTCGATCTTCAACGCCCCGCCCTCACGCAGCAGTTGCAGCCGCAAGGGGGTTCCGGCAGTCTGGTTGCGCAAAATATCCAGATAATCGCGCCTGTCGCGCACAGGTGAAGAATTTATGGTTTCAAGTATGTCGCCGGGCGCTATGCCCACCTTGGCAGCGGGAGAACCGGGAAACACCGCCGTAACCAGCACGCCGCCGGCATCCTTGAGGCCCAGGGCCATGGCCGTGCGCCCGTCCACATCCTGCAAATCAAGGCCCAGCCAGAGCGGGGCCACGCGGCCTGCGCTCATGAGGTCGTGCATGACGCGGCGGGCCTTGTTGATGGGGATTGCAAAGCCGATGCCCTCGGCGCGTGCGTCCACGGCCGTATTGATGCCTATGAGCACCCCCTCGATGTTCAGCAGCGGGCCGCCGCTGTTGCCGGGGTTAATGGCTGCGTCAGTCTGCACAAGGTCGGTGAACGCGCCGTCCTTGTTGCGGATAGTGCGCCCAAGGGCAGAAACCACGCCCGTGGTGACGGTATGGTTGAAACCAAAGGGATTGCCGATGGTGATGACGGTCTCGCCCGGCATGATGTCGCCTGAATCGCCGAGCTTTACGGCAGGCAGCTTTGACGCTCCCTTGATCTGGAGCACGGCAATGTCAAAATCCGGGTCAGCCCCTTTGACGGCGGCGGGAAATTCCCTGCCGTCCAGCAGATGCACCATGACTTCGTCCCCACCCGCGATAACATGCGCGTTGGTGAGCACAAGGCCTTTTTCTCCGTCTACAATGACGCCAGAACCAAGGCTGACGCGCTTTTGTCGCACTTTACGCCCGCCGGGCATGTCAAACCCCGGCAAGCCGGGAAAGCCCGGGCCGAAAAACTGCTCAAGTGGCGAAAGCCGCTGCCCTTCAACTATATGGGTGCTCGTTATGTTCACAACCGCCGGGGCAACGGCCTGCACTGCGCGCACCACAGGCGTCATGCGGGGGCTGTCCGCCGCTACTGCTCCAGCCCGGGAAGGAGTACACAGCAGCAGAGCTGCCGCCAGCATCAAAAAAAACAGGCGCACGGCAAAAGTTCCCTCAACTGCCGCCGCTTCTACCCGCCCTGGGCGCGAACGCCCACGGCAAGGCAGATTTCTTTGTATATAGATGGGTCTGGTTTTCATATAAATTCCTTACCTCGACGCTAACATAAGCACGTTGACGCGATCGTAAAGTCCCCCCAAATGGATTTACCCCGCTCGGCGGCGAGGCGTCCCGTCTTGCGCACGCCCCTTGTTAAGGATAAACAAACGGCATGAAAACCACCCAATCCGACCTGTTGGAACTGATTTTGCCCGGCCTGCGCATTGCGCCCCTGCTTCAGAAAGACCTGGACGATGCCCAGGCCCATCTGGACGACCTGACCAAACCGCAAGGCAGCCTTGGCCGCCTTGAAGACCTCGCCCAGCGGCTCTATGCCATGAGCGGCGGGCAAGCGCCTATCAGCGTCAGCCCTGCCATCATGCTTACGGTTGCTGGCGACCACGGCGTTGCCGATCAGGGCGTTTCGCCTTTTCCCAAGGCCGTGACGCGCCAGATGGTGCAAAACTTTTTCAACAACGGCGCGGCGGTCAATGTTCTGTGCAAGACCTCGGGCATGGATCTGCGCGTGGTGGACGCAGGCTGCGATGGCGGCCCCTATGAGCCGCACTCCATCCTCATTGAGCGCCGTCTGGGCGACGGCACCGCAGACATGAGCCAGGGCCCGGCCATGAGCCGCGAAACCTGCCTCAAGGGACTGCGCATGGGCGTAGAGCTGGCGCACCAGCTTGCGGATAATGGCTATCGCTGCCTCGGCGTGGGCGAAATGGGCATTGCCAACAGCACGGCAGGCACTGCCCTGTACTGCGCCCTGCTGCACTTTGACCCCGAGCAGATGACAGGCCCCGGCGCTGGCGCGGACCCCGACATGGTGCGCCACAAGACCGAAATCGTGCGCCGCGCGCTGGCAGTCAATGCTTACATGCTGGAAGACGACGACCCCATCAATATTCTGGCCGCCTTGGGCGGATTTGAAATTGTTCTCATGGCCGGGCTGATGCTTGGCGCAGCCTCGCGCCGCCTGCCCGTGCTGGTTGACGGTTTTATATGCAGCGCGGCCTATGTGGCGGCCCTGCACATCTGCCCCCAGCTTGCCGACTACGCCGTGCTTTCCCACGCCTCGGCAGAGCCGGGCCACGTACGCGCCCTGTCCAAGCTGACCGGCGGCGAAACCCGCAACAATCCGCTGCTGCACCTGAGCATGCGCCTTGGCGAAGGCACGGGAGGCGCGGTGGCCTATCACCTGCTGCGTTGCGCCGCCGCCGTGTACAACGACATGGCGACCTTCAGCTCCGCAGGTGTGGCGGGCAAAACATGCTGAACCAGCTTGCGCCGGAACAGTCTTCCGCATCCGCCCTGCTGCGGCTGGAGGATGTCTCACGGGTGTTTGACATCCGGCGGGGACTGTTCGGCGAAAAGCGCTCTCTTGTTGCCGTAGACGGCGTTAGCCTGAGCCTCGCCAAGGGCGCAAGCCTCGGCCTTGTGGGCGAATCCGGCTGCGGCAAATCCACTCTTGGGCGTCTTGCCTGCGGGTTGCTGGCCCCTTCTCAGGGGCAGGTGTTGCTTGATGGTCGCCCCCTGCCCTCTGCCGGGGCCGACAGTTGGACCGCCGGGCGCATCCAGATGATCTTTCAGGATCCTTTTTCGTCCCTCAATCCCCGGCTCACTGTGGGCAGTTCGGTGGCGGAACCGCTGGCGGCGCGCGGCGTCTCCCGCGAGGAACGCCATGCACAGGCCGAGGCCATGCTGGCTACCGTAGGGCTTGAGGACATGGGCCGCCGATATCCGCACGAATTTTCCGGGGGGCAGCGGCAGCGCATTGCCGTGGCGCGGGCGCTCATCACCCGGCCAGACGTGGTCGTGTGCGACGAGCCTGTTTCCGCCCTTGACGCCTCGGTGCAGGCGCAGGCGCTCAACCTCCTGCGCGAAGTGCAGGAGCAATTCGGGCCAGCCTATCTATTTATCTCGCACGATCTGGCGGTGGTGGGCTTTTTATGCCGCCATATTCTGGTCATGTATCTGGGGCAGATTGTGGAAGAAGGCCCCACCGATGCCATTTTTGACGGCGCGGCGCACCCCTACACGCAGGCGCTTATGGCTGCCATGCCCACCGGGAGCCGCCGGGGTGAACCCATTGCCGCGCTGGAAGGCGAACTGCCAAGCCCGCTGGCTCCTCCCGCCGGATGCCGCTTTCACCCTCGTTGCCCCAAGGCAAAGGACATTTGCCGTCAGGAAGCACCTCAGTGGAAGGATATGGGTGATGGGTGGCGCGTGAGGTGTTGGGAGGCGTAATTTCGCTTTATGCGCCTTCCCGGCGCGGGTTGCTTAGCATTGCTGCCCTTCGGGCACGAGGTTCCGCCCTCCGGCGGAGTTTGGGACGCCTGTGCGGCGTGCGATTTCGCCTCCCCGGCGAGGGATGCTCCTTTGGTTCTTGCAGCCCTGCGGGCATGGCGTTTTCGCCATCCGGCGAAGTTTGGACGCCTGTGCGGCGCGCAGCAAGGCGGGGCCGATTATGGGGCTGCGCCCCCTTCTCGGCCCCCTTGCATCCCCCCCGAAGCACCCCCTTGAGTTTTCAATTCCCTCAGAACGGCGAGGGCAACGCGGCTATTGCTGCGGGAGCTTCCCTCACTCGCTGCGCTCACTCAGGTGATCTCCCTCCGCGCCGCGTAAATGCCAAAGTCCGCTTTCCCTTCGATCAAACTCCGTTTCAGCCAACAATCACGGGCATAGTTGATAAATAAGAATCTCCACCCAGAACCACTCTCAGCAACTTTCTGCCACCAGATCATGACCCTGGACAGCGAATGGACTACCCCCAACCGTCTTTTAACAAGAGTATCAGCTAATTAGTTCCACATAGAACCACACAACAAGTCCTGCCCTCAAAGCCTTTATCTCTTCTGCCTCTGACTTGCACGGCCACTGCGCGCAACAAAATCTCTACGATCCTCTTGCTTTTGCCTTCTCTCTAGCTGCCTTTATGCTTTCCCTTACAATCACCGTAAGGAGCAGGCCGTGGAGTCGCCTTCCTTAAACTCGCCGGAGCAGCGCGAAGGCGATGGCTGGTGTTGAGTGAATTTGCAAAATGCGCATTTTTCTGGACTGACAAGGAAAAATCCTGTTTTTGAGCGCAGCGTACTCGTGCACGTGAGCATCAAAAACAGGATTTTAACGCAGTCAGGTCAAAAAAGTCGGGTTTGCGTAAATGCGCTCGACAGGCTCACCCCGCCGCCAAACTCTCCCAGCCTTACTGTCTTATTTCTACCGCACAGACTACCCTGCGCAGCCTCTACCGTTCAAAATAGGTGTACCCGCGCAAACCGTCTTCAAAAACCTGCATAATGGCAAACCGGTCGCTGGGCGAAATCCGGCCCTGCCGCACAGCCTGCTCTGCCGTACTGCGCAGATCTTCCAGAATGCGGCGCGGCTCATATTCCACATAGCTCAGAATATCCGCCACAGAGTCACCCCTGATTTCGCGCACATATTCATAATTGCCGTCATCCCGCACCCTGATGGAAACCACGTTGGTGTCGCCCATAAGGTTGTGCAGATCGCCCAGCGTTTCCTGATACGCACCCACCAGGAACACGCCAAGGTAGTACTCCTCGCCGTCCCGCAGGGGGTGCAGATCAAGAGTGGGCTTCATACCCTGCGGGTCAATGAAATGGTCAATCCGGCCATCAGAATCGCAGGTAATGTCAGAAATAATGCCCTGTCGCGAAGGAAATTCCTTGAGCCGATGCACTGGCATAACCGGGAACAGCTGGTCAATGGCCCAGGAGTCGGGCAAGGACTGGAACACGCTGAAATTGCCGTAATAAATATCGGCAAGGCTCACGTCGATGTCCGCAAGATCGCGGGGTATCGTCTTGAGCCGGGTTTTTTCCTGAGCAATGCGCATGATGATGGCCCAGAAAAACCGCTCGGCCAAGGTGCGCTGACGCAGATTCACCCGCCCGGTGGAGAAAAGCTGACGCATCTCGTCCCGGTAGTAAATGGCGTCGTTATAGCACTCCTGCAAATTACGCAGGGTGATGTTGGCAAGGGTTTCGCGCAGGTTCAGCACAGGCTCCGGCGTGCCCTCGGGCAGGGTGTCGGGCAGCTGCACTTCTTCCACCATACTCACATCAAGCACGTTAAAGAGCAGCACGGAATAGTAGGCCACGGTGGCGCGGCCTGATTCTGTAATGATGTGCGGATGCGGGATCTTCTGCTCATCAAGAATGCTCATGATGGCTTCGACAATGTCGGCGCTGTACTCATCGAGCGTGTAGTTGCGCGACGAAACATAGTTGGTGTGCGAACCGTCATAGTCCACGGCCAGACCGCCGCCAAGGTCAAGGTAGCCCATGGGCGCGCCTTCCTGCACGAGGCCCACGTAAAGACGCGCGCCTTCCATGACACCGGTACGGATGTCACGGATATTGGAAACCTGCGACCCGAGGTGGTAGTGCAGCAGCTTGAAGCAATCAAGCATGTCGTTGGCCTTGAGCGTATCCACCACGTCCACGATCTGCGCGGGCGAGAGGCCAAAGGTGGAGCGTTCGCCGCCGGAATCCGTCCAGTGGCCGCTGGCCTTGACGGCCAGCTTGGCGCGCACGCCGATGTTGGGCCGCACGCCGAGGGCCTTGCTACGCTCAAGCACAACTTCCAGCTCGCTGGGCATTTCGAGAACAAAGAGCACGTTAAAGCCAAGGCGCAGAGCCTGAAGGCCAAGGTCGATAAATTCTTCGTCCTTGTAGCCGTTGCAGACAATGCAGGCCTCGCGGTCGCGCATGAGCGACACGGCGGCAATGAGTTCCGCCTTGGAGCCGACCTCCAGGCCGTGATGGTAGGTGGAGCCGAACTGGGCTATTTTTTCCACAACCTGCTGCTGCTGGTTGACCTTGATGGGAAAAACGCCACGGTACGAACCCGTATAATTCAGACTTTTGATAGCCTTGCGGAATGATTCGTGGATATTGGCAATGCGCGAATCCAGAATGTTTTCCACGCGCAACAGCACGGGCATATCATACCCGCGCTCTTTCAGCCCGGCGATAACTTCCGGTATCGAAACCTGCGGCCCCTTGGGCCCCTGCGGACAAATCACAACTTCGCCCGCATCCGACACGTCAAAATACCCGGCACCCCAATTACGGATGCCATACAGTTCGATGGAATCCTCCACCCGCCACTGCTGCAATGCGCGGTTTTTTGCCAATTCCTGCTCCTGAAGCGCCGCAAGGCGCATATATAATGTTGATTCAGCCCCAAAAATGGAGCTGCAGGCTGCCGCCGTTCAAAAAACGACCACAGATGGTTGCACGAAAAATGCGGCGTAATTATGCCGTGACCGTGCCGAATGTCAATCATCGCAAAAAAGGCGGCAAGCGCAGATTGTTAGGTGCGTGGCTAACTATCTTCTTGACGGCGGATACTCCTTGCTTCATTTTTTCTCTTGCGCGCAACGGCCTGATGTCTGCTATGTCAATCTTCCGGGGAATACCATGAAACCAGCCCAGAATCCCCTGCCTCCTCTCCTGCTTTTTTTTCTGCTTGCCCTTGGGGCATGTTCGCAGGACGACAGCAAAAAAAACGCGGTGCCGTCTGCCCCGGTACGGGTTGAAGCTGTTGCGCGGGCTGATGTGCCGCGTCTGCTGCATGCTGTGGGCAATGTGCGGGCTTCTGCCTCTGTGGGAGTAAAGCCGCGCGTAACGGGCGAGATTCAGCAGGTTCACTTTACCGAAGGTCAGGATGTGCGCGAGGGCGACCCGCTTATCACCATTGACCCCCGCCCATTTGAGGCCGCGCTGCGCGAAAAGAAGGGGCAACTTGCCAAATCCCAGGCGCAGCTTGCCAAAGCCCAGGACGACATGGGCCGTTACGGCAAACTGGTGGGCAGCGGCTACGTAAGCCGCGATGCCTATGAAAAGACTGTGACCGAGGCTGCAGCCTTACGCGCCACGGTGCAGTCTGACAAGGCAGGCGTGGAGAGCGCCGCCCTTGATCTCAGCTACTGCAGGGTGGTGGCACCCATCAGCGGGCGAGTGGGCGCACTCAATGTAGACAAGGGCAACATGGTCAAATCCGCTGACGCCACGGTTATTGTCAGCATAGACACGCTTTCGCCCATTTATGTGGGCTTTTCTGTGCCAGAGGTGCACCTGCCTGTCATCATAGAACAGATGGCGCAAAAAACGGTACCGGTTTCCGCAACGCCTGCCGGGGGTGCGCCGGAAAAAGGACTTCTCACCCTTGTGGACAACACTGTGGACACGCGCACCGGCACCATCCGGCTGCGCGCCACCTTTGAAAACAGCCAGCGCCGTTTGTGGCCGGGGCAGTTTGTGCAGGTGGAGCTGCCGCTGGGCATGGCCGCCGGGGCCCTCACCGTGCCCACACGGGCCGTGCAGTCTGGCCGGGAAGAATCCTACGTGTACGTGGTGGATAAGGACAGCCGGGCCAGCTATCGCAAGGTGAGGCCGCTGTTTGAATACGCTGACCGCACGGTTGTGGACGGCGAGGTGGCCGAGGGCGACAAAATTGTGGTGGATGGTCAGGTGCGGCTGGCTCCGGGCCTGATGGTCAAGATCCTGGACTGAAATTTTGCAACTGCAAACCAGCGCCGCGCACAACGGCCTGATATTTGCATATTTTCGGGCAATACCAACAGGCGGTCAATTTTTCCACATGGCCGCCGCGCGCTCAAGCGCGAGTGCAATGACGCAGCACTGCGTCAAGCCTGAGGAGAAGCCCGATGGAACTGGAATTCCGTTTTCGCAATAATGATCTGGGGCCTGTTTTTCCTACCTTTCAGGAAAGGGTCAACTCCATGCTGCCCGTGAACAGGGCAGAAAGTACCCCAGCGGCCCCGGCAGCGCCCGCTGACGATGACGTCAGCACCTCCGCCGCGCCGGTTCTGGAACAGACTGTTCCCGGCACCCCGCACATGCTCAATTCTGACGAAATGCGTCAGGCGCTTGCCCAGGTGGAGCAGGAAGCCATGCAGCACAGTCAGGATCTTGTGCAGGTGCATAGCGGCCTGAACGAGCAGCGCGTTGCGCGTTTGCTGGGCCTGCTGGACTAGACCGGGGCTGCCCTGCCCTCGCCCCAACGGAGCAATTTCTAACGAGAATTGCTCGCCCTTGTATTTCGCCGGATGGCAGATTGCTCAAACAAAAGCCGTTCCCACCTTTTTCGGCAAGGAACGGCTTTTGTCGTTGGTCAAAAACCTTTTGCGTCCGCTGTACAGGTTATTCCTGAATGAGCGCCCGCATGTTTCCGAGCAGCAGGCAACAAAGAGCCGACATCTCGCGGTAAAACACCGTATTGGCGCATTCCGAAGCTTTTTTCAGGCAATCTCCAGCCCAGGCCAGAATGTGCCCGTCCATAAAAGCCGCCAACGCAGCTTCCGGGGATTTCCCCTGGCTTGAGGCAACGGC
Source organism: Desulfovibrio desulfuricans DSM 642 (assembly GCF_000420465.1). Classification (NCBI taxonomy): domain Bacteria; kingdom Pseudomonadati; phylum Thermodesulfobacteriota; class Desulfovibrionia; order Desulfovibrionales; family Desulfovibrionaceae; genus Desulfovibrio; species Desulfovibrio desulfuricans. The sequence goes on along the minus strand of NZ_ATUZ01000011.1, from coordinate 563,988 downwards.
CCCGCCCATGTTCTGCACAAGAAAAAGAATGAAGGCCAGTTCCAGCCCCAGATGGTCCTCGGGCTCGTGCCCGTCCCGTTCTGCGGCAATGCCCCACTCCCTGTAGCTGTCGCGCACTTCCTGGGTTCTGCGGCCAAAAAGCAGACGGTCTTTCTCCCGCCACACGGATTCCCACGGCGCGGCGGCAGGCTGCGGCCCGGAAAAAAGAGCCAGATGATCCATGTGCAGATCCAGATACAGCGCACGGCAGGAATCCTGCGCCGCCTCAGCCGGATAGGCTGCCGCAAGGGCGGCAGTGCGGCCCTCCGGATCAAGAACTCCGCCCCACAGTTTTTCAGCCAGCCCTGACGGCCTGAAACAGGCCCAAGCGCCAAAGCCTTGCAAAAGCCCGCCGCCAATGACGCCGCGCAGCAGATCTTCATCCGGCGAGTTCTGAAAAATGCGGCTGCAAAACTGCAAGGCCACAACGTATTGCGTCAACTGTTCCTGTTCCATATGTAATAGCGTGAGGGCCATCTGGCCCCCGTAGAGTTTGCCGTGCCTACATGCCCAGGCGTGAATAGGAAAGATAAAAAACAAGCCGCCCGAACACTTCGCCCAGAACAATCAGGAGAAATGCGGGAACCGCCAGCGCCGGGCGAAATCCTTTGCCCTGCATGCCACGGGCCGCAGCCAGAGCCAGCAGCACAACGCCCAGACCCGATGCCAGCGCGTGCAATCCGTGCGACCACGCAATGCACGCCGGAGGCAGCAGACGGGAAACCGGATTGACGAAGGTAGACTGCTCAGGCATTGCCAGCGGCAGGCTCACAGCCATAAGCACAAGGCCCAGCACCGCCCACACAAGGCAGGGACCCAGTGCGCGCACGGGTGCGCCTTCCTTGCGCAGGCTCAGCACCACACCATGCCAGGATCCGCCCAGCAGGCACATGGAAGCCAGAAATGCCGTAAAAACACCCCAGTTGCGCCAGCCGGGCATGCTGGCCTGATTGTAAACACAGCTCATGACGAACAGCAGCGCAATACCGCACAGGCCCGCCACGATCATGGCTTTTTTCTCGCCATCCGCCGCCTGCTTTTTACGCCCAACCACCACCAGCCACAGCAGGGCAAGCCCCACAAGGCCGATCATGAGGATTTCGCGGCTGAGCCACGACTGCATCACGTGCAGCAGGGTAAAGGGCGCGTGCAGGGGCGTACCCAGATGCACAAAACTGATGACCACGGCCACGGCAAACAGAAGCAGCGCCGCCACATTCTGCCGCCGCACGCCTTCGCGCAGTGCGCGGTCGGCTTCGTTGCCAAGCACGCACTTGCCCACCAGCACCATCCCCACGGCCATCTGCACCAGCAAGGTAAAGAATACCAGCGGAAATTCCTGAAGATACTCCATGCTACATCTCCTCCGGATTACGGATGCTGCCCATGTTGCTGCCCACTGGCTGCGCATTGTGGGGCGGCGTAATCACAAGACAGGGGGAGGTCACACTCTGCTCCGGCAGCGGAGCCACATGCACGGCATCGCCGAACTGCTTTTTCAGGTCTTCATATTCGCCAAAGTGGATGGCCCGCATGGGGCAGGCTTCCACGCACAGGGGTTTGAGACCGGCTGCCAGCCTGTCCTTGCAGAAATCGCACTTGGTCATTCTGCCCATCTGCTTGTCATACTGGGGGGCGGAATAAGGGCAGTTCCACTCGCAATAGCGGCACCCCACGCACTTGTCGGGGTCCACGCTCACAATGCCCTGCTCGTCCTTGTGCATGGCCGTGGTGGGGCAAACCTTCACGCACACGGGGTTCTGGCAATGGTTGCAACTGACGGACGTATAGTAGGAAAACACGTTCTGGTCATACGTGCCGTTGGCGCGGCGCACCCATTTGCCGCCCGTGTACTCCGCCACGCGCCGCCACATGACGCCCTGAGGCAGGTCGTGGCCGTCTATACAGGCCACCATACATGTTTTGCAGCCCGTACAGGCTGTCATATCTATATAAAAAGCCGGCTGTTTCACAATAAATCTCCTCAATGCAGACAGTTCCGCGCAACAGGCTAGATTTTAACCACATCCACAAGATTGGTGTGCTGCGGATTGCCCTTGGCCAAGGGGGTCATGTGCGCTTTTGTCAGGGTATTGATGCACCCGCCCTGATCCACACCGTTTTTGTCCGGGGTGTACCATGCGCCCTGCGGCAGGCTGAGCACACCGGGCATGATGCGCGGCGTCACCTTGACCCGCACAACCACAGCGCCTCGGTCGTTAAAAACCTTGACCATGTCATCGTGCCTGATGCCGCGCTGCGCCGCATCGGCCTCGTTCATCCAGAGCTGCTGCGGGGCAACCTGCTCAAGCCAGGGGATATTGGCGTAGCTTGAATGCACGCGCCCCTTGTAGTGGTGGCCGATAAGCTGGAAAGGATGTTTTTTCATGCCTTCGTAATCGCACGGGCCTTCCCAAGTTTTTTCATACACGGGCATGGCGTAGATGGCGTCGCCCTTGGGCAGTTCCCAGGTCTGGTTCAGATCCCACAGACGCTTGGAGAATATTTCGATCTTACCCGAAGGCGTCTTGAGCGGATTGGCCGCCGGATCGTCACGAAAAGCCTTGAAGGCGACCTTCTGCGGCATGGGGAACCACTTGAACAGGCCGATCTTTGAAGCTTCCTCAAAGGATTCCGGCAGTTCCGGTTTTTTGGCGCGGGCCTGGGCGTAAAGATGCTTCACCCAGTCAAGCTGGCTGCGACCCTCGGTATATTTTGCCGCCAGATCGGGCTGGCCCAGAAGCTTGCCGATTTTTTCGCTCAGGGCCGCGCAGATATCATACTGCGAACGGGTCTCGAACAGGGGTTCAATGGCCTTGCGGGCAATGAGCAGGGAGCTCTGATCCACCTGATAGCCCTGCTGGATGATGTCGTCCTGTTCCAGCGGCGTCACGGAGGGCAGGAGGATATCCGCAAATTTTGCCGAAGCCGTCATGCGGTTTTCCACCACCACAATGCACTCGCACTTGCTTTCATCTTCAAGAATCTTGCGGGTGCCGTTGATGTCCGAATGCTGGTTGATGAGGGCGTTGCCCGAGCTGTTCCACAAAAACTTGATGCCGTGATCCAGCTTTTCCTTGTTGCGCAGGCCCATTTTTTTGGCCGTCACCTGAGTGTAGTCGTCAATGGCGTTGACCCATGTGTAGAAAGAAATGCGCGTCTTGACCGGATTAGTGCCTTCGGGCATGCGCGGAAAACCAATCTGGCTCACGCTTTCCGCACTGCCGGAACCGCCCCCGGCAATGCCCACGTTGCCGGTAAGGATGGCAAGCATGACAATGGAACGGGAAATGGTGTCGCCGTTGGCGTGGCGTTGCGGCCCCCACCCCTGAATGACGCAGCAGGGCTTGGTGGAGCCGATCTCGCGGGCAAGGCGGATGATCTTTTCCGCCGGATAACCGGTGATGGTTTCCGCCCATTGCGGTGTTTTCGCCGTTCTGTCCGGGCCTTCGCCCATGATATACGCGCGGTAGCTGTTGCCGGCGGGCACGCCCTCGGGCATGTGCTCCTCGTCAAAACCAAGGCAGTGGGTGTCCACAAACTGCTGGTCAACCAGCCCTTCGTTCATGAGTACATAGGCAATGGCCGCGATAAGCGCACCGTCAGAACCGGGGCGGATGGGCACCCATTCGTCCCCCAGCTTTGCCATGGAATCCGAATACCGGGGATCAACCATAATGATGCGGGCATTGCCTTTTTTCCTGGCTTCAAACAGCTCACAAGAAAGGCCGCCGCCGCTCTGGCGGGTTTCAAGAATGTTGCAGCCAAACATGACAATGAGCTTTGAGTTAGCCATGTCATTGATGGTATTGCCCGCATTGATTCCGTAGAGATATGGAATTGCGGCTGAAATCTGGGCCGTACTGTAGGTGCCGTATTCGTCCAGATGCCCGCCAAGCATATTGGCAAGCCTGAAAAATTCGTTGCGGCGCGTCATGCCGCTGGACGTTGTGCCCGAGCCGTACATGCGGTGGATGGACTCCGGCCCGTAGGTGTTCAGTACGCGCACCCATTCCTTGGCTACCGTGTCCAGGGCTTCATCCCATGAAATGCGCTCAAACTTTCCCTCGCCGCGCTTGGCACCGGGTATGCGCCGCATGGGATACTTAATGCGGTCAGGCGAATAGGTATACTTGCGCATGGAACGCCCGCGCAGGCAGGCGCGGATGGCCCTGTTGTTGGGACCGTCATCGGAATTGTCGGTTTCAACGCGCGTGACGCGACCGTCCTTGACAAAAGCGCGCAGCGTACACTGCGAACCGCAGTTCACCACGCAGCCGGAATAAAAGCACTGCTCGCCCGCGCCGTACGGCGGCTGGGTGGCGGCCCGCGCAAGCCCCACGGGCAAGCCGCTGCCCATGGGCAAAAGAGATGCGCCACCAAGCGCGGCACACCATTTAAGAACCTCGCGCCGGGTCACTTCCCTGTGCGCGAGCAAAGGCGGGGTGGAGTCGGAATATTTTTTCATCACAATCCTCATTCTGCGCCGCAGACGCGGCAAGGTAACCTTTCCCCTCCGGGACAGGAGGGGGAAATCAGAGAAGGGGCAAACCCAAGAGCAGGTGAAGGCAGGACTGAATCAAAAGGACATAGGCCACGTATCGGCACTCAGGAGTATCGGACAATGTAAGGGGTGGGCGATGTTTCCTGGCGGACGCGCTCCGCTGATGGAGCGCCTCAAAAGTGGGGATCTGCTGTTCTTTGAACGTTATTCAGGCTTTTGCGCGGTTGAAAACCGCAATATTCACGCTCTTTGCCATAAACGGTACTGTTACGCTCCCTTTTTCAGGAAGGCAATACCGCTTGAATTGGTCTAAAATCCGGCTATTTTGGCAATTTTGCATTTTATGGATAGCCGCTGAATCAGCACGCCCAGCCATACATAAGCAGTTTTTGATCGCTGCTCGTGGTTGTCGCATGCATTTACCCAGCACAGGATTGCCGCGCAGTAATGAGCAGGCATAAGGCAATAAAAATGCCGGGCTGGAACCGCTTGATTCCAGCCCGGCGGCATAAGTGACTTGCGGCCTTAAAATTCCAGGCACAGCCCCACAGGGCAGTGGTCTGAACCAAAGACGTCCGTTTCAATCCAGGCATCGCGCACAGCAGGCACAAGCTCCTGCGATACAAAGAAATAGTCGATACGCCAGCCCACGTTCTTTTCCCGCGCGCGGCTCTTGTACGACCACCAGGAATAACTGTCCGCCTTGTCGCCATGCACATGGCGGAAGGTGTCCACATAGCCCATGGCCGTAAAGCGATCCAGAAAGGCCCGCTCTTCGGGCAAAAAACCCGTATATTTTTCGTTCTGCTTGGGCCGCGCGAGGTCAATGGGCCTGTGAGCTATATTAAAATCCCCGCAAACCACGATAGGCTTGCTCTTGCGGCATTCTTCCGCATAGGCGAGAAAGGCGTCGAAAAAGCCCATTTTGTAAGGCACACGCTTGAAACGGCCCGTGGGCTTACCGTTGTCGTCCAGTTCTTCCGCGCCGCCGTTGGGAAAATAGCCATTGAAAAAGTGGAACTGCGGATACTCCAGATGCAGCAGACGGCCCTCGCCCTGAAATTCCGGCTGGGGCAGCTCCACGCTTACATTCAGCGAAGGTATCCGGCTGAATACCGCAACGCCGGAGTACCCCTTTTTTACCGTGCTCCACGACCAGTGCGATTCCCAGCCGTCAGGATCGCGCACATCTTCGCTCAACTGGTCGGGGTGGGCCTTGGTTTCCTGCAAGGCCACAACCTGCGCTTCGGTACGCGAAAACCATTCCCATTCGGGCTTGCCCGCCACGGCGCGCAGACCATTGACATTCCATGAAACAAGCTTGAGCTGCATACGTCCTCCTGCCGCAGCATAGCCTTGCCTTGTTTTGCGGGCAAGGGGCCTCAGGGATGGCTTTATCTGCAACGCATTGCCAGAACGGGCTTTTTGCGGTATCAAGAATGTGGGCGTATATACGCCGCCAAACCCTTTTCGGGACATTTTTCAAGGAGTCGCTTATGGATATTTTGCCAATTCGTCGCGCTATTCTGAGCGTTACGGACAAAAGCGGCCTTGTGGAGTTTGCCACGTTTCTTACCTCGCGGGGGGTGGAGCTTATCTCCACCGGCGGCACCCAGAAGGCCCTTGAGGCGGCCGGGCTGGCCGTTACCGCAGTAAGCACGGTAACAGGATTCCCAGAGATTCTGGGGGGCCGGGTCAAAACCCTGCACCCCAAGATTCATGCCGGCATTCTGGCCAACAAGGACGAGCCGCAGCACATGCAGACCCTGTCAGAAAAGGGCATCCGCCCCTTTGACCTTGTCTGCGTCAACCTTTACGACTTTGCGGGCGCGGTGGAACGCCACCTCTCGCTTGAGCAGGCCGTGGAGGAAATTGACATCGGCGGCCCCTGCATGCTGCGCGCTGCGGCCAAGAACTTCCACAGCATTCTGGTGTTGCCCTCCCCGCAGTGGTACACCGCCGCCATGGAAGAAATGGAAAAAGACACCACCGTGGGCCTTGAGTTCCGGCAGGTCATGGCCTCGCGCGCTTTTGAGGCAACCTCGCGCTATGACGCACTGATCACCTCGTATCTGCGTCCCTAGGCTTGTACACAGCCCACGCACCGCATCTGTTCACGCACCCGCAGCCCTGCCCCTTTTGAGGTACAGTGGTTGCGGGTGCGGTTTAACATTTTTTCGTTAGGAGCTTCCCATCCCAAAGCCAGAAGGTAACGTGCAAGGGCTCAAGCCGAGCCAGCTTGCAGCACTCACCCGTCTGTTCAACCGCCGTTTCCCGGCGGAAGAAGTCTACACCGTTGACCAGGCGCGGGAACTCTCCCTGCTTTCACGCGCCGTGGGGCGGCAACTGGGCCTGCTCATTGACCGCAAGGGCCGGGTGCAGATGGTTATTGTGGGCGAGGCGGGCAGCATCATGATTCCTGAACTGCCGCGCGGTCGCAGCGGGCAGGAACGCCTGCGCGGCCTGCGCCTGCTGCACACCCACCTTTCCCCCGGCGGCATCAGTCAGGAAGACCTGATGGACATGCTCTTTCTGCGGCTGGATGCCGTGGTGGCGCTCACAGTGAACCCGGTTGGCGACCCCGTGCAGTGGCAGGCGGCCCATCTTTTGCCCAATCCTTCGGGCGGCCAGCCCTATCACCTTGATACACCCCAGCCCTGGGACCGCACGGAATCACAGTTTGTGGCCACGGCGGAAGCCCTGGAAGAAGAGCTTGCCCGCAAGGCAGAGGACGCCCGCGAGGCGGACGATACCCCCCGCGCCATGCTGGTTTCTGTAGGCACGCAGCCGCGCATCATTCAGGAGCGCAATCTGGACGAACTGGCGGAACTGGCCCGCACCGCAGGGCTGACTGTAGCCGGGCGCATGGTGCAGCGCGTGGCGCAGATCAATCCGCGCCTCATCATGGGCAAGGGCAAGGTGGCAGAACTTGAAGTGCTGGCCCTGCAAGGCCGCGCAGGCATGATGGTTTTTGACGGCGAGCTTTCGCCCGCTCAGTTGCACAATCTGGCAGACATCACCGAGCGCAAGGTCATTGACCGCACCCAGCTTATTCTGGATATTTTTGCCCAGCACGCGGTGAGCCGCGCGGGCAAGCTCCAGGTGGAGCTGGCCCAGTTGCGCTATACCCAACCGCGCCTTGTGGGCAGAAACCGCGCCATGGACCGCCTCATGGGCGGCATTGGCGGGCGCGGCCCCGGCGAAACCAAGCTGGAGACCGACCGCCGCAAAATCCGCGAGCGCATGGCCCGCATCCGCAAAGAGCTTGACCAGTTGCGGCGGCAGCGCTCATTTACCCGCGCCCGGCGCTCACGGCAGGGCATCCCGCTGGCGGCCCTTGTGGGCTACACCAATGCGGGCAAGTCCACCCTGCTCAACACGCTTACCCGCTCGGAAGTGCTGGCCGAAAACAAACTCTTCGCCACGCTTGACCCCACCACCCGACGGCTGCGCTTCCCTGCGGAAAAAGAAATCATCATGGCCGACACCGTGGGCTTTATCCGCAATCTGCCCAAGGAGCTGATGGACGCCTTTCGCGCGACCCTTGAGGAGCTGGAAGCGGCGGATCTTTTGCTGCACGTTGCCGATGCCTCGCATCCTGACCTTTTGCAGCAGATGAGCGCTGTGGAAAGCATCCTTGCCGAAATGGAACTGGATCGCATGCCGAGGCTGATGATTCTGAACAAGTGGGATCAACTGGAAGCCCCGGCCCGCGCTGAGCTGGCGGATGCCTTCCCCGATGCATTGACGATTTCCGCAAAGAATGGCGAGGGCTGCAAGGCCTTGCTGGAGGAGCTGGAGCTTTTATTGCTGCGGCATCCTGCGAGTATGGTGGCGACTGATGCGCCGACAGTGCTGAATTAGGGGGCTGCCTGCGCGGCGGCGATTGATTATTTTTGCTGCCCTGCGGGCACTAAATTCCGCCCCCGGCGGGGTTTGGACGCCTGCGCGGCGTGTTTACGCCTAACCTGCCAGAAACTAATTCTTTTTGCTGCCCTGCGGGCACTGGGTTCCACCCTCCGGCGGTGTTTGGGACGCCTGCGCGGCGTGGGGCAAAGGGGGCCTGTTAGGGGCTACGCCCCTCCTCGGCCCCCTCTGCACTCCCCCCGGAACACCCCTTCAGGTTTTCAGCTTCCGCAAAACGGCGAGGGCAACGCGGCCATAGCTGCGGGAGCTTCCCTCGCTCGCTGCGCTCGCTCAGGGGATCTCCCTCCGCGCCGCGTTAATGCCAGAGTACACTTTTGCTTTGAATGCTATTCCGCTTCAGCCCAATACCATTGATGCAGTGTTGACTCTGGGAATGACTTTATACCCTTCTCGACAGCTCTGAGCTTTCAGCCTCACAAACTTGGAGAAAACCAAATTACAACACTAACATAACCAACAGATTCACTTCACCTGTGGTCATACCAATTACCATTCAGCCATGACCAGACAGATAAATTACGAGTCCAAGAAGTATCTCCTCCATCAGGAGATGGTTGTGGGGTTACCTTCCTTAAACTCGCCGGAGCAGAGCGGAGGCGATGGCTGGTGTTGGGCGAATTTGCAAAATACGCGTTTTGCGGCCTGAAAAGGAAACGCCGGGATTTTGAGCGCAGCGTACTCAAGTACGTGAGCATCAAAATCCCGGCGCTGACGCATTCAGGGTGCAAAAGTCGGGTTTGCGTAAATGCGCTCGACAGGCTCACCCCGCCGCCAAAACCCTCTTGCTTCTCCCCAATGCGCCCGCAAAATCACCCTAAATCTTCGTCACGCCATCCTTGTCAGCCCGATTCCCCGGCACAGGAGTCTTCTCCGGCGCTTCCTTGGGCGTGGGCGCAACCGGCGCAGGCTTTTCAGGAGCCGCCGGGGCCTTCTGCAACGCATATTCCCTAGCAGTGCTTTCCATCACGGCCTGCCCAACCACCAGCCACTTCTCGCCCACCTTGCGCAGGGCAAGCCAACTGGTCATGCGGGCGGGCGTGGTCACCTGCACAACGGCCGCATCGGCCCCAAGCTCGGTAATCTTGGCGGCCTTCAGGCTTTCAGGCACCCACGGGCAGTCAGGAGTGTCAGCCTTGCCGCACTGGGCCACCAGCTCGCCCGTGCTCACGCCGCGCATATACTGCTTTTGCAGGCGCGCCTGCATGTCCACCACGCTGCCCAGCAGGTCTTCCATACCGCCCAGCCCCAGCAAGCGCCCCATGGAATCCAGAGCGTTGAGCGCCTGATCTTCACGAGTCATATTTTTAATCTGGTTGGTTGCAAAGGGCTTCATGTCCAGTTGTGCCAGAAAGGCCGCGCCGTCATTTTTGTTCAGGGCGTCGGCCACATCATTCAGCGCCTTTTGCGGGCCGGAAGTAACGCAGGCCGCAACCAATGCGCCCATCAGCAGCACCAGCGGCAACAGCAAACCACGGCGAAACAACTTCATAACTACCTCTCTTGCGCACAAAAAAGTTTGGGTTTGAATGCGCTTTGCTTATTCTACGCCGTGCGGGCGCAAATGCAAAGAGCATCCCGGCGGCCCAAGCCCCCTTGCGGGGCTTTTTTTCCTCGCGCCCTTCTGCTACACATGGGCCACACGCCGCGAACGGAACAAGCCATGAAACGCGGCGGCAGGAGGCTTAGAATGAAAGTCATCATCATGTGCGGCGGCAAGGGTACTCGTCTGCGCGAAGAAACCTCGGTCAAACCCAAGCCCATGGTCGAGATCGGCGGACGGCCCGTGCTCTGGCACATCATGTCCATCTATGCGCGCTTTGGCTTCAAGGATTTTATCCTGCCCCTTGGTTACAAGGGCGAGGTCATCAAGCAGTATTTCCACGACTACAACATCCGCAATACGGATTTTACGGTTGACCTCAAGAGCGGCAACATCACCACCTATCCCAATCCCATTGAGGACTGGCGCGTAACCCTGTGCGACACCGGACAGGAAACGCAAAAGGGTGGCCGCCTCAAGCGCGTTGCCAAGCACATTGACACCGACCGCTTTATGGTTACTTACGGCGACGGCGTTGCCGATATCGACCTGAACAAGCTCATCGAATTCCACAAGCAGTCGGGCAGCATCGGCACCTTTACGGGTGTGCGCATGCCCTCGCGCTTTGGCACGGTGCGCACCGATGCCGACGGCAAGATTCTTTCATGGGAAGAAAAGCCCGTGCTGGACGAATTTATCAACTGCGGATTTTTCGTCTTCAAGCGCGAATTTCTTGACTACCTCACCGAGGACGAAGCCTGCGATCTGGAAAAAGAACCCTTGCAGCGGCTGGCGGCGGAGGGGCAGCTTTCCATGTATCCGCACCCCGGCCAGTGGCAGTGCATGGATACGCTGCGCGACTCCATCAAGCTCAACGAGATGTGGGACGCGGGCAAGGCCTTCTGGATCTAAACGGCGCTTCGCAACACTTAGTTAAAGCTTCGGCTGCGGCCTGCCCGTAGCCGAAGCGTGCTTCACAGGCTGCACATCCCCTTTCCGCGTCAGCCAACGCGCGAAAACCCAACGAGGAACCAACATGTTTGCCAACGCATATAAAGGACGCCGGGTCTTTGTAACCGGACACACGGGATTCAAAGGTTCATGGCTTGCGGCATGGCTGACCCAGATGGGCGCAGTGGTCGGCGGTTTTTCCGACTGCGTGCCCACCACTCCCTCACACTACGCCGCCATGGATCTTTGCGCGCACCTCGAGGCCGACGTGCGCGGCGACATCCGCGACCGCGAAAGCATGATCAAGGCCATGCGCCAGTTCCGCCCCGATGTGGTCTTCCACCTTGCGGCGCAGGCGCTGGTGCGCAAGTCGTATGACGACCCGGCCCTGACCTTTGAAGCCAACATGATGGGCACCCTCAACGTGCTTGAGGCTGTGCGCGCCTGCCCCGATGTGCAGGCCGTCATCATGATTACTTCCGATAAATGCTACCGCAACGATGAATGGGTCTGGGGCTACCGCGAAACCGACCACCTCGGCGGGCACGACCCCTACTCCGCCTCCAAGGGCTGCGCGGAGATCATCGCCCACTCCTATTTTGAAAGCTTTTTCAAGGATGGCCCAGCCTGCGCCACCGTGCGCGCCGGCAACGTGATTGGCGGCGGCGACTGGGCGCAGGATCGTATTGTGCCCGACTGCGCCCGCGCATGGGCCGCCGGGCAGCCTGTGCAGATCCGCAGTCCATGGGCCACGCGCCCCTGGCAGCTGGTGCTGGAGCCTCTTTCCGGCTATCTGTGGCTTGGAGCGCGCCTGCTGCTGGGCCTCAACGAGCCTTTCAACCTGCGCGGGCAGGCCTACAACTTCGGCCCTGCGGCAGACGTCAACAACACCGTCGCCGAAGTGGTGGATGCCCTTGCCCTGCACTGGCCCGGCTTTGCCAGCGAAATGGACAAGAATGGTCAGGCCGGCATGAAAGAATGCACCCTGCTCAAGCTCTGCTGCGATAAAGCACTGGCGCATCTGGGCTGGAAGGCCACCCTCACCTTTGAGGAAACCATCCGCTACACCGCCGAATGGTACCACTGCTTCTATCAGGGGCAGAACGGCAAACAGCCCCAGAACATGCTCGACTTCACCCTTGGGCAGATCGCGGCCTACGTCAACGCCGCCGAACAGCGCAATCAGGTGTGGGTAAAGTAATGAATACGGAAGAAATGGCTGCGCAGGATGTGGGCATTGCAGGCGCACTGCTGCACCCCCTGAAGGTCATTCCCACAGAAGGCGGGCCGGTGCTGCACATGCTGCGCCCCGGCTCGCCCCTGTTGCCAGACTTCAGCAAGGGCTTTGGCGAAATCTATTTTTCAGAGGTGCTGCCCGGCCACGTCAAGGCCTGGAAACGCCACACCCGCCAGACCCAGCACTTTGCCGTGCCTTCCGGCCTGCTGAAAATCGTGATGTATGACGACAGGCCAGATTCCGAGACGCGCGGCGTTTTGTGCGAACTGGCCCTTGGCAGACCGGAACACTACGGTCTGCTGCGCATCCCCGTGAATGTGTGGTACGGCTTTACAGCTATGGGTGACGCTCCGGCGCTCATCTGCAACTGTGCCGACATCCCCCACGATCCCACCGAAGGGCAGCGACTGCCCGCCGATGACCCTTCCATTCCCTACACATGGAGTGAAGGAGGCGTATAACATGCGCTGCGGCGATCTTTTGCGCGAGGCATGGGTTCCCCGCCCTGCCCTCGCGCCAAAGCTTACTTTCCGCCAACAGGCAAGGGCGTGGTGGCAGGCCTGCCGCCCGCCTTTTTTCATTACGGCGGCCATCCCGGTTACGCTGGCTCTGGCACTGACCTTTCGCCTGCAAGGAAGCATCCGGCCAGGGCAGTGGGCAACCTACACCCTGCTGCTGGCTGGCTGCTTTATGGGCCTGACCATTGCCAATCTGGCCAACGACCTCTTTGATCATATTCTTGGCGTGGACGGCGGCGACAACATCGGCGGCTCGCGCGTCATCCAGTCCGGCCTTATCAGCCCGCGCCAACTGTCCATTGTTCTGCTCCTGCTTACCCCGGCAACGCTTGCCGTGGGCGGCCTGCTGATTCTGGGGTTGCCCCCGGCCCTGCGGCCTGCACTCTGGGCATTGAGCGTGTTCGCGGTGGGTTCCGCCGTTTTTTATGTGGCGCCGCCCATCCGCTACGGGCACCGTGCCATGGGTGAAGTGTTTGTGTGCCTGAACATGGGCTTTATCATGGTGAGCGCCAGCGCCACTCTGCTGCTGGGCCGTTTTGAACCGTGCAGCCTTGCTCTGGCATTGCCCGTGGGCCTGATGGTGGGGGGGGTGCTGTACTACCAGAGCCTGCCGGAAATCGAAACCGATCTGGCGGCGGGCAAGCATACTCTTGCCAATACTCTGGGCAAGGCCGGGGCATTTTTGCTGTTCCGCCTGTGGTGGCCGCTGGTGTGGCTGTTGCTGTGCAATCTGTGGGCAGCGGGGCTTGCGGGTTGGCCGGTGGTGTTGTGTCTGGCGGGCCTGCCCTTCTATCTGGCAGCCTGCCGCCGCATCCGTCTTGCCGGGGATGGCGACTGGCTGCCGCTGGACGCTCACGGGCATCTGGTGCGCAAATGCTACCTCATCAGCGGCGCGGCCCTGATACTGGGCGTGCTGCTGTAAACGCGCACGGCTTTATTCAACTGAAAAAAGGGCATTCCTGCTTGCTGGGTTATACCAGCAATCGGGAATGCCCTCAAAAATGTATACAGACATGTTCAAGCCGGAGATTCTCCGGCTTTTTTTGCGCCTTCAGATCCCCCGTGAACAGCCTGGGGTCATTGAAAATACTTTTTTGTTTCCGCTATGACTATGGGGCTTAGCACCAACAGTGCCACAAGGTTGGGAAAGGCCATGCAGGCATTGGTGATATCGGCCATATACCAGATAGGCCTGATGGACAGATACGGGGCAACAGCTACGCACAAAATATACAGTATTTTGTAGCTCATTACGTATTTTACCCCGTCCGTCAGATACACAACGCACCGTTCACCGTAGTAATTCCAGCCAATGATTGTTGTAAAAGAAAAAAATACCAGTCCGATGGAAACTACATACATCCCCATGTCACCAGACATGCCAGCATTGAATGCGGCGTTGGAAAGGATACCGCCGTCAAGCGTTGAACTGTCCAGCAAACCAGAGGTGATAATAACCAGCCCCGTCATGGTGCAGATGACAATAGTCGTGAAGAAAACGCCGGTCATGGCAATCAGGCCTTGCCGCACGCCGGAATCAGACTTGGCTGCGGCCACCACAATGGGGGCGCTGCCAAGCCCGGCTTCGTTGGTATACACACCTCGGGCAATGCCGGTGCGCATGGCGGTCATTACAGAAACTATGACAGCGCCGGTAGCGCCGCCAGCTACGGCAGTCGGCTCAAAAGCAGACTTCACAACCAGGGCGAAAGCACCGGGAAGCGCCGCCGACTGGTTGAACAGCACATAGGCCGAAGCTGCAACGTAAAAGGCCGCCATCAGCGGCACAACAAATTCAGCCACGCTGGAAATGGACTTGATGCCGCCAAGAACAACGGCGGCGGTGGCAATTGTCACAACAGCGCCCACCAGTGAGATCGGCATATTAAAGGCATTGCTGACAGATTCCGTGATCGCATTGACCTGCGGGAAGGTGCCGCAGCCCATCAGGGCTGTCACCGCGCCAAAAAATGCAAACAGCTTGGCAAGCCATTTCCACTTACTGCCCATGCCCTGCTCAATGTAGTACATGGGGCCGCCAGCCACTTCGCCCTTTTCATCTATGGTGCGATATTTGATGGCCAACACGCCTTCAGCGTACTTTGTGGCCATGCCAAGAACAGCCGAAACCCACATCCAGAAGAGCGCGCCCGGCCCGCCCACACGCAGGGCGGTTGCCACGCCAACAATGCTGCCTGTGCCAATGGTTGCGGCCAGCGCCGTGCAGAGAGAAGCAAATGCGGAGACATCGCCCACACTGCCTTCCTCTTTTTCAAAAATATAGCGGATGGCTTTGGGGAGATGGATAAACTGAAGAAATCCCAACCGGAGAGTATAATAAAGCCCGGTAATCAGGAGAAGGATCATGGTTGGGGGGCCCCAGACAATTTCCTGAATTTGTTGCAGCACGCCAATAAGACTTTCCATATACACTCTAGTTTTCTTAAAATATTTGGTGAGTTGAAGAAAATTTGCAATAAGACGCCACATCCCGCGCACATGCCACCGCAAGGCATGTCCCGGCTATTACGAGCAGCATCTCACCACCATAGCAATGTATATCACCGCTATGAGAATAGGCCGGGCTGTTGTGATATGCGACTTTTTGTCATTCCGCAACTCCCGTTTTAATCTACTGCGATATCCACACTCAAACAGCCTGGCTTTACCCTGTCAGAATATTCACGCTTGACCAGCTTTAATTCCGCACCTTTTGGGGAAAATGCATATAGCGTCCACAATTCTCCAGCAAGTTGCATGCGTCATCTGCCGCATGCTGCAACAAAAAGTGGGAATACGGCGACCGTACCCCCACGCATAAGAAAGCTACCAGGCCTGTCAGTCAAAGAGGCGCGATAACGCCCTCCTGTCACTTGCTCAGTTGCTCCGCCTTTTTCATCAGGCTGAAATTGCGCATTTCAGAAATGCCCAATCCAACCAGCGTCAGGGCTGTTCCGAGCGCAGCCATCCCGGTAATCTGCTCATGCAGCACCAGAACCGCAGTAATCACCGTGACAACGGGAATAAGGTAGATATACACGCAGCTTTTGACAGCACCAAGCCGCTGTATGGCAAACGTCCAGGCCACAAAACACAGGGCGGACGCCCCAAGCCCCAGAAACAGCAGGTTGATGCTGTTGACCGGATTTTCCAGCCGCTCCAGCCCCAGATGGAATTCCATGAACGGCAGGCAAGGCAGCATGAACAACAGGCCATAGAAAAAACAGCGCCTTGTGACCAGCAGGCTGTTATAGCCAAAGGCCATGAGCTTGCGCGTCAAAATTGAATACCCGGCCCAGGAAAGCCCGGCCAGCACGGCAAGTATGTCCCCCAGGGGATTGAGACGCAGTTGCGTGCTGCCGCTAAAGCTGATGAGGCCGATGCCTAGCATGGCAGCCACAAAGCCCAAAAAGAAATTCAGCCCCGGACGCTCGGCCCGCAGCAGCCAGAAGGCCAGCAAACCCGCAAAAAAGGGCGATATGGCAACAATCACGCCTACATTTGAAGCAAACGTGTAGGTAAGAGCAATATTTTCAAGCAGAAAATACAATGTCACACCGCACAACCCGGCAAGGGCGAACAGCACTTCCTGCCGTTTGTCCGTAATGCGCAGCAAGCGCGGGCAGGCAATCCACAAGGCCGCATAACCCAGCAAAAAACGGAAAAAAAGAATTTCCACGGGCGTAAAAGCCCGCAACAGAACCTTTGTGGAAATAAATGTAGTGCCCCACACAATAATGCAGAACAGCGCCGCCAAATGCCCTGTCAGAGTTTTGCTGTGCGTCATGAACCCAACCGGATAAAAAAGTGGTTTATCACTGAGCCAGAGGCGGCTGGTGACAAAAATTCCGCAAAGGGGCTGGCCCAAAGCGGAGTCGTGGCAGTGCCAGCCGCTCAGCGCAGCCAGAGCCTGGCCGCGTTCGCGAGCTGTTGCACGCGGCAAAACAGCCACGAGGTGTGATACCCGTCAGCCACGGCATGGTGTACGCAGACAGACAGCGGCAGCAGCGTTCTGCCGCTCTGCTCATAGTGTTTGCCTGAGCGCAGCAGAGGAAAAAGCATGCGGGATTCGGCGTACGTATCCTGTGCAAAAGAAGTAAATGAAAGCCAGGGCAACGAGGATATGGAACAAAAGTTGCCGGGTTTGTCCGGGCGTGCCGTTACCCCGGTTGCGCCGCCATAACGTGCCATGTCTTCAAGCACGCGGGAATAAAATGTGGAAAAATCCGCAGTCCATTCGCTCCATACATCAGAAAAGCTGCAATCGCTCTGATGAAACAGCGTATAAACCGGGTTGCAGAACGTCCACCAGCCAAGATTGCCCTCCGCGTCCATCGACAGGCGAAAGGTACGGCTCACGTCCTTGCCCGGCCAGCCGCCTTCCGGCAATGGCAAAGGCATCTGCACGCTGCACCGGCTGTGTTCGTCCTTCGCCGCCGGTGTGTCGGAGCAGTTCTCTGCTGGCGTCGGCTCTCCGTTGACAGCGGCCATGAGCAGATAAAGCAGGCAGGGAAAAAACCTGCGTCCCTCGCGCGCCTGCATCAAGCCGGTTATGTCCACCTGCGCCGTAATGGAATAGCGGCACTTTATTTTATTGAAATAGTAGTCAAAGTACTGGCGTCTTGGCCATGTGCCCAAATCAATGGGCACAAAACGCGCATGGCGTTTATGCAGCTGGTCACCCAAACCGGCTGGATGGGACAACGCTTCAGACATTGAAACTCCCTTGCCCTCCGACATCGGCAATCCAGGCTGTCAGCCGCGAGCCTGCCCGGCCATGCCCAGTTCTATAAGCCGCTCAAGCAGCTGGCCGAAATCCAACCCGACAGTACGGGCCTCGCGCGGCACAAGGCTGGTGGCCGTCATGCCCGGCAGGGTGTTTACCTCAAGAATGGTCAGGCTGTCGTCCGGGCCAAGAATAAAATCGGCCCGGCTGTAGCCGCTCAGGCCAAGAGCCTTGTGGGCCGCAAGAGCAAGCTCCTGCACGCGGGCGGTCAGCGCTTCGCTGATGGGCGCGGGGCATATCTCGCGCGCTCCGTCCTTGGCGTACTTGCTTTCATAGTCAAAAAAATCGCCAGCCACAGGCTCAATAAGAATGGGCGGCAGGGCTTCCTCGCCCAGAATGCCGCAGGTCACTTCCCGCCCTGCGAGCACAGGTTCCATGATGACCTCGTCGCCAGCGGCAAAAATGGATGCCAGCACTGCGTCAAGCTCGGCCCGGTTGCTGGCGCGGCCCATGCGCAGCGAAGACCCGCCCGTATTGCTTTTGACAAAGAGCGGATAGAGCAAGCGCGGCTGCCAGCCTGCCTCGGGGGCGCAAGGCAAAAATTCCCAGTCTGCCGTGGGCAGGCCCGCCTGCCGAAATATCTGCTTGGCAGCACTTTTGTTGAGCGCCAGAAAAGAACCCGCAGGGCCGGAACCCTGGTATGGGCAGCCCACCCGCTCAAGCATGGCCTGCACAAGGCCATCCTCGCCGGGCGCGCCGTGCAGGTTGATGAGGGCAAAATCGTGCGCGGCTGCAGTCTCAAGCAGGCAGTCAAAGCCTGAAAGCAGGTCAAAAAACGTTACCGAATGGCCGCGTTGCGCAAGCGCCTCCTGCATGGCGCGCGCGCCGTTGAGCGAAACTTCGCGCTCAGTGGACCACCCGCCCGCAATCAAAAGAATTTTCATGTAAGGCCCATCCCAGCTGCGCCTCAAGGGCGCTTTCAATATTTTTTCCCTGTCTGTAGGCAACGCCAATGCCCTCGCGCGCAGCCTCTGTACGGCCATAGCGCTCAAGCAGGTCTTCATAGCGTTCTTCAAGCGTTACGCAGGCATCGTGCCTGATGCGCTTGTCGGCATAGATCACAAAAAAAGGCAGCGAACAGATTCCCGGCCCCTGGGGCAAGGCCCACGGCCACCACACGTGCATCATCACGCCCTGCGCAATGGCATAGTTACCCGTTTCAGCCACGGTCCAGGCTGCGCCTACCTGCGCATGGCTGCCGCCATGCTTAACGCAGTAGGTCTTGGCAATGTCGTGCAAAAGGCCGCCAGCGCGAACCTCGGGAACGCACACGGCAAAGCCCCTGTCTGCCGCCCGCTGGGCCAGCATGGCTGCCACATGCGCCACCAGCAAAGAATGCCGCCGAATGTTCGGCAGCATGCCGTATTTGTCCCACAGGGCCAGGCATGCGGCTTCACTGGGTACGGGTCGCAGAGCGCCCGCGCTGCAAAGCGATGGCAAGGGAGGCAGGTCGGCCAGAGGCCGGTTGCTTTCTTTCAGCGGGGGCTGCGCGCCGTAATTGGTGTTCATCCTCAAAGTATGCCACCGCAATAAAGGGATGGCAAGATTGCCCCTGATGGCCTTCAGTCAGCGGCAGATACAACCCGGATTCCATCCATGGCTTTCCGGCACAGAGCACTGCCGATCATTCATGCCTGACCGCGCGTGTTTTGCCCGCGCAAACAAAAACATCCCGCTGACCAAGGGACAGCGGGATGTTGTATGAATAATTAAAACCGTCAGTTTGCGGGCTTAGCCGGCTTGGGGGCCTTGCTCGCCGGTTTGGCCGCAGCAGGTTTGGCAGCCTTGGCCGGAACGGCCTTACCGGTTTTTGCCGGAGCAGGCTTGCCCGTTGTGGCCGGGGCGGGCTTGGCCGATGTCTCTGGCGAAGGCGCGCCGTTGATCATGTCTGACAGGGCCAGAATGGTGTTGGCATAGATAGCGGCATGATTGTAGGCCATGAGTATCTGATGCTGCCTTGTGCGCGGCAGGCCGGGCTTCCAGCCATGCTTGCCCAGATAGTTGGAAAGACTTGCCACAGCATCGGGGATGGTGAACAGGTCAACCTTGCCGTCGCCATCGCCGTCCGCGCCGTACGTGGCAATATTGGAGGGCATGAACTGGCACAGGCCTACCGCTCCGTAGATGGAACTCGGCAGGTGGTGCGGATCGAGATTATCGCGCAGCATATGCTCCACCAGGGCCTTGACTTCCTTGTAGGCCCAATCCGCCCGTTTGGGCATGATGTCGGCAAACCAGTCGAGATGCTCCTGATAGCCGGGCATGCGCGGCAGCCAGTCAGGGATATCAGAGGGCTGACGCGTTACCGACATGCTGGCAAGCGTATAAAAGGCGTTTTCCGGCACGTCAGCCAGCACCTTGCCAAGGCGGGTTTCCACAAACAGCAGTGATACAGCTATGGATGAAGGCACGCCAAAACGTGCCTCGGCCTGATTAAAGGCGCGCTTGTTCTGCGCCACAAACTGCCGGCACAACTGCACATTGGCATCGGTCAGCACACCCTTGTAATACAGGGCCGCAGGCGCGGTGGAAGGCGGCTTGGGGAAAAATTTGCGGTTATACAGCTCACGCATTTTTCTGCCCATGGGCGACTGCGTGGGCGTGGCGCTGAGCGTAGCCAGCAGGGCGTCCACCCGTGGGCCAGAAAGCCCGTCAGCTGCAAGCCGATCAGCCAGGGGCCGCCATGCGGGAGCTATGGCAGCGGAGCCTGCCGCGGGTTGCGGCTGGCTTTGCTGATATGACGGGGTATACACTGGCCCAGGCGTGGACGCATATGTTGGAGCTGGAGCGGCATAGCCTGGAGCCTGGCTTTGCGGCTCGCCATAGCTTGGGGCCGCCGTAGTGCCCGCACTGTTGCTGCCGCCCGCATATCCGCCGGAATAATTGGGGGTCGCATAGCCCTGCCCCGTATTTGGCGAAGCGGCGGGGGGTGCCCCAGTCGTGCTGCAGGAAGGCTGGCTTGCAGCAGGAGAGGACGGCAAATCATACGATGTAATACCGTCCCCACCGCGTGAGGCCGCTGTCTGTGCGCCGCTACAGGCGCACAACAGCAGACAGCCCGCAAGACCACAGACCGACCAGGCTCTTCGGCAAAACGAATGAACGGCAAAAGCCGGTTGCAGCATCATTTTTCTACACTTCCTGCAACACCCACGCCACGCGGCCAAGCATGCGCTTGGCAAGCAGGCCCGCAGCCAACTGGGTTTCGGGGAAGCTTGCAGCCTCGGAGCGCAGCACATAGCCATCCTGGGTGCTGTTCAAAAACACCCTGCGCAGCACAACGCCCTCATTGGGAGCAAAAATGGCATAGATGCGGCCAGACACCACATCCGTATCCATTGTATCCACACCCACATGCGCCCCTTCCGAGATAAGGGGGGCCATGTTGGCGCCGCGCACCCGCAGCACCTGAAGGCCGTCACGGGTGAGTGAAAGCGGCAGCGATATCTTGCCCGCCAGAGCCAGGGCAGGACGGGGGCATCATCAGTATAGACGCACTTGGCGTCGTACACGGAATGGATGCCGCCACGGGCCATGGCATCGCCATAGTGGGCAGCTGTCTCGGCAAGTGAGGCCGGTGCGTCTTCAGGCACATAGCCCTGCTCGGTGCGCAAGTACATGGGGCCTACACCCTGCTTGAGCCAGTCAGGGTTCAACCCAAACTTCTCGAAAAGCTTCATGAACCAGTCACCGGGCACGGAATTGCGCCGTTTCGCATCGGAAATACTGGACTGGCGGATGTCCAGAACCTCGGCCAGCTCAACCTGTGTACGGCTGTTGGTGGCCAACTTGATGCGTTCATATATCTCTGCAAAACCGGGCATAACTCTTTGACTCCTGGCGTGGAAAACCACGCATCAATGTTGCTGATTGAGCAGTGGCGTTTCGTTGGAAAGCACCAGCTTGCTGTTCTCTTTTAGTGATTTACGCATGGCGTCAAGCCAGCGTTGGTACGCATAGAACTGAGGGGCCTTGTTATAGGCCTGGGCGTAAACCGCAGCAGCCGTGGCATCGCCCTGTCCTCGTTCTATCTGCGCGGCGCGCGCCGCCTCTGCCACAATGACCGCGCGCTGGCGGTCGGCATCGGAACGAATACGCGTCGACTCCTCTTCACCTTCCGAACGGTACTGCTTTGCCTGCCGTTCACGTTCGGCCCGCATGCGTCCAAAAATCGCACGCTGGTTTTCAGGTGGCAGGTCTGTACGCTTGATGCGCACATCCAGCACCTCGACTCCGTAGCCATGCATGAGGTCGGAAACCTTGTTGGTCACTTCCTTCATGATGGCCGCCCTGTGGGAGGACACGACCTCTGTAAGGGTGTACGCACCCACAAGTGCCCGCAGTTGTGAATAGACGACATCGTCCAACCGCGCCTGCGCACCGGGAATGGAACGCATGGTACGGTAAAACTGCAGGGGATCAATGATCTTCCAGCGCGCATAGTTATCAAGAACAATGGCCTTTTTATCTACGGTAAAGGCCTCTCGGGAGCGCGCTTCATAGTCCAGAACCCGGGCATCGAAATAGACCACGTTCTGGATAAAAGGAATTTTAAAATGCAGACCAGGCCCGTACACGCGCGAAAGTGGTTCGCCCAGCTGCAAAACCAGCGCCTTCTGGGTCTGGTGAACGGTAAAGAATCCCTGGGTAACAACGACAAGCAGTACCAGAGCAACAATAATCAGCACCAGAGGATTTTTACTCATTATTTCTTCTCCAGCGTCTTGGGCGAAGCAGGAGCGCCGAGACCAGGCAAGGTGAGATAGGGCAGCGCGCGGCCAGCAGCCGGATTGTCCATAAGCACCTTTTCGTTCGCGTTGGAAAGGATGTCTTCTACGGCTTCAAAATAGAGACGCTGTTCCGTGACCTTGGGGGCCTTGTCGTGCTCGATGCGCAGGGCGTCAAAGCGGGAGGCATCGCCCTCGGCGTTGCGCACGCGCGTTGCACTGTAGGCAGCGGCCTCGTTGCCCATTGCGGCAGCCTGGCCCCTGGCCTTGGGCAGCAACTCGTTGCGGTAGGCCTCGGCCTCGTTGATAATGCGGCTTTTGTCCTCACGGGCGCTAGCCACATCTTTGAACGCGTCAATAACTTCGTGCGGGGGGTGCACATCCTGCAACTGCACGGCCAGCACCTGTATGCCTGCGCCATAACGGTCAAGCACGGTTTGCAGCAACTGGGTGGCTTCGCTCTGAATTTTCAGCTTGCCATCGGTAATGGCAGAGTCGATCTGGCTGTTGCCGATGACCTCGCGCATGGCCGCCTCTGCGGCATTGCGCACCAGCGCTGCGGGCGCGGTAACGTTAAAAAGGTAGTCCACAGGGTCGCTGATCTTGTATTGCACACTGAACTGCACGTTGACGATGTTTTCATCGCCCGTGAGCATGGAGGCTTCCTCCGGAATAGTGCGCAACTGCCCCTGCTGGAAGGTGGCCGCCTGCCCAACGGAGCGGAAGCCCACCTCGCTGCGCAAAACCTGCGTCACCTGCGGCTTGTATACTGATTCAAATGGGACAGGCCACGCGTAGTGCGGGCCGGGCCCTTCGGTACGGTCATACATGCCAAAGCGCAGAACAACGCCCTGTTCATCGGGATTAACAATATAAATACCCGAAAGAAGCCACAGAACCACAATGGCAAAACCCACAAGGCCAGCCGCCCTCCCGTTGGGAAAACGCATTCGGGCTATCTTGGAAAAAGGGTTTTCACCACCGGGGCCACGGCCATTGTTAAAAGGGGTGCGCCTGGCACGAGGGGTTTCTTCCTCCTGCCCCATATCGTCAGAATCCAGATCCTGAGGAGGTCGGGGCGGAGGGTTAGAACCCTGCTTCTGTCTTTTTTCCTGAAGTTTGTCCCAGTCCCAATTCATAACGCAAACGTGTCCTTTAAAGAATGCGTGATGTTATTGCCGAACAAAAAGTATCGGTCAGTAACTCACTAATATTATGGAGAAATGAGGAAGTTAAACATGGCACTACAGTGATGAGAACAATAAGGCTTTTCATCCATTCTAATCGGGCAGCTTGTACAATGTAGGCACATTCTGAAACAAAGTCAATATAACATGGCAAATTACTATGTTTTAAAAGTAATACGTTAAAAATTACAGCTAATTGCAATTTAAAACAAAGGGAAGAACCGTTCCCGATTAATGATCTTCAGATACGGTTAGAAAAAACGGACCAGAAATACACTTCTGCATCTCCTTTTTAGAACTACGCGCGACACGTCAGCCCTCCAGCAGAAAGACCGCTGAAAGGACAAGATCAAAAAAGGTGATCAACTATACATAAAAAAAGGGTAGCCCGCTACTGGTGTGAGGCAATCCAACTTTTCAAAATAAAAACAGCCTAATAGGCCAGGGAAACAGCCGCAGATTTATCCGCGTTCACGCTGGGGCTGCGCAGGGTGGTTCCCGCCAGCGGCACAACCCGCACGGAATTAACCACGTCCGCCCGCACATCAAAACCTGGGGTATAGGCAAACTGGCCGCTTTCTCCCATGCTTTCGCCGCGCCAAAGGGTAACGGCAAAGAACAGTGCGCAGCCAAAAAGCGCCGCGCTCAATGCCATATAGGGAACTGACCTTACGCGATTGTGACCGTTCATGACGACTCCCTGCGGCAGCTTTTGCCGCCGCCAAGTTTTCGTCAGAACGATGCAAAAAATACGCCGAAAGTTTTACTGACGCAGGCGGGTGCACTCCTCCACAATGCCCGTCAGTTCCGCATCGTCCGGCAGTTCCTTGAGGCCGGCCCTCGCATGCCCGATGGCGCGCACATATTCGCCCGCATCCATCATGGCCCGGGCCATCATGCCAAAGATGGCCTTTTCGTCCTTGTAGTGTTTGAGGGCCTCGGCAAAACATGCATCAGCCTCTGACGGCTTACCCTCTGCCAGAAACTTTTTGCCGTCGCTGAAGCCGTGGTCAAGATTCAGCTTGCGCTGCAAGGCCGTCTGATATTCCTCTTCCTTTTCCTGTCCCTTAAGGGAGCGGTAAAGCTGCGAAAGAAGCTGGAGCAGATCTTTTTCCGCACCGGGAGTATAGGCAAAGGCTGGCGCGCCAGCGGCTTTCAGCTCCGGATCAACAGCCAGATCCGCCACTGCGGCCCGAAAATCGCCGCGCAGATCGAGCGGAGCGCTCTGGCCGCCCAGCTCCTTGAGGGCCGACATGGTTAGAAAGAGCGCCCGTTCCGTATCGCGGCGCGCGCAACAGGCCTTGGCGCGGCCCAGGTCTTCTCTGACTTTACGTGCGTTCATCACAGCCCCTTATCAATTTTTGTTGCCTGCGCGTGTTTTTCAAGCACCTGCCGCATGGCGTCCGCCGTAGGCGCATCCAGCTTGTAGGACATGACATAATCCCGAAAACGGGCGTTCAGCCCTGCGGCCACCTGCGCAAGATCACGCTGAAATTCCTTGTATTCCTTACGCTCGGTCAGCCGCACCCGGCCCTGCCCGTCCACATCGTCTACAGCATAGCGTCGTAGTGGCGCAAGAGAGCGCAGGCCGGAAAGGTAGAGAATTTTATTCATGAACAGTTTGCCCATGCACAGGTTATCCCTGACCACCAGCTCGCGGTGCAGTCTGCGCTTGTCTATGCCTCGCGCGGCATAGGTTTCGCGCGCGTCATCGTCTTCCCTGATATTTTCAAAATACTCGGGCCCCAGGTAATAGTACTGCGGCAGGCCCGCCGCCTGCATGCGCAGGCCGTAATCACCGTCTTCTCCGCCGTAGAGGCCGTATTCCTCATTCCAGAAACCCAGTTTTTCAGAAACAGCCTGCGGCACAAGCACGGCCTGACCGGGCAGGTTGCCCACGCACAGCCCAAGCTCGCCGTGCGGGGTTTGCAGGCTGCCGGGAGTTTTTCGCAGCATTTCGCGGTTAAACGCGCCGCCAAGATTGGAGAGCGGCTGCCCGTGGTTCCACAGGGCCAGCAGGTCGCGCAGCCAGTGCTTGCGCACAATGGCGGTATCATTATCCAGCTTCATGTACAGCGGCGCGGGCACAAGCTGCCAGCCCACATTGGCCGCGCAGGCCACGCCCATATTGCGCGGCAGCAAAAAAAGATGGTCGACCAAGCCCTCTGCCCGCAAGGCCAGCAGTTTTTTTACAAGCTCCGGCTCGCTGCCATTGTCCACAACCGTGATATGGAACGGCACCTCGCGCGAGGTGGCTGCCAGGGCGCGGATGGCGCGCTCCGTGGCCGCAGGCCTGTTAAAAACCGGGATGGTCACGTTGCAGAGCGGCCCCTGCGGGCTCGCCCCGGTGCTGGGCTCGTGCATGTATGCTCCGCTGGCGCTGCTGCGCCCCGCAATCAGATGTGACAGACAGCAATGAATACGTGATGGTAGATAACAGGCCCCTGTGCGTCAAGACGGGTAATTGACGCTACTGCCGTGCATTGGTAGGCTTGCCGCCGCAAACCCGCCGCCTATTCAGCGGCAGGGATAAAGGAGAACCATGGCGCGCGTACTTTACGGCATTCACGGCACAGGCCACGGGCACGCCATGCGCGGCCTGACCATAGCCCGCCGCCTTTCACGGCACGAATTTCTTTTTGTGGCGGACGACGACGCCCCGAAAATTCTTGAGCCGGAATTTCCCGTGCGCCGCCTTCCCAACCTGGGCACGGTGTTCAAGGACTACAAGGTGGACATGGCCGCCACCATCAGCCGCGCCCTGCCCCTGCTGTGGCACAGGCAGCGTTATATTGATCAGGTTTCGCGCCTCATTGATGAATTCCAGCCCGATGTCTGCATGACAGATCTGGAATACTTTGTGCCGCGCGCCGCCGAAAAGGCCGAGCTGCCCTGTCTGACCCTCGACCATCAGCACATCATCACCTGCTGCCAGCACAACCTGCCGCCCAACATGTGGTGGGATACCTTTGTGCAGGGCCTCACCCCGCGCTATCTCTTCCGCCCCACGGCGGAAAACCTCATCATATCATTCTACTCGCCGCCCGTGCTGCCGCAGTACAAGGCGCGCGTGGCCCCGCCCATCCTGCGCGACAGCGTGCTTGCGCTCAATCCGCGCGATGACGGCCATGTGCTCGTATACCAGAGCAATTCCACCCATCGCAAACTGGTGGACTTTCTGCGCGCCGCCACGCGCAAGACCTGCTACGTCTTCGGCTATGATCGCACCGAAGGGCAGGAGGACAACGTCATCTTCATGCGCAAGAGCGAAGAAGGCTTTCTACGGCTGCTGGAGGGCTGCTCCTACGTTATCCAGGGCGGCGGGCATACCCTTATGGGCGAGGCCCTGCACCTGGGCAAACCCATACTCACTTTGCCCCTCAAGGCCATGGTGGAACAGCGCTTCAACGCGCTCTACATCGAGCGCCTGAACTACGGCATGCAGGCCGACATGCTCACGCTGGAGCCGGAGCTGCTGCAACGCTTTGAGGCAAACCTGCCTGCCTACAAGGCGGCCATAGCCGCAGGGTGCTTTTGCGGCAATGAAACCGTTTTCGGCCTTGTGGATCACTTTATCCGCAACGGCTCCCTGCCAGTGCACGGCAACCCCGCAGTGCAGGAATAGAAACGGCAATCCGCTTTTTCAGCGCGACTCCAGGGCCAGACCTCCAGCAGAGCGGTGGTCTGGCTTTTTTTCTGCCCTCCTCCCCTCTGCTCCCTCTGTTTTTCCATCCACCTGTACTTGCAGCACAAATTTTCTGGCGCACTGTTGTAACTGCACTGCCATGTCTGAAGCAATGGCGTAATTGGCCGTTGCGCTTGTCATTTATTTTGAAAAAGTCTAGATTTCATCAATATTTCCCTAAAAATCCATAAACGAGGCTTTTACATGGACGGCATCCGCTATATTCACGCCGCCGATCTGCATCTGGACACGCCGTTTCAGGGGCTTTCCCGCACGGCGGCGCAGGGTGGGCATCTGGCGCGCCTGCTGCAAGAGGCCACCTTCAAGGCCATGGACCGCCTCTTCCGGCTTTGCGAATCAGACAAGCCGGATTTTCTCATACTGGCTGGCGACGTGTATAATGAGG
The DNA here is from genome assembly GCF_000420465.1 of Desulfovibrio desulfuricans DSM 642. Lineage (NCBI taxonomy): Bacteria > Pseudomonadati > Thermodesulfobacteriota > Desulfovibrionia > Desulfovibrionales > Desulfovibrionaceae > Desulfovibrio > Desulfovibrio desulfuricans. Next base: position 536,481 of record NZ_ATUZ01000011.1, on the reverse strand, counting down.
AAAACCACAGCGTCAAAGCACAGCTTAAGCTGTGCGACGGCTGCCGCCGCCTGCGTGATGCCGGAGTGCGCGTTTTTCTGGCGCACGGCAATCATGATCCCCTTTCCTCAAGGCTGGCGGCTGTGCAGTGGCCGGACAACGTCACTGTTTTCGGGCCGGATGCCGAAAGCCATACGGTTGAAAAAGACGGCAAGGTCGTGGCCGTGGTGCACGGCATCAGCCACGCCAAGATCAAGGAAGGCCGCAACCTGGCCCGCCTGTTCCGGCGCGACCAGCACCACGACTGTTTTCAGCTTGGCGTTCTGCACTGCACGGTCGAAGGCCAGAGCAAGGCCGACCGCTACGCCCCCTGCTCGCTGGACGACCTCAAAAATACAGGGCTTGACGCCTGGGCGTTGGGCCATGTGCACGAGCGGGCCACACTTTGCGCCGCCCCTTTTATCGCGTACAGCGGCAACGCTCAGGGCCTGCACGTCAACGAGCCGGGGCCACGCGGCTGCCTGCGCGTGACGGCAAGCCCCCAACCGGGCGGCGGCTATGCCTGCAACGAGGATTTTGTTCGCCTGGGCCCCGTGCAGTGGGCCAGGGTGCAGGTTGAGCTTGATGATGTGGCCCACCTCAACGAGGTGGAAAACAGAATGACCCGCGCGCTGGAAGAGGCCGCAGAATCCACTGACCCCGGCTGCGAGGCGCTGATGGCCCGTGTGGTTTTGCGCGGGCGCACCCCGTTGGATGCCGCCCTGCGCGATGCCCCCAATCAGGAAGACCTTGCCGAACGGCTGGCACACCTGCAAACAGGCACCCCCAGCGTGTGGATCAAGGACATGGTGGCGGAAACAAGCCCCGCCATAGACCGTGCCCAGTATCTGCAACGTGAAGACCTGCTTGGCGAAACCCTGCGGCTGGCCGAGCGCATGGCGCAAAGCAGCGACGCCCTGCACGATGTGGCAACCCCGGCGCTGAAGCAGGTCTATGACCATGGGCAGCTCCGCCATATTCTCTCCCAACCCGACGATGCGCGTATGCGAGCCCTTCTGGAAGAGGCCGAACGCCTGTGCACGGATCTTCTGGAGGAACGCTGATGTATATCCAGTCCTTCCACATGGACGGCTTCGGTATTTTTTCTGACGTGAGTGTTGAAAATCTTTCACCGGGGCTTTCCATCTTTCTGGGTGAAAACGAAGCGGGCAAATCCACCTGCCTAGAATTTTTGCGTACCATACTCATCGGCTATCCCGACCCGCGCAACAAGGAATACAAGCGTATTCCCGGCCCCCTGCGCGGCGGGCAGCCCGGCGGCAGCATGGAACTGCGCTCGGACGAACGCGGCATTCTGCGCCTCACCCGGCGGCCCGGCAGCAACGGCGGCGTGCTCACCCTCACCGATCCGGACGGCAAACCGCTGGAACCGGACATGCTGCGCCAGATGCTCTCCGGCGTGAGCCGCGATGTGTACCGCAACGTGTTCGGCTTCAGCCTCACTGAACTTGAAGACCTCAACAGCCTCACTGACGAAGGCGTGCGCAACGCCCTGTACGGCGCAAGTTTCGGGCCGGGGCTGCGTTCGCCCGGCGAAGCGCTCAAGCTGCTGGACAAACAGGCCGATGAAATTTTCAAGAGCGGCGGCAGCAAGCCCGCCCTCAACGCCGCCCTGCGCCAGCTTGCCGAACTGCGGCAACGCAAGATCGAACTGGAACAGGAATGCGCCGGGTACGACAGCATGGCAATGGACCTTGCCGAAAAGCGCGACGATCTGGCAAATCTGCGCCACCGCAAACTCCAGCTTGAAGAAGAACGCCGCATCCTTGAACGCCGCCTTGGCGTGTGGTTGCAGTGGAACGAATGGCGCATGGCGGGCGCGCGCCTTGAGCGCCTTGACCCCATAAGCGCCACCTTTCCCGAAAACGGCAGGGAGCGCCTTGCCCGCGCGCAGGAGGCCCGCGAGGGCTGCGAGCGGCAATGGGCCGCGCAGATGGAAAAACTCACCCGGCTGCGCCAGCGGCGTGACGAACTTGAGATCAATTATCCCCTGCTGGAGGCCCTGCCCGCCCTGCGCCGCATGGCCGAACGCAAAAGCGGCTTCCGGCAGGCATTGAGCGCCCTGCCCGCGCAGGAAGAAGCCCTGCTGCGCGCGCAGGAAGACCTCACCCGCGAACTCTCGCGCCTCGGGCCGGACTGGTCGTGCGACCGCATCCGGAGTACCGACCGCTCCCTCTTTGCCCGCGAGGATATTGAACGCCAAGGGCGGGAAATGCGCGCCGCCGCCTCGGCCCATCAGGCCGCCGTGGACAGCCTCACCCAGAGCAACCGCGAAGTGGAAAGCGCAGAACGCGAGGTGGCCTCCAACACTGCCGCCCTTGATCTGCTGCCCGCCCCCCCCGCCGCGCTGGATGACGATGCCCGCGACAACCTGCGTCAGGCCCTTGCCCGACAGGAAGAAGCCCGCCGCCAGCGCCCCCTGCGCCAACGCGCGGTGAACGAAGCAAAAACAACGTTTTCCAGAGCTTTCAATCCGCTGCGGCTGGTGGTCAACGGCGCAAGTGACGGCGCTCAGGCAGAAACCCTGCTTGATTCGCTCCTTTCGCGGCAGGAAGAAGCCCTCGCCCTCGCCGCCGATGTGCAGGAAAAAATGCACCAGGCTGACGATGCCGCGCAGGACGTGCGTCAGGCGGAGGAACAGGTTGCCGCGGTCAAGGGCCGCGTAGAAGCCCTGCGCGAAGAACAGCGCCACATAAACGGCCCCACCCGCGAGGATCTTGACGGGCAAACCCTTGCCCTGCGCAAGCTGCGCGCCCTTTCCGCCACCTTGGGCACGGAGCGTGAGCGGCTGGAAGAATTCAGCGCCCGCATCGGCAACGAGCCGCCCGTCACAAGGGTAAAAAACCTGCCGCTGCTGATTCTGGGTCTTGCTTTCTTTCTTGGCGGCGCGGGCATGCTGCTGGCCTACTGGCGCATGGGCATTACGAGCATTGAACTTTCGCCGGGCATTGAACTGCCTGTGAGCCTGTGGTCCGGCTATCTTATGCTGCTCTGCGGCGTTGGCTTTATGGCGGGCGGCGTACCGCACACCGGGGCGGAGGCAAAACGCCGCCAGATGGAACATCTGCAACTTCAGGGCAGACGCGATTCGTGCGCGGCCCATGTGGCGGAACTGGACGAACAGGCCAACCAGCTTTGCGCTGCGGCTGGGGTGCAGAGCATGGATCTGGTGACGCTTGAAGCCAGAGAAGTGCTGCTTGAGCACGAACGCGAGCAATGCTTTGAAGAAGAACGCGCCCGCAAGGACATGGACGAACTCAAACACGCCATGGACCTTGCCCGCACGGAAGTGAGCAAACGGCAGGCCGTGCGCTCCGAGGTTGAAGGCATTGTGCAGCAAACCCGCCGCCGCTGGCACGAATTCATGCTGGCCCTGCACGTGGCCAATGTGCCCTCTCCCGAGGGTGCGGCTGCCTTTTTTGCCCGGGCGGAATCAGCACGGCTCGCCTTTGGCGGCGTTGCCGCCACCGATGCGGAGCTGCAAACCCTGGATAACGATCTGCGTCAGACAGAGGCCCGCATGCGTCTGGTGCCAGCCGTGGCTGAGCGCCTGCCCGCCAACGCGGATTCAGATTCACTGGCGGAGGCAGTGCGGCAGGTGCTTGAATCCTGCCGCGAGGCCGATGCCGCCCGCGAACTGCGCATCAAGGCCGAGGCCGCGCTGCAAAATTCGCAGAGCGAGCTCAACCGCGCCCGCACCCGTCAGGCAGAAGCCAGCGCGGAACTGCGTCAGGCGCAGGAGCGGCTCAACGAAGCGCGCTCGCAATGGACGGCCTGTCTGCATGATCTTGGCCTCGGCACCGACCTTGACCCGGAAACAGTGCGGGAAGCCCTGAAATACATGGAAAACTGTCTCGCTGCCGAGGCTTCTGTGCAGCGCGCCCAGTCTCAGCTCAACCAGGGGCGCACAGAACTGGCTGCCCTGCGCGACCCGCTGCAAGCCCTGCTGGCAGAGCTTGGCCTGCCGCCGCAGCAGGATGCGGACAACCGCCCCGACTGGCTGCTCAGCCTTGATGCCGCGCTGGAAGCGGCGGAAGCCATGTCGCAGGCGCAGAGCCGCCGCCGCAACCTTGATAATGAAGTGATGGAAATGGAGGACGAGGCCCGCGCTGCGGAAGCCGCCCTTGAAAGCGCCCGGAGCGCGGAACGCTCCCTGCTTGCCATGGCGGGCGCGCACGATGCGGAAGAATTTTTGCGTCAGGCCGCACTTCACGAAGAGCTGCGCGCACTCACCCTGCGCCGTCAGGATCTGGAAGACGCCCTGCGGCTGGCTGCGGACAAAACCCCCATGAAGGACTTTCTCGATTCCTTCGAGCATGAGGATCAGGAAAGTCAGGAGCGCCGCAGCGCGAGCATCAGCGAAGAACTGACAGGCATTCAGGAGCAGGAAGAAAATCTGGTCAAGCGCGTGGCGGAACTGCGCAGCAAGGTGGACGCCCTTTCGCGCACCGACGAGCTTTCGCAGCTATTGCAGCAGGAGGCGGCCCTTGTGGAAGACATGGAGCGCATGGCCTTTGCCTGGAGCCGCGTGGCTCTTGCCCGCAGCATCCTTGAAACAGCCAAGCGCACCTTTGAACTGGAGCGCCAGCCAGAGGTCATCCGCCTTGCTTCAAGCATCTTCACCCGCATTACAGGCCAGCGCTGGCGGGGCATCAACGCCTCGCTGGAAGACGCCAGCCTTGCCATCCTGCCCGCGCAGGGCGAACCCATAGCGCCGGAAAATCTGAGCCGGGGCGCGCGCGAACAGGCCTATCTGGCCCTGCGGCTGGCCTACATAAAAAATCATGCCCTGCATGCCGCGCCCCTGCCTGTGATCATGGACGAAGTGCTGGTCAACTTTGACCCGCAAAGGGCCGAGCGCACCGCGCGCGCCTTTGTGGAGCTGACAGGCGGCAGCCAGGGCAAGGCCCACCAGCTGCTTTACTTTACCTGCCAGCCGCACATGGCGGAGCTGCTGCGCAATGCAGAACCCCAGGCCGCGCTGTTCCATGTGCAAGACGGCAGCATCAAGGCCGCATAAGCGCTGACAAATCCTCCTTCTGCACAGCGGGCGGATGTTCCTTGGGAGCATCCGCCCCTATTTATTGGCAAAACCATCAGTTCAACCCTGCGCCATCATATGCGCAGCCTAAAATCGATTGGCAATCTTTCTTTTCCAATTGAGCATGTTAGGGAAAATACAATTTTTTGTACAATTTTTAATAATAAAATCAGTATGATATAATTTGAATTTGAAAAGTAATTTCATTTTTATTGACACGCCGCTCTGCCTGTGACAGTGTACCGCCATGCACATTCAGCAAAGCGGAGATAAAAATATGGATCAGCAGCCGGTGTTTACCGATCATACGGGTTTAAGCCACCGTTTCAGCCACGACAACCTCCACATTTCCGTTTCTTCCCGCTTCGATCCTCCCCAGGCCACTGCGCTTATTGAGCTTCTTCAGTGCAATCAGGCCAACTGCAAACGCATTTTCATTGACGTGCGCCACGTAGCCAACCCACATCCTTCCGCCGTTGACGCCCTCAAGACCTCGCTCCTGCTGGGCGGTCTCAGCACAGAACGTATCGTATTCAAGGGCAAGAGCGGCTTTGACATGGCCGTTACCGGCAATCGCGTTCTCATCGAGCAAAAGAAAAAGCACGTCTGCAAGGGCAACTGCGCCAACTGCAAATGCGGCCACCACAAGAACCACCACGCGGAAAACTGATCGCCACCTCCCTTGCGGCAGATGGGGGCGTATTAGGCCAAGGACATCACCCGGCGGCTGCACGCCAAGCGCCAGCCCGTCAGGGATGTCTTCTGAAAAAATAACGCGCGCGTTGCAAGAGCCCGTGGCGTCTGCGGCCGTTGCGCAAACCCTTTACGAGGAGAAAGGAATGAGTTCACGAGAAAGGAATGGTCTGAACCGCTTTAAAAAGGTGTGCATGGTCACCCTGCTTGCAGCAGGTATGCTGATGGGCGTGGCCGGGGGGGCCAAGGCCATTGACTTCAAGGCCAAGGGCGAATGGCTGGTTGGTTTTGGCGTGGGCGAAGGCGTCCTCACCAAAAACACCAGAGATACTGACGGAGCCAAGTCCAAAACCAATACCGAAGACCAGTTTGGCGCTTCCCAGCGCATCCGCCTCCAGTTGGACGCCGTGGCCTCCGAGGCTCTGTCCGGCACGGTGTATTTTGAAATTGGCGACCAGCATTGGGGCAAATCGGGCGATGGCGCAGCTCTCGGCGCTGACGGGAACAATCAGGTCAAGGTTAAAAACGCCTACATCGACTGGCTGATTCCGCAGACTGACGCCCGCGTGCGCATGGGCCTCCAGGCCGCCGCCCTGCCCAACGTGGCTGGCGGCTCCGCTATTATGGACTGCGATGTTGCAGCCCTGACCGCCAACTACAAGTTCAACGAAAATGTGGGCCTCACCTTTATGTGGGCGCGCCCTGTCAACGACAACTTTAATGGTACGTTCGTCGACGGCAATGGCAATTCCAGCACGGAAAAAACCAACTACCTCGACAACCTTGATCTGTTCATGCTCTCCATGCCCCTGAGTTTTGACGGTGTTGAAGTCACCCCCTGGGCCATGTACGGCATGCGCGGCAAAAACTCCCTGCGCGGCCTGGATGACGAAACCTACGGTTCGCCCTGGGAAACCAGCGATGGCAAACTTGGCCTCACCATTCCCGGCACCAACCCCGGCTTCAACTACGCCAACGGCCTGAATCCCCTCAATTCCTCCAGCACCAACAAGCAATACGGCTCCGTGTTCTGGGCGGGTCTGCCGGTGGCCATCACCATGTTCGACCCTCTGAACATCGAATTCGACATCAACTACGGCTACTCTGAAGCCATGGGCCACTACGATGTGCTCAAGCGCGGCGTGGACAGCGTGCGCGCCAGCACCGAGCGTCAGGGCTGGCTGGCAAAAGCCCTTGTTGAATACAAGCTGGACTGGGGCGTTCCCGGCATCTTCGGCTGGTACGCCAGCGGTGACGACGGCAACGTGAAAAACGGCTCCGAGCGCATGCCCTCCATTGCTGGCGCGGGCAACTTCACCTCCTTTGTCGGCGACGGCAACCTTTCGTGGAGCCCGGTTGCCAATGGTTGCGACTGGAGCATGAGCTATGCCGGCACCTGGGGCATCGGCGCACAGCTGAAAGACATGAGCTTTATTGAAAACGTCTCCCACACTTTCCGTCTGGCCTACTGGGGCGGCACCAACGCCACCTCCATGGTCAAATACATGAAGGATGCCTCCTCCTGGCAGGCTGGCTACGGCGGCGACGGTCCCTATCTGACCACCAACGACGGACTGCTGGAATTCAACCTCGTCAACACATGGCAGGCCTACGAAAACCTGAGTGTGAATCTGGAACTCGGCTACGTTGCCAACATGATCGACAAGGACACATGGAAAAAGGCCAGTTACAACAACGGCGCTGGCAACGGCAGCTTTGACAAGCAGGACGCCTGGAAAGCCCAGGTTGTCTTCCAGTACAGCTTCTAAGCCTCTCAGCCTTTTGTAAGCGCCGTTCCCTTCCCGGCGCGCAGGCTTCGCCGCTTCCCTTCGCAGGGAAGCGGCGTTTCCTTTGCGGCAGCACGGCGCACCGCGATGCAAAGCCGCCTGCGCATGGACTCCCATTTTACGCGGCGTTCAGCTACTGGGCTTCATCCCAGGCTGCCAGCCCACCCTCCACATACTGCACGTCAAAACCTTTCTGCCCCAATGCCGCCTGGACAGACTTGCTTACTGATCCACCGCGCACGCAATAGATGGCTACGGGTTTGTCCTTGGGCAGCTGCGCCGCCCACACATTCACCTGCTCCGGGTCATGCCACGCAGCACCGGGGATAGTGCGCGGGTCAGCCTCATAATCAGCCCGCCTGCGCACATCGCAAACAGTCGCGGTATTGGCGGCCAGCATATCCTGGAGTTCCTGCGGCGTAATGGTTGCGTTCATACGTCCCCCCACGTGTCAGACGTTAAGGATAAAAATCCTGTGCGGGCAAGACTGCATCGCCATGACTGCTCCCCATGCCAGCAATGAAACGAGCAACGCACAGCCAAAGTATCGTAGCAAGGCTATCAGAGCATCTGCCAGATCAGCCCGGCAAGCCCGCTCAACCCTACCAGCGCGTGCATGGAGAGCTTGAAACGCACCAAGGCCACAAGCGACACCAGCGCAACGCCAACGGCAAAAGTATCAAATCCCGTTGCCGGGAAAAAGGTGTTCCACGCAAAAAATACCCCGATTTTGAGGATAACGCCCACAACAGCAGCGGATATTCCCGTCAGCGCGGCATTGAGTTTTTTGTTGGCCGTAATGGCCTCGATGTAGGGCGCACCGGCAAATATAAACATAAAACTCGGCAAAAACGTGGTAAAGGTGGTGAGCAGCCCGCCCAGAATGCCTGCCGTCATGGGCGTCAGGCCTCCGGGCTGATTCCATGCGGCGATAAAACCCACAAACTGCGTTACCATGATCAACGGGCCGGGGGTTGTTTCCGCAAGGCCAAGACCCAGCAGCATCTCCGTTTCCGTAAGCCAGCCCAAATTGACCGCGTGCTCAACAATGTAGGCAATCACGGCATACGCGCCGCCAAAGGTCACAAAGGTGGCCTTGGTAAAGAATATGGGTATCTGGGAAAGTATGTCGCCCATGCTCCGCCATGCAAAAACGGGCAGAATCACAGCCATCCAGATCACCGCGAATATCCCCACCACCTTGAAAAGATGGGATAAAGGCGGCAGGTTGGTGAAAGATTCCGGCGCGTCAGTCAGGCATTCATTTGTTCCCGGCTTTTTCTGGCAAAAAATGTCTGGACGAAATTTGCCAAGAATGACACCTGCCACACCTGCCAGCAAAACAATCACCGGAAAGGATACACCCAGAAACTGCCCCAATACAAACGAGCCGCCAGCAAAGGCATACAGTGCGAGGTGCTTGAGTGATTTTTTTGAAAGCCGGATAAGCGCTTCGATCACAATGGCCACAACGGCGGCAGCGATTCCGTGAAAAATCCCGGCCACAAAGGGAACCTGCCCCTTGGCGGCTGCCAGCCATGAAAGAAAGAGCATCAGAATAACCGAGGGGAACAAAAAGCACAGCCCGGCAATGGTTCCGCCCCAGTAGCCGTTGAGCCGCCAGCCTATGTACACGGCCAGTTGATGCGCTTCCGGCCCCGGCAAGAGCATGCAGAAATTGAGCGCCCGCAGAAAAACCTTTTCGCTGATCCAGGCCCTGCCATCCACCAGATTTTTATGCATCATGGCGATCTGCCCGGCAGGCCCGCCAAAATTGATGAAGCCGAGCTTGAACCAGTAAAGAAATGCTTCCCGCAAAGACACTTGAGGCGTTATTTCCTTTTCGCTCATGGCTTTCCTTTTATTATCATTTTGTTGCAAGTAAATTTTGCGGGCTAACCGCCATCGGGCAAATACATGTCAGTTTTTTTAATACAGTACTATTCGCACTGTTGCAGATCAATCACATGCGGACACCGTGCACAAAAATACCGGGACAGGCAGAAAAGTAATAATAGCCACCAAAGGAAACCTTGAAAAACCTTTCGTCTGATAACCAGCAGAATTTGATGCAAATACGACAAAAAGGCCGTCCAACTGGACGGCCTTTTACTGGTCTGGATTTATGGAATTGTGCCTAGCCCTGGCGTTTCATCTCGCCAATCAGATGCTGAAGCGTTTGCGACTGCTGCGCAAGATCGGCGACTGCGCTGGAAGCCTGCTCCATGGCTTGAGCGGTTTCAGCAGAGATTGTAGCCACCTGTTCCACAGAGCGGTTGATTTCTTCACTGGCGGCAGACTGCTGCTCGCTAGCGGTGGCAATTGACTGCACCTGATCGTTAACAAGCTGCACACACTCAAGAATATTTTTCAGCGATTCGCCCGACTGCACGGAGAGCTTTGTGGCGGCTTCAATAGATTCGCCTGTGAATTCCACGCTTTGAATGTTTTTCTTTGTGCCTTCCTGAATTTCCTTGATGGCTCGGCCCACTTCCTGTGTTGCGGTCATGGTTTTTTCTGCCAGTTTGCGCACTTCGTCCGCCACCACGGCAAAGCCACGGCCAGCATCACCAGCGCGCGCAGCCTCAATGGCGGCGTTAAGCGCAAGCAGGTTGGTCTGATCGGCAATGTCGGCAATAACGCCCATTACCTGCCCGATGCTCTCAGCCTGTTTGCCAAGGGCATCCATATCCTGTTTGAGGGCCAGCGACTGCGTGTGCACGGTGCTTATGCCCTTTACAGCCTCATTCACTATCTGCGAGCCTTCAATGGCCTGCTTTCTGGCATTGCTTGAGACATCCGCAGCCTGTTGCGCGTTTCTGGCAACTTCCAGCACGGTGGCGTTCATTTCTTCCATGGCGGTTGCGGTTTCGCGCACACGCGCGGACTGCTCGTCCGCGCCACGGCTCGACTGCTCAACCTGAGCGGAAAGCTCCTCGGAAGCGGAGGTTACGATTTCTACCACGCCTTCAAGCTGGTGGGCAGCCTGAAGCATGCCCTCGGCCTTGGCGCGCTCGGCCTGGCGACGTGCTTCTTCCGCATCGGCAGTGGCCTTCTGGGCGCGCTCGGATTCTTCTTTGGCCTGCTGGCTCTTTTGATCAGCCTCCGCAATTTTACCCTTGAGGGTGCCCACCATCTGCTTCATTGCGCCAAAAACGCCGATCTCAGGCCGTGCAGGATTAAACTTTGCCTCCAGATCCCCGCCTGCAATCTGCAAGGCAAGCTCTGAGAGTGAGGCCGGCTCGTCGCCAAGCTGGCGCAGCATGTTGCGCGAAAGAAAATACCCCAGGCCAAGGCCCACCAAAACTGACAGCAGCACGCCCACAATGGTTATCATCCGCGCGCGTTCGTACTCCTGCATGCTTTTGCGGCTCAGCTCCTGAGCAAACTCCAGCTTCTTTTCACCAATATCGTGCAAAAGATCAGCCAGCTTTCGCGCCAGAGCCCGCCCGGTGGTGGACGAAAGTTCCTGCGCCTTTGCATTCATGGCCGGGTCTGTTGTACTGCCCAGTTCAACAATCTTGTTATGTTCTGTACGCCATTCACTGAGCAGGCCGTTCAGTTCGGCAAGCAGCTTGCGGGCGGTCTCGGTCATAAAATAGTGCGGCAGTTCATTGCTGTATTTATCCAGCACCACATATTCTTTTTGCAGATTATTCAGGACGGTGCGATTACCTTCTTCGGTGGTGCTGATGATAAGATTTTTTTCTTCGCGAATAATCCGCAAAACTTCAACATTGGTCATTCTGAGCAAATCCAGCCCCTTCATGTGCATGGAACTCAGTTCCTCAACGTCAGTTGCCAGATTGCTCAGGCGGCTGACGCCAAACATGCCAATAATCACCGTGAACAGGCACAGGAGCAAACTCAAGCCTGCCATCTTCTGCATTGTCGTAATTCTTTGCATAGTTATATCCTACCCATGATGCTCTGAAGAGGTTACCATAGCGAATGCGCTTAGACTATATTCTATAAAACGTACAACAAAAAAATTTATTTAGGGTATTTTTCGAAACTCAATATTTTACTTATTTCGCAGCATGCCAGTGAGGTATCAAACTTGTATTATAAAAATGATAATTGAAAAATAAATTACAGCATCTTTGAATAATAACACCATGCAAATTTATTAAATAACAATAACTAATTCACAAATAAATTATTTAATATCTACAATATTTTCAAATAAACAATATTTTTGCACTCGAAAAATATTATCGCGTAATGATTTATTTTTTGTGTAAATTATCGAAATTGACATTTCTATATTAATCCTTTGTAGCCCCCCTATGGCATTTGCCACTGGGAACGCTGTTCCCATATACAACCAATTTCTTTAATAATGCCGCCTAGTGGCCACCCGCCGCCAAAAAAGCCGACTGCCTCGCGAGAAGCAGTCGGCTTTTTACAGCGCGTTTAAATGCGTATTATGTGGCGTCGGCCTCAGTATCGCGCACCACTTCAAAAATGGGCGGCAATACGCGAATGGCCTCAATAAGCTGGTAGAGCTGGGTGGCATCGCGCACTTCAACGGTAATGCGCAGCCTGGCACGTCCATCCACCTGATTGTCCATGTTCAGGCCAATAATGTTGACGCCGTTGCGCGCCATGACCTCGGCAACCTTGGCCAGAACGCCCTGTTCGTTCTTGGCGATAATGAATATGCCCGCTGCGTAGGGCTTTTCTTCCATGCCGTCCCAATGCACGGAAATAAGGCGCTCCGGTTCCATATTGGCAACATTGGGGCAGTCGGCACGGTGTACGCTGATGCCAAGACCACGGCTGATGTAGCCGATAATGGGATCGCCCGGCACCGGGTTGCAGCACTTGGCAAAACGCATGAGCACGCCGTCCACGCCGGAAATGCCCACGCCCTCGCCCTTGCGGGAGGCGGCTTCCTTGCTTTCCTTTACCGTGGGGGTGGCAGGTTCCGCAGCAGTGGCGGCCTCGGGGTGCAGCACCGCATACAGCTTGTTGAGCACCTTGCGCGGCGTGGTGTGGGCATAGCCCACAGCTGCAACCAGATCATCCACGCTGTCAAAATTCATTTCCTGGGCCACAATGGCCAGGTGGCCGTCCTTGGTGGCCTTGCCCACATTCAGGCTGACCTTGCGGCCTTCTTTTTCCAGCAGTTCGCGACCAAGAGTCACGGCATGGGTGCGTTCTTCCGTGCGCAGATAGTGCTGAATACGGCTGCGCGCCTTGGCGGTTTTAACAATCTTGAGCCAGTCGCGGTTGGGATTGCGCGCCGGGTCGGTGAGGATTTCCACCACGTCGCCGTTTTTCAGCTCCGTGCCAAGGGGCATGAGGCGGCCATTGATTTTTGCGCCGCTGCAATGCTGGCCCACCTTGGTGTGGATCACAAAGGCAAAGTCCAGCGGTGTAGCGCCTTCGGGCAGTTCCTTAACATCGCCCGCCGGGGTGTAGATGTAGACCTCGTCCTTGAACAGATCCATTTTCAGCGAATGCATGAACTCGCGGGAATCTGTTTCTTCACTCTGGCGCTCAAAAATTTCGCGCAGCCATGCAAACTGCTCTAGGTCTTTACTGTTGACGCGGCCTTTTTCCTTGTACAGCCAGTGGGCGGCAACGCCGTGTTCGGCCTGCCTGTGCATCTCCTCGGTGCGTATCTGGATTTCAATACGCTCGCCTTCAGGCCCGATGACCGTGGTGTGCAGGCTCTGGTAGCCGTTGGTCTTGGGCATGGAAATGTAATCTTTAAAGCGCCCGTGCACGGGCCTCCACTGGGAATGCACAAGCCCCAGCGTGGCGTAACAGTCCTTGATATCCTGCACCAGCACGCGAAAGGCCATGATGTCGTGCATTTCGTCCAGTGTCATGGACTGGGCCTGCATCTTTTTATAGATGCTGTGCTTGTGCTTGATGCGCCCGTAAACCTGCCCGGTGATGCCGTTTGATTCCAGCAGATCCTGAATCAGGCCCACAACCTTGCCGATGATCTGCTTTTCCACAACCTGATGATTGTCCAGCCAGTGATCGATCTGGTTGTAAATGTCGGGGCGCATGTATTTGAAGCTCAGGTCTTCCAGGTCGCGCTTCATCACGTACAAACCCAGGCGGTTGGCCAGGGGCGCGTAGATATCCATGGTTTCCTGGGCAATACGCTTCTGTTTGTGACTTTTCTGAAAGTCCAGCGTGCGCATATTGTGCAGGCGGTCGGCCAGTTTGACCATAAGAACCCGCATGTCGTGGCTCATGGCCAGGATCATCTTGCGGATATTCTCCGCCTGGGCTTCTTCCTTGTTCTCAAAGGTGATCTGGCTGATCTTGGTAACGCCGTCGACGATATCGGCCACTTCTTCGCCAAAATTTTCGTCCAGCTCTTCAATGGTGGCCTTGGTGTCTTCTACCGTGTCGTGCAGCAGGCCAGCGGCAATGGTGGGTTCGTCAAAACCCATGCCCGCCAGAATGCTGGCAACCGCCAGGGGGTGGGAAAGGTACGGCTCGCCCGAAAGGCGGGTTTGCCCCGCATGGGCAGTGGCGGCAAACACATACGCCTTCTGGATCAGCTCCAGATCCGCGTTCGGGTTGCCAGCCGAAACCTTATCGAGAATTTCCTGAATACGAATCATGCGTAACGTCCACCCACAGCGTAAAAAAATATCTTCAACCAGTTCTGGAACTATGTTCCGACTAAAGCGGCCTTGTCAACGCCGAGGGCAGCCGAATTGTAGGCCAAAGCGCGCAAACACAGCGGCCCCGGCTGGACAACCAGCCAGGGCCTGTTCAAATCCGCGTGGTCTGAATATGCGCCTGCAGGCCAGCAGGCAAGGGCAAAAAAGCTGCCCTGTGCCCGGTGCGAGCGCTTAGGGCTGCATCTGCGTATACTGCAACGCTTTGGGAATCCACCACTTTTCAAAATTATACATTATGCCCGCCAGCGCGGGTTCTATGCCCTGAAACCGCCGCTGCACCACAGGCAGGGCATAGGGCACAAACAAAAAGCAGTAGGGCTGCTCCGCATCAAATATTTCCTGAATGCGATAGTACAGTTCTGCGCGCTTTTTCTGATCGGGCGTGGATTGCGCTTCTTCAAGCAGCTTGTCCACCTCGGGATTGCGGTAGTGGGTAAAATTCAGACCGCCCTCAAAGGTCTGGGATGAATGCCATACAGAAAACAGGTCCGGATCCTGCGGTATTGTCCAGCCCAGCAGCACGGCGTCAAACCGCCCCTTGTTGACAAATTCGCGGATAAAGGCCGCCCACTCCACGGTGCGGATGCGCACGTCAATACCCACCTCGCGCAGTTGCGACTGCATGACGGTAGCCGCAAGAATGCGCTGCTCGTTGCCCTGATTGGTCAGAATGGTAAAAGCCAGCGGCTGGCCGCCGCGGTCAAGCCGGCCATCGCCGTCATGATCGGCAAAGCCCGCCTCGGCCAGCAGGGCGCGGGCGGCGGCAATGTTTCTGGGCATAGGCTTGAGGCCGGGATGGTACGGCCACGAGCCGGGCTTGAACGGCCCAAAAGCCGGAGCCCCCTGCCCCAGCAAAACGCCCTTGATGATGCCCTCGCGGTCGATTGCCATGGAAATGGCCCGCCGCACCCGAACATCCTTGAAAAACGGATGCTCCAGATTAAAGCCGAGGAAAATATACACAGAGGCAATGTAGCGGAATTTATGGAATCTGCTCTGCCATTCCGGGCCGGAGGTCTGCCGCAGGTATTGCAGGGGCGAAAGATCCATCACGTCCAGCCTGCCCGCCCGGGTTTCCATAAACATGGTAGCGTTGTCGGGAATGATCCTGTACACCACTTCGTCAATGCGCGGCTTGCCCGCAAAATAGGTGGGCGATGCCTCCAGCACTATGCGGCTCCCCGGCTCCCACGACTTGAGCCGATACGGCCCGGCCCCCATGGGCTTGCGCGCAAAAGGCGTGGAACGGATGTTTTGCCCTTCCAGAATATGTTTTGGCAAAATGGGGTTCATCCAGGTGGATACCGCCCGCGCAAAAAACTGGTCATAGCGCACTTCAAACGTATAGCGGTCAATGACCCGCAGCTCCTTGATACGCAAAAAATCCTCGGCGTAAGGGCTGCCGGTGGCAGGGTCTGCCGCCAGCTTGCAGGTAAAGGCCACGTCTTCGGCGGTCAGTTCCTGCCCGTCCTCCCACAGTATGCCCTTGCGCAGGGTAAAACGCATGCGTTTGCCGCCGTCTTCCATGCTCCACGATTCCGCGGCCCATGGCTCAGGCTGCAAATCCTTGTTGTAACGCAGTGGCGCCGTGTAGATAAGGTCTGCCACCTCATGCGAGGCGGAGTCTGATGTGAGGTAGGGAATAAGATTTGAAGCCTCGCCAATGGTGCCAAAAAATATGCTGCCGCCCGAAGCCGGGGGGCCAGCCGGGCTGACTGCCGCACCCGAGGGGGCAAGGCCGGTTTCTTCCGGCAGATCACCCGCAGAATCGGCGCAAAAAGCCGATGATGCACAAATGCACAGTAAAGCACATGAAATTGTGACCCAACGAATCCACTTTTTCCCGTAAAATCGGGGGGCCCGTTGGGCCGATATTGATTCCAACATATTGATTGCGCGCTCAAAATTTATTTTTTTCATAAAAGTCACACTTCATATTGCTTTCGCCCCCCAACCTGTGCTATTTATCGCAAACGTCATAACATCGCTCCGTTTCTGGAATTTTCCAGAAATTTCAACGGAGTATTTTTGGGGAACCCATGAGTCGATCTGAACAGAGCGTCGTTCGCGAAATGTGCCAGACTTTCCTGCACGATAGTGTGCCGGAATACATCCGCGACGCCGCCTACTATATCCTGTCCGAAGGTGAGGTGCAAAAAATAAATATCCAGGAGGGCGAAACCTGGGAAGTCCAAGGCGTCATCCAGGGCGAAGACCTGCAGGTCTTCACGCCGAGCCTGACCCTCACCATTACGGACCGCAGCACCCACCACCAGTGCAACTGCTCTGATGCGTTCTCAGGCATCTGCCGCCATGTGGCCGCTCTTGCATTGCGCCTTGTTGAAGAGCTGCGCAAGGAACAGGGCGACCCGGAAGAAACCCCACCCCCCAGCACCGACTGGAAACAGAGCTTCCGCAACTTTTTTTCTACCGACATGGAACCGGAACCAGGCCGCCACTATCTCATATTCCGCTTTGAACCGGAACAGGGCCGTCTGCTGGTTTCCTTTTTCCGTGGGCGGCAGAACAAATCCGGGCTTTCCAGCGTGCACAACGAGGTAACGCTGGATCAGATCATCCAGAACCCCGACTGGTGCGAATTTTCACCCCAGTTGCCGCATGTGGCCCGCCAGATCGGCCAGCACCTCGACTATTACGGCCACCGGGTTGAAATCCCCCAGGGCCTTACCTCATGGTTTTTCTGGTCTGTGCGCAAGGAATATTATCTGCTGTGGAAGGACACTGACAAACCCTGCCGCATTGAGAGCACGCCTTTTGCGCTCAAGCTCAAGCCCATTCTGGACGACTCGGGCTTTCGCTTTGAAGTGCTGCTCAAGCGCGAGGGGCGCCCCCCGCTGCCCATCCGCGCGGGGCGCAGCAATCCCAGTGACCGCAACCCGACCGAGAGCACCGCGCCGGAAGACGCGCCCATCACCTTTCACGGGCAAATGCCCCTCTGGGTCTGCTACCAGCACAATTTCTATCCGGTGCAGACGGGCCTCTATCCTTCGCTGGTGCGCAACCTTATTTACGAACGCCCGGTTGTGCCGCACGAAGAAATTTCCGAATTTCTCGACCGCGTGTGGACGCGACTGCCAGCCTCGGAACTCTACGAACCGCAGCAGTTCCTCAAGCTCATGGAACCGGTATTCCAGCCTGCCACCTATAATCCCAAGCTCTTCCTTGATGAAGAAGGCAGCCTGCTGACGCTGGAAATCGACAACGTCTATGAAACGCGCCACGGCGAATTTACGCTCAACGGGCCCAACCCCGACTTCCAGACCGGCAGCTACGCCTATGAAGGGCAGACCTATCTGGTGCGCCGCCATCAGGACGAGGAAGCCCAGTTGATGAACGAACTGAGCGGCATGGACTTTCAGGCCCGCTCAAGCAAACTGTGGTTCCTTGAGCCGGAAGAAGCCATTGCCTTCCTGCTCGACTCGTACCCCAAGCTGATTGAAAACTACCGCGTCTACGGCGAAAAGGCCCTCTCGCGCTACAAGGTGCGCACGGCTTCTTCCAACATCACGGCGCAGGTGGTCAGCAATGAAAAGGAAAAATGGTTCTCGCTGGACATCAACGTGGAATACGAAGGTCAGAGCCTGCCCCTGGAAAAGATCTGGAAGGCCTGGACCCGAGGCAAGCGCTATGTGCAGTTGAAAGACGGCTCCTATACCAGCCTGCCCGAAGCGTGGCTTGAAAAGCTCTCCCACAAGCTCACGGCCCTGGGACTCGACCCTTCAAAGCCCCCGCAGCAGAAATTCAAGCAGTTTGAAGCCCCTGTGCTCGACAGCCTGCTGGAAGACCTGCCCGGTGCCGCCACAGATTCCTTCTGGAACAGCCTGCGCGAAAAAATCCGCTCGTTCCGCGAGGTGCGGCCCATCGCGCCGCCCAAGGGGCTCAATGCCAACCTGCGCAGCTATCAGGTGCAAGGCCTTTCGTACCTCAACTTCCTTTCGGAATACGGGTTCGGCGGCATTCTTGCCGACGAAATGGGCCTTGGCAAAACCGTGCAGACCCTGGCCTTTATCCAGCACATGATTGACGTGCACCATGACGGGCCAAACCTTATTGTGGTGCCCACCTCGGTGCTGCCCAACTGGGAGCGCGAAGCGGAAAAGTTCGTTCCCGGCCTCAAACGGCTGACCATCTATGGCACCCGCCGCGAGGGCATGTTCAAGCATATTTCCAGCTCGGATCTCATCATCACCACCTACGCACTGCTCCGGCGCGATCTGGAGGAGATGGAAAAATACGAGTTCAACACCGTTATTCTTGACGAAGCCCAGAACATCAAGAATCCCAACACCATCACAGCCCGCGCCGTGCGCCGCATCAATGCCCGCATGCGCCTGTGCCTCTCGGGTACGCCCATCGAAAACAATCTTTTCGAGCTGTGGTCGCTGTTCGAGTTCCTCATGCCGGGCTTTCTGGGTTCGCAGCACGCCTTCCAGCGGGGCATCGTCAAGCCCATCAAGGATGGCGACGCTGAAACGCTGGACTATCTGCGCACCCGTGTGCGCCCCTTCATTCTGCGCCGTACCAAGGCCGAAGTGGCCAAGGATCTGCCGCCCAAGGTGGAAAGCGTCACCTGTTGCGCGCTGGAAGAAGCGCAGGCCGAGCTGTACGCAGCCCTGGCCCGCAAGCTGCGCGCCCAGGTGCTGGCAGACGTGGATCAGAAAGGCCTTGCCAAAAGCCAGATGTCCATTCTCGATGCCCTGCTCAAGCTGCGTCAGATATGCTGCCACCCGCGCCTGCTCAAGCTCGACATGCCCGGCTTCTCCAACAACCTGCCTTCGGGCAAGTTCGATGCCTTCAAGGACATGATCGTGGAAATTGTGGAAGGCGGCCACAAGGTGCTGGTCTTCTCACAGTTTGTGCAGATGCTGCAAATCATCAAGCAGTGGCTGGAATTTTCGCAGATTCCCTTCTGCTACCTCGATGGCGCGAGCAAAGACCGTTTCGATCAGGTAGACAAGTTCAACAATACGCCTGAAATCCCGATCTTCCTGATCTCGCTCAAGGCTGGCGGCACGGGCCTCAACCTGACCTCCGCCGACTACGTTATCCACTATGACCCGTGGTGGAACCCCGCCGTGGAAAGTCAGGCCACAGACCGTACCCACCGTATCGGTCAGACCCGTCAGGTCTTTTCCTACAAGCTCATCTGCCAGAATACGGTGGAAGAGAAGATTCTCAAATTGCAGGAAGCCAAACGCGGCGTTGCGGAAGCCATCATTCCCGGTCAGGACACCTGGAAGTCGCTTACGCGTGAAGATCTGGAAATGCTCTTTGACGTGTAGCTTCAAACTTTGCCCAAATGACATAACAGCAAGGCCCTCTGGCGACAGGGGGCCTTGCTTGCGTTTCGGGCACTCTGCTTCGGGCATGAAAAAACCGCCCCAAGGGGCGGTTCTATAATCTGTGAAGCAGGCTCTGCCGGACAGGCGCGACCCGCCGGAAGACTGCATGCAACTATCTGAAACAAAAAATTTTAGAGTGCTGGCTCCCCGCAGCACGTCCCGCTGCAACCTGCCTCTGGAAAGCTAGGAAAGCACGGCCTTGGCTTCAGCCACGCGGGCTTCTTCTTCCCGCCCAAGTTTGCGCAGGGCACGGGCAAGGGTTTCCCAGGCCTCGGGCTTATCGTGCAGGCCGGCGCTTTTGCGGGCCAGCAGTTCCGCCATGGCCGGATCTTCATTGCTGTCCAGATAGATATTTGCCAGCAGCAGCATGGAGGCCGCATCCTGCGGATTGCGCACCAGGGCCTCGTGCAGCAGTTCGCGGGCCTCGCCCCCCTTGCGCTGGCGCACAGCCACACGCGCAAGATGCCTGCGGGCAAGGCTGGGCGCGCCGGGGCGCGCATCCTCAAGGGCTGCGGCTATTTCATAAAAACGTCGGGCCTCGGCCCTTCTGCCGCCCTGCTCACACAGTTGCCCAAGACGGATGTGGGCAAACTGGTGCTCGGGCGAAACCTTGACGCACTGTCGGTAATACCGGGCTGCTGCGCGCTTTTCACCAAGCCCCTGACAGACCGTGCCCAGATTGTAGTAAATCTGTTCGGCAAGAGCTTTATCCGGCCCGTGCCGCAGGGCTTCCGTAAAATGCCGCCGGGCTTCATGCTGCCGCCCAAGGGCCGCCATACATACGCCAAGGGAATTCCAGGCCATGGCATTGGCCTCGTCAGCCAGCAGGGCAAGTTTGTATTCTTCCACCGCGCCAAAAACATCGCCTAGGCTGTACCGCCTGTCGGCGCTGATGTTCAGCGCAAGGGAATTGCACACGCCCACCTTGGGGTCTGGCAACAGCAGGGCATACTCCAGAGCCTTCAGGGCGCAGTCGGGCATTTCCCCCCTGCGGAACTGAAGGAAGGGATACCCCGCGAGGCCCACAGAAGCCGAAATGCCACGGCTGTTCAGTGCACCGCACACGCCCTCGTACAGAGACACAAGGGCTTGCGCTTCCACATCCGGATGGAAAAATATCAGACTGTTGCTGCCGTAGCGTCCAGCCATCGGCTGCGGCAGGCTCTGCGCCTTGCCAAGGGCATCGCGCCATACGCTGAGAGCTGTTTCAATAATCCCCTGCCGGCTCGGGGCATCATGCATGCCTTCCAGCGGCACGGCATCGGGGTGTGCGGCTTCGCCCGCATCAGAATTGCCCGGCTCCAGCCGCAGCAGGCAAAGCGTAAAGCGGTTGCGCCGCTCCGCCTCAACGGCAAAACGGTTCAAAAAATCACCGTGACCGCACAAACCGCCAGCACACGCTGCTGACTGGGACACGGCAGATGCGGAAGCACCACACGCGGCAGCGGCGTGTTTGCCGCCTTCAGCGGATTCAGCCCTCTGGTTTTGTTCCTGCACGGCCACCGCCGCATCTGGAATGGCAGGGCGCGCGGCGGAAAAATCCTGTTCGTCCAGATCCGGGCTCAAAACGGGCGTTTCACCCAGCAAAGTGAGCCTGTCCCCCACCTCGGGGCGGCAGGTAACGTCAACCAGATGCAGAGCCTCGGCAACGGAATCCGTATCCCGCGTGTGCAGCACCACCAGCTCGCCCTTGTAATGGGGCGAACCGCTTTCTGCCTGTCCCCACAGGGCAAAACGCATGCCTTCGCGGGCCTTGGCCTGACGCCCAAGGCTAAGCCGCGCACGGCCCAGCGGCAGGGATTCCAGCACCATACCGCCTTCTTGGAGTATGCGCGCAAAGGGCATGATGCGGCTTTCCACAGCCTGAGCGCCGTCAGCCTCCTGCCCGGCCACATCTGCGGCAAGGCGGGCGCGATCCATGCACAGGCGGGCCTGATCGTGCATTTCAAGGTGCATTTCCGTACCGCGCATATCCTGGGGATACAGCGCATGCCCGGCGCAAAGGCGCGGGCGCACGGACTTTTTCAACAGCGGATAGGGCATGCGTACCGCTTCCATACGCGTCAGGGCTGCGCGGGCCAGCTTGTGACAGGCGCCGCGTCCGCTGGCGGGAAAGAGCAAGGCAATCTCCCAGCGGCCCACACGCGCGGCCAGAACATCCGATGGCAGGGCTTCGCGGCAGGCGTCTGCCAGGGCCTTGAGATATTTCTCTGCAAAAGCATGCCCGCCGCGCCGCACCACAGAATCCCCGTTACCAAGGCGCAGCAGCACAATCCCCATGCACAGCCAGTGCAGGGGCGCGGGGCCGCTTTCTTCCGCGCCCGGCTCTTCCAGATAGGCCCGCAAACGCTCTGCGGCATTTTCCATATGCGCAAACAGGGCCTCTTCTGTGGCAAGCCCGGTAACGGAATCCGTGCGCATGGCCTTGGCTCTGGCAAGATTCTCCAGGCAAAGGCCCGCTATGGCAGGCAGAAAGGGCAAAAGGGGCCTGGCCTCGCGCGCCTTGACGCCGTGCAGCATGGCAACGCCAAGCAGATGGTCGTCGCGCCGCAAGGGCAGCAGCAGCCTGCGCTCCCGCGACAGCAACTGCGGCTCTTCGGGCGCGCGGCTGGTGGGAAAATACAGGGCGTGCCCTGAAAAGGACAGGAATGAAGACAATTGTTCACACAACAGGCCTTCCATTTCCATGAGGTCTTCACGCGCGAGTTCGAGCTGCGGGCAGTTTTTTTGCATCTTTAAATTGTAGTGTGGCAAAGGCCGGTTGTCTAGAAAATTTCAAGACAGGGAACCATCATCTGCCTGACCATCAACGAAAGGCCTTGCCATTCCCGTTCCATGTCCGGATCTGCCCACCGAGGCCAAGTTATGCCCGCAACTTGATTTTGCCCCATTGTACGGATAAATTTAAGGATATAGGCCACCGTGGCGGATAAAATTTTGCCGCTGCGGCATTGTTAACGCGCCATGCGCTTGCCTGTGAACACCATCCACGATAGTATATCCAAAGTCGGTAATTTTGCGCGCAGCAAACCACTGCGCACCTGATATCGACAAGCCAAAGGAACTTTTATGTCAGTTGCCATGTTTCCCCTCGGCCCTTTGCAGACCAACAGCTACCTTATCCACAGCGGCACTCAGGCCGTTGCGGTTGATGTGGGCGGCGACCCGGAGCCCATGCTGGAGTATCTGGCTACGCACGGTCTGAAACTGGCTGCCATCTGCATTACCCATCGGCACTTCGACCACGTTTACGGCGTGGCGCCCTTGCAGAAGGCCACAGGAGCGCCTGTTTACATCAGCGCCGATGATGATTGCCTGGAGGGTACGGAATCCGCACAGGGCGGTCTGTGGGGCTTTCCCACTGTGACTCCATATCAGTCGCAGCCCATAGCTATGGGCAAGACCTCGTTCGGCGGCATGGAATGCGAGGTGCTTGCCACCCCTGGGCACACCCCGGGCGGAGTTTCGCTGTTTTTCCCTACTGAAAAACTTGTTTTTACAGGAGATGCGCTTTTTTTCCGCTCCATTGGCCGCACGGACTTCCCCGGCGGCGACCACAACGGCCTGCTGCGCTCGGTGACGGAAGTACTTTTCAAACTGCCGGAAGACGCCGTGGTGTACCCTGGGCATGGTCCCTCCACCACTATTGGCGATGAAAAAAAGAGCAACCCTTTTTGCGGTGAATTTCAGCTATGAACAACGTGCTTGTGCTCCAGTGCAGTCCTCATGTGGGAGGCGTTTCTGATTCGGTGGCAAACCTTTTTACAAAGGGTATGGCCGAGGCCGGAATTGAAGCGCGCACTGTAGCCTTGCGCGACTATGCATATTCGCCCTGTACGGGGTGCGGCGGCTGCTCCAGGCCGCCGCACAAATGCATTCTGGCCAACCGGCCCCTCCCCGGCCAGAACGATGCCTGCGCCCAGATGGACCAGGCCGAAGAGATTTTCCAGATGATCAACGAAGCACAGCTGGTCATGATTTCTTCCCCCATTTATTTCTATTTTCTGCCCGCGCACTTCAAGGCCCTCATCGACAGAACCCAGCGATTCTGGATGATGCAGGGCGGTGAGGATCGCGCTCCCCTGCCGCTTTCCCGCGCAAAGCCCGTGCTTGTAGCCATGACCGCAGGGCGTCGGCGCGGCAATCTGCTGTTTTCAGGCTCTCTGCTTTCGCTCAAGTACGCTCTGGCCCCCCTTGGGGCTGCCGTTCGGGAAACCCGACTGCTGCGCGGGCTTGAATCAACCAAGGATCTGCACGAACGCCCCGCAGTAATGGCCGCCCTGCACGCCTGGGGGCACGACTGGGGCCACAGGCTCGCCACAGAAAATGCCAGCTACGAACTGACCCAGCCCCTGCCCGAAGATGCGGACAAACCGTAAACCGCGCCATTTTGTACCCCCTTGTTCACCCCATGCCACATAACAAGCCCCAGCCGCACCCACCTGCTCGTTATGACTGGCTGGGTTCTGTGTTGGCCCGTATGCAAAACGCACTGGGGCTGAACCAAGACCGCTGTTTGCACTGTCTGCGTCCCTTTTCCCCTGCGTTTGCGGCGCACCCCCATGCCGCGCCAGCGCCGGAATCCCTCCTTTGCCCCCAATGCAGCGCCCTGCTCGCCCCATACGCCGGGCCCAGATGCCCGCGCTGCGGAATCCCGCCTTCTGATCCACAGGCTGGCAACAGCATCTGCGGCGCATGCCTTCAAAATCCCCCGCCGTGGAGCGGAGCTGCTTTCTACGGCCTCTATCAGGGATCCCTGCGGCACACCCTGCTTCGGTTCAAGTTTGACGGGCATCTGTACCTTGCCCCCCTGCTGGGGAATTTTCTGCTTGAATCCGTGGCCTGCCTGCCCCGGCCAGATGCCATAGTGGCAGTACCGCAGCATGCCGCCCATTTACGCCGCCGAGGGTACAATCAGGCCCACGAACTGGCGCGTGCCCTGCATGACCTGTCAGGTCTGCCTTTGTCTTCAAGGCTGCTTTCCCGCCCCGTGCCCGGTCAGGAACAGGCGCGCCTTGGGGCAAGAGACCGGCGCAGCAACGTGCGTCACAGCTTTGCCGCCTCGCCCGAGGCCAGGGGGCTGCGCGTGTGGGTTGTGGACGATGTTATGACCACTGGCAGCACCATGAACGCAGCAGCCAGCGCCCTTCTCGCAGGTGGAGCCGCGCGGGTGGATGCGGTCTTTGCGGCCAGAACGCCGCTCAACACAGCCGCCGGAATTTCGGATATGCCAAGCCATGCGAGGTGAGTGTGCACGCAGCACATGACAAGCTCATGCTCTTGGGCTATACACAGGTCACATACACTAGCGCCCCGCCCTCTACGTGCGGAAACAGAGCCAATCCCTCTGCATACCGCAGGCTTGGGCGCACAGGAGATTTCATGCCCAGCGCACACCGTTCCTGTCATCTGGGGTTATTTGAACATAAAAGTGCAGTTGTCGCCGCGTGTTGGGCTGTTTTGTCCTTCCTTTTTTTTGCGCCATCCGCGCAGGCGCAGGTGACCCTGCTGGTGCCCAGCCAGCCCAGCATTGAAGCACCCGCCCCCCGGCCAAAGCAGGACGCCCCCGCCAAGCGCGAGGATAAAAAAGACGAAAAACGCCAGCAGGACGCCAAAACAGCACCCGGCAAGGCAGAACAACCCACTGATGGCGCTGGCAAACAGCAGGAACAAACCCCCGCTGCACCCACTGCCGAAGGCAAACCCGCTTCTGAAGGCAAACCCGCACCCAACGGCGATGCTGCCCCGGCAGACGCCCCGGCCAAGCCGGATCAGGCCGCGGCCCCCGCGCCAGCACCCACTGACACACAGATAGATGAAGAAGTAGACGTACTTATCACCATGATGCGCCCCTTCCAGTACGAAGGGTTGGTCATGGACATGCCGCAGATGTTTGCGGTGCTGCGTTACGACAGCACCACACCGGTAAAAGACGGCGTGGCGCAGCCCGAACGGCGCGACCTGCTGGGCGACATGGAAGAAATCCGCTACCTGAACCAGAAGGCATGGGGAACCAACGTTGCCCTGACCAAGCCCGGCCTCTACCAGTTCATCATTGAAGGCCGCCCATGGTGGGATGCCGCGCACGGACGCTTTTTGCAGCATTACGTCAAAACAACGCTGCCGGTGTACGGCGTTGAGCGCGGCTGGAGCCTGCCCGTAGGCCAGCGTTTTGAAATCGTTCCGCTTTCCCGCCCCTTTGGTCTTACTGCGCCCGCCATGTTTTCCGGCGTGGTGCTCATGGACGGCAAGCCCCTTGCCGCCGCTTCTGTACGCATGTCGCGCATAAATACCGAAAAACGCCCCGTGCCGACCTCATGGCATGAGGATATCGCCGCCCGCACCAACAACAAGGGAGAATTCTCCTTTGTATTAAGCCAACCCGGCTGGTGGTGTTGCATGGCCAGCATTCCCGGCGATCCCCTCAAGGGGCCTGACGGCCAGCCCAAGCCGCTGCAACTGGGGACGCTGTTCTGGTTGTATGTGGACAGTCTTTCCAGCGAGGCGCGGAAGCGCTAGCTTGCTGAAAATTGAGAGTCCCCGGTTACGGTAGCGTGACCGGGGATTTTTGAGTTTCATGCCTGCGCGGCGCGGTTTCGCCTAGGCTAGCCGATGATAGTCCTTTTTGCTGCCCTTCGGGCACTGGATTCCGCCCTCTGGCGAAGTTTAGGACGCCTGTGCGGCGCGCAGCAAGGCGGGGCCGGTTATGGGGCTACGCCCCCTTCTCGGCCCCCCTTGCATCCCCCCGAAGCACCCCAAAGAGGGTTCTCAATTTTCACAAAACAGCGAGGGCGACGCGTCTCTTGCTGCGGGAGCTTCCCTCACTCGCTACGCTCACTCAGGTGATCTCCCTCCGCGACGCGTTAATGCCAGAGTCCGCTTTCGCTTCGACCAATAATACGCTTCAGCCCAATACCATTAATGCGGAAACTGCTTCAGGAAATGGCTTTGTACCTTTTTCCATTGCCTCAGGACATTTTGGCATCACGAACCTGAAAAAAATCAAATTACAACACGAACATGACCGACAGCTTCACTCCGCTTGTGGTGATGCCAATTGCCTTTCAACCATGACCAGGCGGATAAATTACGAGTCAGAAAAGTCTGTTCCCCATCAGGAGATTGTCGTGGAGTCGCCTTCCTTATACTCGCCGAAGCAACGCGGAGGCGATGGCTGGTGTTGAGTGAATTTGCAAAATACGCATTTTTCTGGACTGACAAGGAAAACTCCTGTTTTTGAGCGCAGCGTACTCATGTACGTGAGCATCAAAAACAGGAGGTTAACGCTGTCAAGCCAAAAAAGTCGGGTTTGCGTAAATGCGCTCGACAGGCTCTCCCCTCCACAAACTCCCCCGCTGCCTCGTCACCGTTGCGGCGCTATTTCCCGTCCCCCAACTTTGACAACAACGTCTTGCGATTAATCCCCAAACGCCGCGCAGCCTCGCTCTTGTTGCCGCCTACCTGCGCCAAGGTATCCATAACCGCCAGACGCTCAATCTCCTCAAGCGTCATATTGGCAAAATCCAGCCGCGACGCCACCGGGGCCTCCGCCTCCTGCCCACCAATGGTAGGAGGCAGCTCGCGCTCACTGATATATTCGCCCACCAGCAGCACCACCGCCCGCTCCACGGCATTTTCCAGTTCACGCACGTTGCCGGGCCAGTTGTGCTTCAACAGGCGATCCATGGCCCCAGGCGTAAATCCCTTGACAGTCTTGCCATTGCGCTCGGCAAAAAGCTTCATAAAATGCATGGCAAGCAGGGGGATGTCCTCACCGCGCTCGCGCAACGGCGGCAACTGCAAGGCCACCACGTTAAGCCGGTAATACAGATCCTGCCGGAAACGCCCTCCTTCCACCTCGCACGCCAGATCCTTGTTGGTGGCCGCCAGAATACGAACATCCACCCGCACGGTCTGATCACCGCCCACGCGCTGCAACTCGCGCTCCTGAATGACGCGCAACAGCTTTACCTGCATGGAAAGCGGGATATCGCCAATCTCGTCCAGAAAGATCGTGCCTTTGTCCGCTGCCAGAAACCGCCCCTCGCGGCGCTTTTCCGCCCCCGTGAACGCGCCCTTTTCGTGGCCGAAAAGCTCCGATTCCAGCAGGGTTTCCGTCAGGGCCGCGCAGTTCACGGCCACATAGGGGCCAGAGCGGCGGTTGCTGTTGGCGTGGATGAGCTTGGCCACCACCTCCTTGCCGGTGCCGGATTCGCCCGTCACAAGCACTGTGGCCTCAGAGGGCGCAATGGCCGAAACAAGATCCAGCACCTGCCGCATGGCCTGGCTCTGCCCTATGACGTTGCGGGCGTCCAGACCTGCCGCAAGCTCGTGGCGCAGAGTCCGCACCTCATGCCGCAGGCTGGCATGATCCAGAGCGCGCTCAAGGGCAAGCTTGAGCGCGTCAAAGGCCAGCGGCTTGGTGAGGTAGTCGTACGCCCCGGCCTTGAGCGCCTCCACGGCGCTGGAAACGTCCGAGTAGGCCGTCATGATCAAAATGGGAATTGCAGGATTGTAAGCCTTGACGGCCCGTGTGGCTTCTATGCCGCTCATGCCCCCCATGCGCACATCCATGAGAATCAGGTCAAAAGGACGTTCACGGCACAGTTCCAGGGCTTCCTCGCCGCTGGAGGCCCCGGTGGGCGCGTAGCCCCACTCTTCAAGCAGGGCGCGCAGCATTTCGCGGTGGTTGTGGTCGTCATCCACCACCAACAGCTGCATGGCGGGATTTGCAGTCATAACACTATCCTTGCACAGATCGGTATGCGGTTTCGCCTGCGTACGGGCATGACGCAACAGTACGGAACGCCCCTAGTTTTTGCCGTTTACAGGCAGGGTGAGCGTAAATTCCGCCCCATGCCCCGGCGCGTTGCCAACGCTGACGCGCCCGCCGTGCCCCTCGGCAATCTGATAGACAATGGCAAGGCCAAGGCCAGTTCCCGATGATTTGGTGGTAAAATAGGGCGTAAAGATGGAGGCCTGAATCTCTGCCGGGATGCCCGGCCCCGTGTCGGCCACGGTGATGCTGAACATGCCCTCGGGCAGCGCGCGCGTACTCACACGCAGGGTGCCGCCGTGATCCATGGCCTGAACCGCGTTGAGAAAAAGATTCAGCAGGGCCTGAGTAAGCCGCTCCATGCTGATGCGTACCAGCGGGAAACCCGGATCCATTTCAAAAACCACGGCAATGCTCTTGGCCTTGAGGTCGGCCTCGGCAAGCCGCAGCGCCCGCCCGATGACCTCGCCCAAGTCAGCCTGCACTGTTTCAAACGAACCGGGGCGCGCAAATTCCAACAACTCGGAAACCACGCGGTCCAGCCGTTCCACTTCGTCAATCATGCGTTGGGCGGCTTCTTCCTCGCGCCCGCCCAGAGGCATGCGCTTGGCGATATACAGGGCCACGCCCTTGATGGTGCTCAAAGGATTGCGGATTTCGTGCGCCACACCCGCCGCCAGATGCCCAAGGGCCGCAAGCCGGTCATTGCGCTGGGCGTCAGTCTGAAGGCGCTTCATTTCCGTAATGTCGCGCAACACAAATACATTGCCCAAAAAAGCGCCGTCCTCATTGCGCATGGCCGCGCCGCCAAGGCTGATGGTCAGCGTTTTGATCCCCGGCACGGCGAGTGTCGTTTCCTGCTCCAGAATGCGCGATCCCTTAACCAGTTTGCCGGCCAGGGCTTCCCATTCCAGGCCGGGTAGACTGTTCAGCCGCCTTGCCCGTGTGGGTCTGCCGGGCTTGTCTGGGCCGCCTTGCGAGGCCGCCGCGCCAGAAGGAAATATCTCTGCGCGCTGTTTGCCAAACATGGTCAAAGCCGTGTCGTTGATCATGGCAATGCGCCCGTCCGGGTCGCTGATCACCAGTCCCAGGGGGAGGTTAGCCACGACCTCTGCGGCCATTACTTGCTGATCGCGCACAATACGCCGCCAGCGCCGGTTGTTGTGCATCCAGAACAGGGAGACAAAGGCGGCCAGCCCCAAGGCGGCAGCCAGTGCGGCAGAAAGCAGGTTATTGCGCGCGTCCTGCGCCAGAGCATCCTCAAAGGGGCGCGCGTCAAAGCCCACCAAGGCCACACCCACCACCTGCCGGGGGGCCTCAGGGCCGGGGCGGGCACCAAACCCTCCCCGTACGGAAGGGGGCGGCGGCGGATTGCCAAACACATCGAGATCATACGGGCCGCCAGCACTCTCAGGGCCATCAATCCCCATCATCCGGCCCATCATGCCCATGCCGTGGGGGCCATGCCCGCCACCCATATGTTGTTGCCCGCCCATGTGCTGTTGCCCATGTGAACGGCTCAGGGGCGCAAACACACGAAAAACCTCAAAAACTTCCTTTCCATCCACCGTCCTTACTCTCCACATGGGCCGGTCTGAAACTTGGGCAAGGTTGGGGATATCCTGTGGCTGCACCAGCATGGGGGTAGGGACAAATTCCGGCGCGGCGTCATCCGGCACACCGGGGATTGGCGAACTGTCGCCGCTCTGGGCTAGTATGGCCCCGCTGGTGTCGGTCACGGCCATATAGAGAATGCCGGGCTGTCGGGCGGTTTCACTGAGCAGCGGACGCAGGCCGAGCACAGCGCCGGGGCTGAGGCGCAGGCCCGTGCGGGTTCCGGCTTCAAGTGCCCAAATGAGCGCCTCGGCCCTGTCCGTAAGGTTGTGCACCATAAAGGCCCGTTCGCGTTGATTGCTGCGAACGGAAAGCCCCACCAGAGTCAGGCCGAGAATAAGGGCTGCCCCAATCAGCATCCAGGGTGAAAGGCCCATGCGCGACAAGCGCTGGGAGAAAGATGAGCGAAAACGGATCATGAGTGTTTCCTCAACGGCGCAGTATCAAAAGTATGTATTTTTTACTCACCGCGCAAGCCCCCTGGTAAAAATTGGATAGCTGTCCAGCTAACTGAGTAAAAAATGGACAACACCAAGATGACGAGAGAGCGCTCATTCTTCATCATCCTTATTTAATACAATAAATTTAGTAAGTTATAATATTTAGCTCATGTTGGCACGGCCTTTGCGTATACATCATCAAACGGCGCTGAAATACGCAGCACCAATCAGAAGACAAATAACAAACTGACGGCGCAACGTCACATTGAGGATACTGATATGTATGGCTGCGATATAGGAAGCGTAATGGGATGGGGAAATGGCATGACGCACCTCATATTCATGATACTGATTATTTCCCTTGCGGTCGCTTTTATCAGCAGAATATTCCCGTTACAGAGAAAAAACATGGATTACACAGATTCCATGGCGATTCTCAAAAGACGGCTTGCCTCTGGAGAAATCACTCTTGAGGAATACGAAAAACTGAAAAAATCCATCTGAGCGGCCTTACTCTCTACAGGCCGAGATAAAGGAGAATATTCATGAACTCTATCAAACTTACCCTGGTTTTCGCTTCCCTGGCGCTGGTGCTGGCTTTTGCGGTAAACGCCTCAGCCGCCAACACGGCAGATACCCAGATCAGTTCCACCTGGTGCGGCGGTGGTCAATCCGCCTCGCACGGCCCCCACGGCCACGGTCATGGTTATGGACGTTAAGCTTCCCGGCAGCCAGAGCAAATAATTACCACGAAAATACCATCAAACCAAAAGGACATACTACAATGAAGACCTCCAAGATCGTTATTAGCGGCGCGGCCCTTACCCTTGCCATTTTCCTCGGCCTTTCGGGCGTTGCCTCTGCACGGCAAGGCGATGGGCAAGGCCCTACGGGTATGGGACCCGGCACAGGCATGGGTATGGGTATGGGCCCCGGCATGGGTTCTGGCATGGGCTATGGCATGGGATTGTCCAGCGAGCAGATGGAAACCATGCAGCAGATCCACCAGGGCTTTGTTGAAAAAACACAGCCCACCATGCAGCAGCACTTTTCCAAGATGGCTGAACTGAACAATCTTGCCGCCGCTGGCGCCAAGCCCGACGATGCCCGCGTCAAGGCCGCCCAGAAGGATCTGCGCGAAATCGACGCCAAGCTGTACAGCGCCAAGGGCGAAATGCTCAAGCAGATGTCTGACAAGGGCATTCCCTTCATGGCTGGCCACGGCATGGGCCGTGGCATGGGACACCGCATGGGCGGACACGGCATGGGACATGGCATGATGGGTAACGGCATGATGGGCCCCGGCAACTGCCCCGGCATGGCTGGCATGACTGGCGCAACCAATGCCACAGGCAATGCCGTGCAGTCCGGCGCTACCGGCAACAAGTAACCTGCCAACAACGCACCGCCAGCCCAGTCAAGGGCAACGAACATCCATAAAGCAAGCCTCCGGAACCGTATGATTCCGGAGGCTTGTGCGTTTGTGCCGCAGCATAAGCCACCCTGACCGCCATGCGCAAAAAAGCCGCCCGCTCATGGGAGCAGACGGCCTGATCACAAACAAAAACCGCCGTGAAACCCTGATCTCACGGCGGTTTTTCTGTCCGGGCGGCTATGCGGTATAGTCGCCCCTGTTGAACTTGATCTTTTCTGTCGTTGTCATCACGTCAAGCTCGTTGACCAGAGAATCAAGCCCAGCATTCTGGCCGCGTACAGAGGCCGTGCTGTTCTTGAGGGCGGAAACCTGCCCGTCTATCCCCTGCAACAGGGAATAGGCTTCGCGCAAGGAACCATTCTGGCCCGAAGAGCCCAGGGCGTTAACGTACGAATCCCACATGTCCAGCGTGCCGGAAGCCTGAGAGAAGGCGCTCTGGATAACGTCTTCGTCCACATCTACCGATTCGGACTGGGTGGAGCCAAGCAGCATCTGACTGATCATGGATGCCTGCGAAGTCTGCCCCGCCGCCGCTGTGGGAAACGCAGAAGATGCAACGGCATTTTCAAGGCCCATCTGTTCGCTCAAAGCCGCCTCAAAGCCGCCCTGCGCCGTCTGCGCTCGGGTTGTGCCCGGGGTCTGGCTCTGCTGGCGTAACAGCGCCTCAAGTTGATCGTTGGTAACTTTCATGTCGCCTCCAGGGTTGGCGTACTGCCGTTGCAGAAAAAATGCAAAAATCCTGCCACAAAGGCTCACTTCCATAACAGGCTGATTTTTCACAGGCTGGCAGAAGCAATGGGGAAAAAATTTCCCTGCCCCTTGGCGGCGTTAGGCGAAATGTCTTGTCTATTGTGCCGAAAAAAACTACCATTTATTACAGATGAAGGCAAAGGATAAAGGCTGCGACCCCAAACCAACCCCCTCTTGGTCGGCCATATTCAGCCAGCCCGTTAATCAATCTGCCTACCGGGGGGAACAGGAGTTTGCCATGAAGGATATCAAGAAGATTCTTTGCGCGGTAGACCTTTCCGAACACAGCAAGGAAGTTGCCGAATACGCGGTGCTTCTTGCCAAGGGGCTCAATGCGAGCGTGCTTGTTGTATACACTGCCCCCTCGCTGAGCCAGTACGTGGGCTTTCATGTGCCACCCAACACCATTGAAAATTTTGTCGGCGAGATTGTGACCGGCGCTGAAAAGTCCATGGAATCGTTTGTGGCCGAAAATTTCGTGGGTGTTGAAGCTAAGGGACAGGTGCTCATCGGCTATGCTGCCGAAGAAATCCTCAACCGCGCCCGTGAAGAAAAGGCCGACCTTATCGTTATGGGCACCCATGGCCGCAAGGGCATTGACCGTATTCTTTTCGGCTCTGTGGCGGAAAAGGTGGTCAAGAACGCCGACATGCCCGTGCTGACCGTGCGCCCCACGGAAGCAGGC
Source organism: Desulfovibrio desulfuricans DSM 642 (assembly GCF_000420465.1). Classification (NCBI taxonomy): domain Bacteria; kingdom Pseudomonadati; phylum Thermodesulfobacteriota; class Desulfovibrionia; order Desulfovibrionales; family Desulfovibrionaceae; genus Desulfovibrio; species Desulfovibrio desulfuricans. Next base: position 503,202 of record NZ_ATUZ01000011.1, on the reverse strand, counting down.
GAATAACAGGCGGATCTGGCCCTTCCTGCAGGCACGCGGGCAGTTGCGCCAGTACCAGAGCCATAAAGAAAGACAAGCTTTCCAACTTTTTCAGCCAGCAAGCTGTCGCATTGCGATGGTTTGCTGGCTGAAACATACTGACAAACGCCGCAAAACGCCTTGCGCCCATGCGCAGCCATGAATCTTCGCCCTTGCGGGCGATACCGGTGGAGTAACCATGTCCGAGATCAGTGTGCGCCAGGAAATTATGGCCCTCAAGGCCTATGTTCCCGGTCTTTCCATTGCCGAAATCCAGGATAAGTACAACCTGCCCCAGGTTATCAAGATGGCCAGCAACGAAAACCCGCTGGGCATGCCCCCTCTGGCCCGCGAAGCTGTGGAACGCCACGCGTCCGGAGCCTTCCGCTATCCGCAAGGCGGCAATCCTCGGCTGGCAAAGGCACTGGGCCAGCGACACGGCGTTGACGAGCACCGCGTGGTTGTGGGCAACGGTTCGGACGAAATAATTGACCTGCTTATCCGTATTCTGGCGATCCCCGGCGCGCACAACATTGTGTGCTTCAACCCATGTTTCAGCATTTACCCCATTCAGGGGCGTATTTGCGGCGTAGAAATCCGGCGGCAGCCCCTTGAGGAAGACTTTTCCTTCAACTTTGCCGCCCTGCTGGAACTGGTGGACGCCAACACGCGCATTGTTTTTGTGACCACGCCGGACAATCCCTCTGGCTTTTGCCCCCCGCGTGCTGCGGTGGAGGCCCTTGCGCGCGATCTGGCGCAGAAAGCCCCCGACTGTCTACTGGTGGTGGACGAAGCCTACGTGGATTTTGCCGAGGATGAAAAAGCCGCATCCCTGCTGGCGAGCGGCATCATGCCCCATAACACGGCCTTCATGCGTACGTTTTCCAAAAGCTTCGGGCTTGCGGGCATGCGCGTGGGCTACGGTATTTTGCCTGACCATCTGGCGGATTTTGTCTGGCGCGCTCGCCTGCCCTTCTCTGTCAACATTCTGGCAGAAGAAGCGGCTCTGGCGGCACTGGCTGATGATACTTTTTACAACGCCACGCAGGATGCCGTGCGCACAGGCCGTAAAGAACTGTTTGCGGGCCTGACCGCTCTGGGCTGCAAGGTGTGGCCCAGCGAAGCGAACTTTTTGATGTTCGGCATGCCCGAGGGCGCGCCCACCGCTGCCGAATGCTTTGAAACCCTGCTCGCGCGCGGCATCATCATCCGCCCGCTCAAGAGCTACAGCTTGCCGGATCTGCTGCGCGTCAGCATTGGCAACCAGCAGGAAAACCTCGCATTCCTTTCCGCCATGGCAGATATTATTGCCCGCAAAGGGGAAGAGGCATGAGTGCGCGGCTTCCTGTGGTGACGCTTGACGGCCCGGCAGGTGTGGGCAAAACCACGCTGGCCCGGCGTGTGGCCGAAGGGCTTGGCCTTTCCTACCTTGATACCGGAGCCATGTTCCGCTGTATGGCGCTCAAGCTGGGCGCCGGGGCGGAAACATTGCCGGAAGAAGAACTGCGCACCCGCTGCGCGGAGTGGACGTTCACCCTTTCGGGCCTTGGGCAGCAGTCCACACTATTCTGCAACGGCGTGGCCGTGCGGGGCGAGGTACGCACCGAGGCCGTGGGCATGCTGGCGGCCCGCATAGCCACCGTGCCTGTGGTGCGCGAAATTCTGCGCGCCACCCAGCGCGCCATTGGCGAGCAGTACCCGCTGGTGGCCGAAGGGCGCGACATGGGAACCGTGGTTTTTCCCGATGCGCGCTTCAAGTTCTTTCTGGATGCAGCGCCTGAGGTACGCGCCTCGCGCCGTCTGCACGACCTTGAATCCAGCGGGCAGAAGGCGGACCTCGCCACCCTGACCGAACAGATCCGCCAGCGCGACGCCCTTGACCGCAACCGCGCCGTGGCCCCCCTGCGCCCCGCGCAGGATTCGCTGATTGTGGACACGTCCCACCTTGACATTGAAGGGGTGCTGGGCGTCATCCTGCACCACATCAACGTGCATGGCGGTACGCAGAGCCTTCGCTCCGCCTGACGCGCAGAGTAATCCGCACACCAATTCGCACCCTTAAAGGCCGAACCGTTTCCAGGTTCGGCCTTCTTTTGTTCCCCCTTGGCTGCCTGTGAAGCACTGCGGCAAGAATTGCCCAACCAGGAAAATCCTGCCTGTGCGGCACCCCTGAGCGCCAAGGCTTTGGCGCTTTAAGCGGTGCCAAGCTTCCCCCCTGGCGTATATTTTGCACAAACTGCAAATCACCACACTGTATTTATTGCACTCTTTTACTATTGGCACGTTCAGTGCATGTAAAAAAGCAAGTCAGTGGCGCATAAAGCGCCCGACCACAAACCAGCCTCAGTTGGGGAGGATACCATGAGCAATCAACTGGATTACGAAATCAATAAGGAATTGGGCGAGTGCTACCTTTTCATGGGTGACTTTGACAAGGCCGAGGAATACTACCGCAAGGCCGCAGGCAGCAACTCCCAGAGCGCGGCTCCCTTCCTGGGACTGGCCACCGTGGCCGTGCAGCGCTCTGACCTGGACAAGGCTCTGATTCTGTACCAGAAGGCCGCCTCTGTGGAAGAAACCGACAAGGCCCTGTGCGGCATTGGCCTTGTGTACATGGAAAAGGGCGACCACCAGCAGGCCTTTGACTACTTTGCAGCTGCCCTGAAGAAATCCAGGGAAAACATTGTGGCTCTCAACTGCCTGGTGCGCGAATCTTATCAGCTTGGCTGCGTTGAAAACGCGCTGCCCTACCTGGAAGACACCCTGCGCTCCGGCGTGGAAGCCGAGGCCGTTCGCGTCACTCTGGCTGGCTGCATGATCTATCTGGGCCGCGCCGAAGAAGCCCGGCAGCACCTTGAAGCGGTGTTGGGGGCCAACCCCACCAACATCAATGCCAAGGAACTTTTCGACACCATGGCTGCCTAGTCAGCCTGTACATACTCCCCTCCCCACATGATTTTCCGGCCCCTGGCGGGTGTCGGGGGCCGGAAAATCATTCCCTGAGGGAAGCCACGCGCCGCTGCCGCTATTGATCCGTTCTCCGGATCGGGCACGGCGGCACGGAGCGCCGGAAAAACCCCTGATGTACGTCAGGGGTTTTTGTGTTTGGGCGGCTCATTCCACCCGCAAGCGGCTATATGGGCAGCGGGAGTTGCCGCTGTTCAGAGTTTCGCCCGGATTTCTTCGTAGCTTTCCCGAAGCTTCATGACCTGCGGGTCGTTAAGAACCTGTGCCCCGTCGCGCGCCACAGCGCACATGAACAGCAGGGCCTCCTCCGCATCAGACATACTGTTACAGACAATATCGTAATATTCCGCCTTGTTGGACGGATCAATCTTTCTGGCGCTTTCAGCCGCCTGCCGGAAGGTCTTGATAAATACCTCGCAGCGCTCGTGCCGAAACACTCTGCGGCCAAAAACCTGCAACAGGGGCGTTTCCGCATGCGCGCCCGCAAGCACGCCTTCCACCTCGCGCGCAAGAGCCGCTCCGGCCTCGGCGCTACGGGCGTTTAAGGCGGTTACATCGTTCAAACATTCACGCACCACCATCCGCACGTCTGCTATGCTGAAACGGTGCTCACGCGATTTTTTAAATTCGTCCATGAGCAGCAGAAACATGCGCTCCCGGTGATAGAGCTGCGCAGCCTTTTTCTGCTTTTGCAGCTCTTTGCGCTGCTCGCGCACTTCATCATTCTGCATTTTTATGGAAACAATGATGCCCGCAAATGCAAGCCCTGAAAACAGCGTGTTAAGCACCCCGAAGGAATCGCCAAAGGTGCCGGACTTGCTGAAGTCTTCCACTGACCAGTAGAGCAGCAGGGCTGATGCTGCCCAAATAACGATCACAAGCAAGGCCGCTTTCCAGAACAGCGGCCATGTCACCCTGTCAGGAGAAGCCTCCACTGTGGTGTGGGTGTGCGGGCCAGCAGAAACGGATGACATACCCGGATTCAAGAAGCTACCGTTTTCGGCATTCTTAGCGCGCGGTGAGCGTGCCGCCATACAGTGTTCCTCCATTGCTTGCGCGACGCAAAATCTGCCGCTTACGCAGCATAACCTTTCAGCGTTGCCCCCGCAAACAAGGCGCTCGGCAATGCCCCGGAGCCCCGTTGCAGGCTGTTGACGCGCCAGGTTGCAGCAGATATGAGATTTGACGCTCAGTTCAACTTCTTCCGGCCTGCCAGGCATTTGTTCTTGCGACCGCCCGATGGATTTTCCATGCAGATACCAATTCCCGTCAGCACCGTGGGCCTGCTGTTCTGTTCCAATCTTTTCATGACCTTTGCCTGGTACGGGCACCTGCGCTACAGAAGCACAGCCCTGCCGCTGGTTATCATCACAAGCTGGGCCATCGCCTTTTTTGAATACGTTTTGCAAGTGCCCGCCAACAGGATAGGCTACGGATATTTTTCGGCGGCAGAACTGAAAACCATTCAGGAAGTCATCTCCCTGACTGTTTTCATGGGCTTTTCCGCTTTTTGGCTGCACGAGCCGTTGCGTTGGAACCACCTTGTGGGTTTTGCACTTATAGTGCTGGCAGCGTGGATTATCTTTAAGGAGTGGTAGGCAACGTGTTGGATTTCAGTCTGGTTACTTACGCCGTTGGCATAGCCGCGGCATTCGGCGGCGGATTTATTGATTCCATCGCTGGCGGAGGCGGGCTTATTACCATGCCCGCCCTGCTGCTTTCCGGCGTACCGCCGCACCAGTCCCTGGGCGTCAACAAGGTCAGCGCCTGCCTTGGCACCACGGTTGCCCTTGGCAACTTTGCCCGCAGTAATCTGGTATTGTGGCGGGTGGCCCTGGCGGGCATTATTTTCTCGCTGGTTGGTTCGTGGGCCGGGTCACGGCTTGCCCTGCTGCTGGACGCCGCAGTTCTTGGCAAGGTGCTGGTGGCCCTGTTGCCCATAGGCATGTGCGCAACCCTGTTGCCCAAGAAAGAACACAAACAGACGCCTCTGCCGCACTCCGGCCCCCGCTTCTGGATTCCCGTAGCCCTTGTATGCCTGCTTATTGGCGGCTATGATGGATTTTTTGGCCCCGGCACCGGGAGCTTTCTTATCCTGGCCTTTCACTGGATTCTGCGCATGGGGCTGATGGAAGCCTCCGCCACCTCCAAGGTGCTCAACCTTGCCTCAAACTTTGCCGGAGCCGTGGTTTTCATCGTCAACGGCGTGGTGGTGTGGAGTCTGGCACTGCCAATGGCTGCGGCCTGCTGCCTCGGCAACTGGATGGGAAGCCGTCTGGCTATTCGCGTGGGACCTGCGGCTGTGCGCCGCTTTTTGACCATTTCGCTCAGCCTCTTGCTGCTGACCCTGGTATGGCAGTATTTTCTGGCGCCGAGCATGCACTGATAAACCAACGGCCCTACAGTTCAACGCAAGCAGCCCCGGAATACGCATTCCGGGGCTGCTTGCCATTGAGCTAAATGCAGAACTAGCCGCGCTTCATCTCGCTGATAAGTTCGCTCATGCGCTCGGCCTGGCGGGCAAGCTCGCTCACGGCCCGCGAAGCCTCGCCCATGGCCTGCGCCGTCTGGCTGGACATTTCGTTGACGCTGACAATGGACTGGTTGATCTCGTCGCTGGTTGCGGACTGCTGTTCGCTGGCCGTGGCAATGGCGCTCACCTGATCTGCCGATTCCTCGACCTTGGTCACAATTCCCTGCAATGCTTCGCCGGACTGCTTTGCAAGCTCGGTGGCCTTTTCCACCTCTGCCAGCGCTTTGTCCATGGCGGCAACACTCTGCCCTGCGCTGCCCTGGATGGCAGAAATGGCATTGCCCACGTCATTGGTGGAGGCCATGGTTTTTTCTGCCAGCTTGCGCACTTCATCAGCCACCACGGCAAAACCGCGCCCGGCCTCGCCCGCACGGGCGGCCTCAATGGCGGCATTGAGCGCCAGCAGGTTGGTCTGGTCGGCAATGTCCGAAATCACGTTCATGATCTGGGTAATTGCCTGGGCATGCTGGTTCAGCGTGGTCATGTCGCCCTTGAGCGCCAGCGAAACCTTGTGCACCTGCCCTATGCTCTGCAAGGCGTTTTCCACAATATTCGCACCGCTTTCAGCATTGGCCCGCGTTTCCGCAGACACTGCCGAAGCCGCGGAGGCATTACGGGCAACTTCCTGCACGGTGGCGTTCATTTCATTCATGGCAGTGGCGGCCTCGGCCAGACGCTGTGCGGATTCCACGGCGCTCTTGTCCGACTGCTCGATCTGCGCGGAAAGCTCTGTGGAAGCGGCGGAAATAATGCTCACCACTTCTTCCAGTTGCCCCGCTGCCGTCAGCATGCCCTCGCGCTTGGCGCTCTCGGCCTGACGCGCAGCTTCTTCGGCTTTTGCTGTGGCTTTTTCCGCCTCTTCCGTAGCATGCTGCGCGGCCTGTGTTTTATGTTCACTTTCGCTCAAAAGGTGTCTGATGCTTTGCACCATGCGCCGCATACCCGCCGCAAGGGTACTGAATTCGTCACCGCGCTTTTCAGCGGCATTGAAAAGAGCGCGCTCCTTGTCGTCGGTTTCAAGGCGACCACCGGCAACGGCTTCGGCCACGCCTGAAATACCGCCCACCATACGCACTATGCCCCGGGCCGAGAAAAAGATCATGGTTCCGACTATCAGCGCACAGGCCAGAGTAAGCAGGCTGGCGTTGGTCAGCAGGTCGCTGATGGGTTTGAAGATTTCTCCACGGTCAAATTCCACGCACAAAATCCAGCCTTCGTGCGGCAGCGGCTTGTAGTACAGCCCTTTCTCACCCTTGCCATTGTCAAAGCGGGTGCGTCCTTCCTTTTGCTGCAGCAGTGCCGCCACATGGGGCATTTTGCTGTCATTGCGCCCGAGAGCAGATCCATCCGGGTTCAGAACCATACGCCCCTGAAGGTCGTAGGCATAGACCATGCCCTTCTGCCCGATCTTGATTTTATCAGTGGTATTTTTGCCCAGAATTTTACTGTCGATTGCCGCTGCCAGCACGGCCATGTTTTTGCCGTCCAGCTTGAGCGGCATGGCAAGCACGGTGAACACCTCACCAGTGGTGGCATCAACCATGCCGACGACACTGGGCTGGCCATTCTTGCTCTTTACAAAGTATTCCCTGTCAGAAAAATTGGCGCCGACGAACTTGTTCTTCCCCTGCTGCTTATCAACGCGGTACCCAAGTACGGTGCCGTCCATGGCAATGATCGCGGCGGAAGAAACCGCATCGTTATTGGTCACAAAAGAATCAAGCGCATGATCAGCCCTCGTGAACAGGGAGCCTTCCAAGGCCTCATCCTTGCTTCGGGAATAGGCTTCCACCTGATCCTTGATGCGCTGGTTCTCGGTCATGGTTTGCAGGCCCTGTTCTATCCCAGAAAACACGGCGTCAAGCCCGATGCTCTGGCACTCAAGCAGGGCATTCATATCTGTGGCAATCTGCTCTCGCAGGATTTCTTCTGACATCTTGTAGCAAACCCCTGCCACAAGCATCAGCCCCACTATTGCCGGAGTGAGGATGGAAATTCCCATTTTCGCAAGTAATCCGAGTTTCATCACTACCCCTTTTGCGTTGCGTCCACGCACTGAATGACCGAAAGGCTAATTACCATGTGAAAAATAAAACTACCCCTGAAATCCTGTAAGACAGACCACTCCACTGTGTTTATCGGACAAAACGTGACTTTCAATATATCAATTATACTTATTTTCACAAGAAATCTCTACGAGCGTGATCGGAATTTTTACACTGACATTTCGTGCTGATAACTATCAATCTCATTAGGACAAAGAAGATGTGGATATATAATACCCGATAGCAACAACTACTTGTGTTACGCGCAGCACGACAGAGCAACGCTGAATTGCGGTGAGGCCCTACCGCCGGAATAATGGGATCAGCGTTATCAGCGCCTTGAAGCCGCCGGATCGGAAAAATCAGGCAAAGCCCCGCCTGCTATGGCCCACAGGTACAGGCTTGCCGCCGAACCATAAGGACTGTAGCGACGACGATAGATTTCAAAACGGCCCCGGCTGACTTCCCGGTGCCGGTGCAGCATGCGCAGGCCCCGCAGGATGGCAAGGTCGCCAAAACTGAGCACATCAGGCCGCTGGAGTGAAAACAGCATGAGCATTTCCGCTGTCCACACGCCAACCCCGTCCAGCGCGCACAGGGTGGCGCAGAGGCTGGCATCGTCCATGAGCCTCAGGGCCTCCACGTCCAGTTCTCCCAGCAGCACCTTGCGCGCGGCTGCCTTCATATAGGCAACCTTGCGGAAGGAAAGCCCCACTCCCTGCAACGTGGCAGTTTCAGCGCCGTCTATGGTTTCAGGCGTCACTTTGCCAAGGGCAAGCACAAGCCGCGCCCACACTGTCTGCTGCGCCTTGGTGGCAATCTGCTGTCCGACTATGGAGTGCATGAGCGCGTCAAAGAGGTCGGGCCGCACCTCCCGCTGTATGGGGCCTATGCGTTCCATGGCTGCGGCGAGGCGTTTGTCTTTACGGGAGAGGAAGCCGATCTCTTTTTTGCCGTAGATAAAATACTGGGGCATTATTTCGTCCTGAACATGGTTTCTGTATCTGAACATACAGCAACCAGACGTATTGGCGCAAATAGAAAAATTCACTGAACGATTTTATCGCGCCAATCGACCATAAAAAAAGGCGCGGAATCACAAGGATGCCGCGCCGTGAAGATATTCTGTCTGCTTTTAAAAACAGATAAAGCTTAACCAGCCTAGTTTTTGAGGCTGTGAATAGGCGCAGGAATGCGCCCGCCAAGGCCGATAAAGTCCGTGGCGTCGCCCTTGGGCACGGGAATAATGGCAGCCTTGCCGAGCAGGCCGCCAAAAGACACTTCGTCGCCAACGCCCTTGCCGGGCACGGGAATAAGGCGCACAGCCGTGGTCTTGGTGTTGATGACACCGATTGCCATTTCGTCGGCAATGATGCCGGAAATGGTCGAAGCGGGCGTGTCGCCGGGGATGGCGATCATGTCCAGCCCCACAGAGCACACGCTGGTCATGGCTTCCAGCTTTTCAAGGCTGAGCAGGCCGGAGGTGGCCGCAGCCTCAATGCTGGAATCTTCCGACACAGGGATAAACGCGCCGGACAGACCGCCCACGGACGAAGAAGCGAACGCGCCGCCCTTTTTCACCGCATCATTGAGCATGGCCAGCACGGCAGTGGTGCCGGGCGCGCCAATGCTCGAAAGGCCCATGCTCTGGAAGATTTCGCCCACAGAGTCGCCCACCGCAGGCGTGGGAGCCAGGGAAAGGTCGGCCACGCCAAAGGGCAGGCCCAGACGGGTGGCAACTTCGGTTCCGATCATTTCACCCACGCGCGTCACCTTGTAGGCCGTGCGCTTGATGACTTCGGCCATATCCAGCAGGGTAAGGCGGCCGCCCTTGCCGTTGTGCCCGGCTTCGCGCGCGCGATCCAGGGCTTTTTTGACCACTCCGGGGCCGGAAACGCCCACGTTGATAACAACGTCAGGCTCGCCCACGCCAAGGTAAGCGCCAGCCATGAAGGGAACATCCTGCGGAATGTTGGCAAAAACCACCAGCTTGGCGCAGCCGATGCCGCCGCGTTCGGCGGTGGCTTCGGCCACCTTGAGGATCTGCTGCCCCATGAGGGCCACAGCATCCATATTGATGCCGCTGCGTGACGAAGCCACGTTGATGGATGAGCAGATGCGGTCGGTTTCAGCCAGTGCCTGGGGCAACGCTTCAATCAGGGAGCGGTCGCCCTTGGCAAAGCCCTTTTCCACCAGGGCAGAGAAACCACCCAGAAAATCAACGCCAGCTTCCTTGGCGGCCTCGTCAAGGGCCTTGCACACGCGCACCATCCCATCCGGGCCAAAAGGTGCGCCCACCACGGCAATGGGGCTCACGCTGATGCGTTTGTTCACCACGGGGATGCCGTATTTGTCGCCCACTTCGTTGCACACGCTCACGAGCTGCGAGGCGTAGCGGCGCAGCTTGGCCTTAACATTGGCGGTAAAAAGATCAAGGTCATGACTGACGCAGTCAAACAGGCTCACGCCAAGGGTGACGGTGCGCACGTCAAGATGCTCGTTGCGGAGCATGTTCAGGGTGCTTATAACTTCGCGTTCTGAAAGCATGGAGGTCTTCCTGTATGTTCGGGCTGTCGGCCTGCCATATGGCGGCCCCGCCCGGAAGGCGGTTTTGCCCTGACGCGCAAAACCGGGCGCTCAGGGGAATGTGCATCATTTCTGAAACAGAGCGCTACCGCAGTGGTGGGCATCCGCTCACGCAATCGCAAGGGCGATTTATGTTGAAATTGCCCTTGGGCCTGTTGACACTATGAGAAGTTTTGTTCCCTGCCAAGGAAGGAAGCCTTTTTATGAAGGGAGTGTACTCTTATGGTACTCAACCGGAATAAAAAGGCTTTCTGACGCAGGCAGGGGGCAAAAGAGCCAGAGTGGGAACAGGCCCTAAAAAGAATTTACCCGATGCACTGCCTCAAAAATATCCCTGTGCTGGGCGCTGACGCGCAGGTCGCGCTTCTGCCCTTCGCAGTCAAGCTCGCGGCGCAGGCGGCCCATGTCAACGCTGTCAGGCACCATGACCTCAAACACAAAAAGCGCATGGTTGCTGCCGCCCTCGCCCAGAATGGCCTTGAGGCTCTCAATGTTCACGCCGTGCTGGGCAAAAACGCGGCTCATGGCGGCGATAAGACCGGGCTTGTCCGGCCCGTCGGCAGTGACCACAAAGGGTTCGCAGTGCAGGTCTGTGCCCCACTGTCCCTTGATAGCGGGCCGCACGAGGACGGAAAGATCAACCTTCGCGGATTCCAGTCCGGCGCTCAGCTTGGAGCGCAGGGTTTCCGCATTATCTTCCGGTGCTGCAACAACAAAGATAGCAGCAAATTCGCCGGAAAGGATGGTCTGGGTCACTTCTTCGATGTTGCAGCCGCTGTCTTCGAGAATGCGGCTGACAGAGGCCACCACGCCGGGGCAGTCGCGCCCCAGAAAGGAGGCTGTAAATTTTTGCATGGCGCTTTCCTTGAAAAAGCCGTCAGCTTGATTCTGACGGCGGTTGTATCGTGTAAAAGGGCTTTATATACGTAAACAGGTCAAAACTTCAAGGGGGCGAAAGCCCCGACTGGCGCGGATATAAGCCGCCGCATGCATTGATGTTTCCTGCTGCGTCAGAGTCGCATCAACAGCAGGAGCATCCAACAAAGCATTATTTTACAGCAATTTGCAGACACATTCCTCACAATCTTGACGCCCAAGCGTGAATGGCATACCGTAACGCTCCTTTCAGGTATGGGCCATTCAGGAGTCGTTACGTGGATACTCGGGAAAAGAAAAACAGCAAGCCGGCTATCAAGCTGGGTACCAAGTCGCAGCATGCGGGATATTTTATGCCCATGCTGGAAAGTTTCGCCGCGCGCGAAGGCCTCAACGAAGTTGTCAAAAACAGAGTTGTCAAATCGTGCGACCTTTTGGATGCGGGCGTACCGCTTTTCCCCAACGACTTCCGCAAGGAACACGACGTTGCCTGGGTGCTGGACAAATTCGGCGCTCTTGAAGGCGACTCCCTGGACAGCCAGGAAGACGTGTTTGCCATTGCGGGCCGCATAGTTTCCCTGCGCTCGTTCGGCAAGGTGGCCTTCTTCCATATTATGGACCAGAGTGGCCGCATCCAGTGTTACGCCTCGCGCGAACACATGGATGAAGAGAACTACACAGTGGTCAAAAAGCTCGACGTGGGCGACATCGTGGGCGTTTCCGGCCACCTGTTCCGCACCAAGACGGGCGAACTCACCATTGCCTGCCGCAAGATCAAGCTCATCACGCGCTCCATGCGTCCCTTGCCGGAAAAATATCACGGCCTCACAGACATGGAAACGCGCTACCGCCAGCGCTACGTTGACCTTATCGTCACGCCGCGCGCGCGCGAAATTTTCTTCAAACGCAGCCTGATTGTGCGCGAATTCCGCCGCTTTATGGAAGACCACGGCTTTATGGAAGTGGAAACTCCCATGATGCAGCCGCTGGCTGGCGGTGCCGCGGCCAAGCCCTTCAAAACGCACCACAATGCCCTTGATCTGCCCCTGTTTTTGCGCATTGCGCCCGAACTCTACCTCAAGCGGCTGCTGGTTGGCGGATTTGAAAAGGTCTTTGAACTGAACCGCAACTTCCGCAACGAAGGCATAGACACGCGCCATAATCCGGAATTCACCATGTGCGAATTCTACTGGGCCTATGCCACGTTCGAAGACCTCATGGATTTTACGGAACAGCTTTTTGCCCACCTTGCCATGACCGCCTGCGGCACCACCGTAGTGCCCTATCAGGGCGAAATGATCGACCTCACGCCCGGCAAGTGGACGCGCCTCAGCTTCTACGATTCGCTCACCCAGGTCGGTGGGCATTCGCCGGAATTCTACAACGATTACGGCAAGGTCAAGGCCTACATCCGTTCACGTGGGGAAAAGGCCGCCGACAGTGAAAGCCTGCAAAAGCTGCATGCCAAACTTTTCGATCTTGATGTGGAAGGCAAGCTCATTCAGCCCCACTTCATCTATCATTACCCAACGGAAATTTCGCCGCTTTCGCGCCGTAATGACGAGCATCCGGAACTGACGGACCGCTTTGAGCTGTTCATCACCGGGCGCGAGCTTTCCAACGCTTTTTCCGAGCTTAATGATCCTGTGGATCAGCGTCTGCGCTTTGAGGATCAGGTGCGCGAACGCGAGGCGGGCGATGACGAAGCCCACAGCATGGATCAGGACTACCTGCGCGCCCTTGAATACGGCATGCCCCCGGCTGCGGGACAGGGCGTGGGCATTGACCGCCTTGTGATGCTGCTTACCGACTGCGCCTCAATCCGCGAAGTTATTCTCTTCCCCTTGCTGCGCCCGGAAGTGTAAATCGGTAAGGTGCTACTTTATTTGGCCGTCTGTAAAAAGAATTGATACGATCGCTCAGCAAAGCGCCGCCTTATTGGCGGCGCTTTTTTGTTGTTCAACAGTTTTAACCAGATGCAAATTCAGCCCCTCATAAAAACTTGCCTGTCAAAAAACATTTTTGAATCAAAGGTATATACTATTGTCGCCACAGGTCGATAATTATACTCATAAAAACGTAAGCCAAGTTCATTGGGCATGTTTTCGCGTATGGCGCATACATTTATCGCATTGGCTTGGGCAAGGAGGTTCTTATGAAAATGGGGCTGCTGAGCAAGATGCTCCTGTCCATTCTTACTCCGGCAATTGCAGGGCTGCTGCTGGTTGCTGGTGTGAGCTATAAAATTTCTGAAAGCAACTTGCGCGAGCAGATTATCAACGATGCAAGGGCGCTGCTGCGCTGCCAAAGCATTGGCCTGCATGCAATGCTCACAGTGATGGAAGAGTCGCTCTCCATGGTTGCCGCCGACAACCGGGTTATTTTGTATCTTGATGCCGTCAACGATAAAATGCCTGAAGTCATGACGCGCACATTGTTCAACGATGCAGATGCCGCACTCAATGCCTTTGTGACGCTCAATTCCAACTTTGAATTTTGCGGTGTTGCCGGACGGGATGGCATAGCCATTGCCCATCACCTGGCAGGCCAAAAACACCCCAGCAAATCCGTTGGGGTAAGTTTTACAGACCGCTCTTACTACCGGCGCGCAATGCAAGGCCAGAAGACCATTACTGGCGTGATCAGCAAAACCACAGGCAAGGTTGCAACTATCATAGGCCTGCCCATCATGCGCAATGGCAAGCCCGAAGGTCTCGTGTGGGCAGGTATCGACAACGAAAATCTCGCCCAGACAACTACAAGCCAGATAGATTTCGGCACCAAGGGCGGCATCTATGCCTATGACACCAAGGGCATAATGATGCTGAACCGCGACCTCAAGGCATTTGGACGGGATGACAGCAAAAAACCCCATGTTGCGGAGATGCTGAAAAACCCAGAGGGATTTGTCAGATTTACGAGCGAAGACGGGGGCAACAAAACAGTCTTTTACAGGACCATGCCCGAAGTCGGCTGGATTCTTTGTCTGGAAGTGGACAGAGATGAAGTTTACACGCCCACGCGGATAATGCTGGGCAACTCCATGATGCTGACTTTTGCAAGCGCCCTTGTGGTCGGGCTGATCATCTTCTTTGCGGCGCGCGCCATCGCACGACTGCTCAGGAGCATTTCCGGTATTGCGGAATCCGTTGCGGAAGGCCGCCTTGAAACAACCCCTGCAGAAAAAGCCATGCTCTTTGCCGCCGAAAAACGCCGTGATGAATTCAGCACGCTGGCATCGGGCATGGAACACATGGTTGGCAATATCAAAACGCTGTTGCAAGAAAGCGAACAAAAAGCCAGGCACGCTCAGCAGGCAACGGAAGAAGCCAGGCTTGCCACAGCACGTGCAGAAGAAGCGGCCCAAAAGGCAGAAAGTGCCAAGCGGGAAGGCATGTTGGCTGCCGCGGGGCAACTGGAAGAAGTGGTCGCCATCATTTCTTCTGCCTCAAGCCAGCTTTCCGGGCAGATTGAGCAGTCGGACCAGATAGCCGCGCAGTCGGCCCAGCGCCTCAGCGAGGCCGCAACCGCCATGAACCAGATGAATGTGACCGTGCAGGAAGTGGCCCGCAATGCCTCCTCGGCCTCCGCAGTCTCAGCCGAAACGCGCACCAATGCTGAAAGCGGCGCAAACATTGTGGAAAGCGCCCTCCAAAGCATCGGGCAGGTGCAAAAAGTTTCGCTGGCGCTCAAGGACGACATGACCAAGCTGAACCAGCATGCCCAGGCAATTACCCAGATCATGAACGTGATCTCGGACATTGCCGACCAGACCAACCTGCTGGCCCTTAACGCAGCCATTGAAGCTGCCCGCGCGGGCGACGCCGGGCGTGGTTTTGCTGTGGTGGCCGATGAAGTGCGCAAACTGGCGGAAAAAACCATGGCCTCCACCAATGACGTGGGCAATGCGATCTCTGCCATTCAGCAGAGCGCTTCGCAGAGCGTGGCCGCCATGGACAAGGCCCTGACGGAAGTAAACACGGCCACCGAATTTGCCAACCAGTCAGGTGCCGCCCTGCGGGATATTGTGAGCAATGTGGAAGCCACTGCCGATCAGGTAAGCGCCATTGCCACCGCCAGCGAAGAACAATCCGCGGCCAGCGAGGAAATCAACCAGTCCATCGTGCAGGTCAACGCCATGTCCGGCCAGACTTCGCAGGCAATGGGCCAGGCCACAAAGGCCGTGGCCGACCTTGCCCAGCAGGCGCGCAGGCTGAGCGAACTTATTGAGGCTATGAAACGGGGCTAACACCCGGAACAATAAAACTTGGGGATGATCAGCCTTGTCCCTGATGACAAGAACGAAAAAGGGGCCCCCGGCCTGGTTTGTCAGCCAGCCGGGGGCTTTTGCCTGGTAGTTATCCTGCTAATGGAGATATTTCAAAATCAACACCAGACTGAAAAGAACTGGCAACAGGCAGAATGGTACAACGGAACCGTCTGTGTTCTAGCTGCAACACTACATACGCGCCAGTCTGGCACCTTCTCCCCTCCGAGGGGCTGCACCGGGTACCTGCCCTTGACAGTGTCCGGCTGCGGGAAGTTTACTCCAGGTACAAACAGTTGCGCGCTGCCTGCCAGCGGCAATCCCTGACGCAATTGGCTTGCCTTGCGGCAACGCAATGCCCCAGGTCTAAAATAACTCTTGAATATCCGGGCAAGGTGGGACAATATGCCGCAAATGTCATTTGAACTATTCGTTGCCCTGCGCTACCTCTTTTCGAGGCGAAAGCAGACATTCATCTACATCATATCGATCATGTCCATTCTGGGCGTGGCTATCGGCGTTGGTGCGCTGGTGGTGGTGCTTGGCGTGTACAACGGCCTCACCACCGACATGCGGGACAAAATCCTCGGGGCCAATGCCCACGCCATTGTCATGTCCTATATCCCCTCGGCCTTTGAAAACCGCACCGACCTTCTGGACCGGGTGCGTTCTGTCAAGGGCGTGACAGGGGCAACCCCCTTTATTTACACGGAAGTCATGCTTTCCGCTGGCGGCGGCGTCAAGGGCGTGGTCTTGCGGGGCATTGACCCGCAGTCGGCCCCTGCGGTGCTTTCCATGCTGCGCCAGATGCGCGTGGGTTCTGCCGCCGATCTTGAGCGCGAAGGCGCGCCAGGGCTTATTATTGGCGAGGAACTGGCCAAGCGCCTTGGGCTTGGCATGGGCAGCCGCGTGAATCTGCTTTCGCCCTCAGGGCAAAAGACCACCTCGGGCTACGCGCCGCGTGTGCGTCCCTTTGAAGTGGTAGGCATTTTCAAGACAGGCATGTTTGAATACGACTCCTCGCTGGGGTTTGTTACACTCAACGCCGCGCGCGATGTGCTGGGCCTGCCGGAAAATTATCTTTCGGGCGTGGAACTGACCGTGGCCGATGTATACAAGGCGGACAAGACCGCAGCCGAAGTTTCAACCGAGCTTGGCTCGCCCTTCTACGTGCGCTCGTGGATGGAAATGAACGCCAACCTTTTTGCAGCGCTCAAGCTGGAAAAAATCGGCATGTTCATTCTGCTGGCAATGGTGGTGCTTATCGGTTCTTTCTCCATTGTAACAACACTGGTCATGCTGGTTATGGAAAAAACCCGCGACATCGCCATAATGATGTCCATGGGTGCCACAAGCGGCATGATACGGCGTATTTTCATGTTTCAGGGAACAATCATCGGGGTTGTCGGCACATTGCTTGGCTATGCGTTTGGGCTTTCGCTCGGCTGGCTGCTCAAGCGCTACCAGTTCATCAAACTGCCTGAAAACGTCTATACCCTCGATCACCTGCCCATTATCATCACCCTCTCCGATGTACTCATCATTGGCGCAAGCGCCATGCTGCTGTGCTTTCTGGCCACCCTTTACCCGGCACGGCAGGCATCACGCCTGCAACCGGCAGAAGCCCTGCGCTACGAATAGCCATGTCAGCACTCTATACTTTTTCAAACGTGGGCAAAAAATTTGCCACACCCGGTGAAGAGACCGAGATTATCAAGGATATCAACCTGGTTGTGGAAGAAGGCGAGATGCTCGCCATAGTTGGACAGTCCGGTTCCGGAAAGAGTACCCTCTTGCATCTTATGGGTGCACTTGATACTCCAAGTACGGGCGAGATATGTTTTGAAGGGCGCAACATGGCGCTCATGAGCGCTGACCAGAAAGCTGCCTTTCGCAACAAGACTCTGGGCTTCGTTTTTCAATTTCATCATCTGCTGCCGGAATTTTCAGCCCTCGAAAATGTGGCAATGCCGGCAATTATTGGCGGTGCTAAACAAAGCGCCGTAATGAGCCGTGCGCGTGAAATGCTTGACCGCGTGGGGCTATCGGCGCGTATGGAAAGCAAGATCGCCACTCTCTCGGGCGGCGAACGCCAGCGGGTGGCCATTGCGCGCGCGGTTTTTATGCGACCGCGCGTTCTGTTGGCTGACGAGCCCACCGGCAATCTGGATGAAGTTACGGGAGCGCAGGTGGGCGCTCTCATGAACGAACTCAACCGTGAATTGGGCATGACCCTCGTTGTTGTAACGCACAACCGAGAGCTGGCCGCAGGCATGGGCAGAACCCTGGAACTGAAAGCGGGGACATTGTATGAAAAGATTTTTGAATAACGTACTGTGCAAAGCCCTGTGCCTTGCCGTGCTGGCCTGCGCCACCCTGGCGCTTCCGGGTGGAGCCGTAGCGGCAGAAGGGGCCCTTGTGCTTGTTCTGCCCTTTCAGGTGAACGCCGGGCCGGAAATGCCCAACGCCTCGCAGGATGTACCTCAGGCGATTGCCGATCAGCTCAAGCAGAACGGCATGCGCACTGTTCCCATGGAAACCGCCCGCGTTTTGCAGCGCAACAGCGGTGAATCCATTGACCTTGCCACCGCACGCGAACTTGGCCGCAAGGCTGGAGCGCGCATGGTTATTTACGGCAAGTTCAACCAGCTTGGTCAGGGTTTTTCCATGGACACGCGCATTGTGCCTGTCTATGAGGGCGAAGCCGTTCCCGCCGGATTTGAGCGTAACTCGCTGACCTCGCTGAACGAGTGCGCCGCTGTGCTGGCCAAACGCGTGGCCGAAATTTCCAATCCCGGCACAGCCGCCGAGGCAGCGCCCCAAAAGAGCGATGCGCCGGCGACTCTTGTTCCCATGAACGCCCCCACCTCTGCCCACGGCGGGCTTGCCGATGTGCAGGTACGCGGCATGAAGGTGCTTGACCCCGATACAGTGCTCATGCGCCTCACCATCCGCAAGGGCGACAGCCCGGACGCCACGGCCATCAACGAGGAAGTGAAGCGCATATGGGATATGGGCTACTTCAGCGATGTGCAGGCCACACTTGAAGGCAACGTGCTTGTGTTCACCGTGGTTGAAAAACCGCGCATCGACAACATCGTTGTTGACGGTTCGGACAAAGTCAGCAAGGACGACGTGCTTGCGGCCATGGGCACCAAGAGCGGCAGTGTTCTGAACGAACAGGTGCTTTCGGACGACCTCCAGAAAATCAGCGAACTGTACCACAAGGAAGGCTTTTACCTTGCCAAGGTCACCTACCGTCTTGAAGACCGTCAGGGTGGCCGCGGCGCAGTGCTGGTGATCAGCGTTACCGAAGGCAACAAGCTTTATATCAGGGACGTCAAGATTGAAGGCCTCAACAAGCTCAATCGCGGCGATCTTGACAAATACATGGCCCTCAAGACGCGCGGCATTTTCTCGTGGCTGACGGGTACCGGCGTGCTCAAGGATGAATACCTGGAGCGCGACACCAACGCTATTGCCGCCTTTGGCCTTAACGAAGGCTACGTGGACATTCAGGTGGCTGCGCCTACCGTTGAATACCGAGATGACGGCATCTACATCACATTCAACGTGCACGAAGGCCCCCGCTACACCGTGCGCGATGTGGTCTTTGCGGGCGATGTTATCGACAGCGAAGACAAGATGCTTGAAGTCGTGCAGATGGACGACTGGAAAAAGTCCGACAAGTACTTCTCCCTCACGGTCATGCAGGAAGACTCCAAACGTCTGACCGACTACTATTCCGATTACGGCTATGCTTTCGCCGAAGTGGACACCAAGGTCGTCAAGGCCGATGACGGCAGCGACCAGGTGGACGTGGGCTATGTGATCAACAAAAAACAGAAGGTCTTCATTCGCCGTCTGTCTGTCGAGGGCAATACCAAAACCCGCGACAACGTCATTCTGCGCGAAATGCGCCTGGGTGACGGCGACATGTACGAAGGCGCCAAACTGCGCCGCTCCAACGAACGTCTGAACCGTCTGCACTTCTTCTCAGCCGTGGATATGGAACTGATCCCCACGGAAAACGAAGACGAAGTTGACCTCAAGGTCAAGGTCAAGGAAACCAATACCGGCGCCATCATGGGCGGCGTGGGCTACTCCAGCTACTACAGCGTGGGCGTCACCGCCTCCATCATGGAGCGCAACCTCTTTGGCCGCGGCTACTGGTTGCAGTTGCAGGGCTTCTTCTCCTGGCGCCGTACGTCGGGCGTGCTGTCCTTCACCAACCCGCGCCTGTACGATACTGATCTTTCTGTCGGCAACGACCTGTACTACACGCACGATTACTGGGACAACTTTACCAAGGACACCGTCGGCGACACCATTCGTCTGTCGTATCCCATCGGTGAATACACCAGCATAGGCGGCGGTTATCGTCTGGAACGCTATGTTCTTTACGATGTGGACGACGACGCCTCTCCCTACATTCGCGACTACAAGGGCACCAACTGGACAAGCGCCGTTTCTGGCCGCATCCTGCGCGACACCACGGACTCCAAGGAACGGCCCACCAAGGGTACCATTGCCCGCCTGTGGGCTGAATACGGCGGTGGCGGCCTCGGCGGCACAGACAACTTTATCAAGACTGTGGCCGACTGGCAGGGCTTCTGGTCCTTTAACCCGCAGAATACCGTCCACTTGCGTGGCCGGTTGGGCGGCGTGTACCAGAATACCAACTCCAACGTCCCGGTGTTTGAACGCTTCTGGGTTGGCGGCATGGATACCATTCGCGGTTACTCCTTCTCCGACCTCTCGCCCCGCGACTACAAGTACAACGGCGACCAGATCGGCGGCGACCGCATGGGTATTGCCAACGTTGAATACATCTGGACCTTCCAGAAAGAGCTGGGCCTTGCTCTGGTTCCCTTCTTCGATGCCGGTTACAACATCGACAGCAAGACCATGGGCAACGACCTCAACAAATACATTGTCTGCTCCACGGGCCTTGAACTGCGCTGGCGTTCGCCCATGGGCGATCTGCGTATCGCCTATGGTGTTCCGCTGGTTCAGGACTACGATAAGGAACGTGAATCCGGCCGCATAGAATTCAGCATGGGCCAGTTCTTCTAGCCCTCACTTCTGCCGCTGTTGCGGCTAAGATTCGGCGCGCCGGAGGCACAGTTTTCTGTGTATCCGGCGCGCTGCTTTTTTCCATGCCCATGCCAACGCTTATCAGCCCACAAAAAAGGAGTTTTGCCATCTTCGCGCCGCTGGCATACAATATGCTTACAATAACGCAGGCAAAACTTTAAAAGTCAAATTACCGACACCATCATGGCAAAAGGAAAAACCGTGGCCGGAAAAAAAGCCCAGCCCAAGGCTTCCGAACCAACTGGCAACAACCAGATGCGCAGACTTGTTCCGCCTCTGGCCTTTCTGGTTGCCCTGTGCCTGATGGTCGTCTGCTTTTACGACTCCGGCTATACTTCCTTGCCGCCAACGGGCAAGCGCTACGATCTTGCCAAGGCAAATATTGAAACCCTGCGGCAGGATGAAAAGCGTTCAGGCCAGCGTGAACCGTGGGAAAATCTGGCTGCGGAGTTCCGCGCCATCTATGATGCTGATCCGGGCTGGCCCAACCGCCCTGCGGCCCTGTTCCGCGCTGCGGAAAGCCTGGAGGAGCTGGCCCGACGCTCGTTCGCCAAGGCTGATGCCCGCAAGGCCATCGAGTGTTATGAAGCTGTCGCCCAACGCCATGCCGACAGCCGGCTTGCCGATGACGCACTTTTTCGTGCTGCCAAGCTGCGCGCCGCGTGGCTTAAAGACGACAAGGGCGCACAGGCACTGCTTGAGCGCATCAAAGCCCAGTACCCCAGGGGCGATATGATCCAGGAGGCCCAGGCGCTGGAAAAGACGCTTCAGGCTGCTGCCAATGGGCGCACCGCCCCAGAGGCGCGTCAGGTTTCCAGCACCGATGGCAAGGAACCCAAGGACGAAGCAGTTCCAGCAAAGGGGTCTTCTGCCCCCAGTACAGCCGCATCTTCCACAGCTGGCAACACCGATACGACGGCAGGCCAGCTTGCCAAGGCCTCGGCCTTGCAGCCCCTGCCGCAAGTGGAACTTTTGCCCCGTTATCGCGAAGCCAAAGCGAAAATGGATGCCCTGCGCGCCGACAAAGTCCGGTCGTGCTGGCGTCAGCCCTGGGAAGAACTGACCACTGAATTTTTGCGCATCTATACCAGCCGTAAAGACTGGGCCATTTCTCCCGGTGCGCTGTTCCGCGCTGCTGCCAGTCAGGAGGCCCTTTCAGACTGCTCGCATCTTGCAGATGAATATCGACAGGCGCGCGACCTCTATCTCAAGCTTGCGCAGGAGTTTCCCAAGAGCGCCCTGGCTGACGACTCGCTGCTCCGCGCCGCGTCCATTGAGGCTGACCGCCTGAACCAGACCTCGGAAGCTCTGGAACTGCTTGACGCCATCATGGCCCTGTATTCCGGCGGCGATATGGTGGCGGAGGCGCAAACCCTGCGCAACCGCCTCACAGGCGCTCCTGCAGCAACTGCCAGCAAGGCTGGCAATGCGCCGCAGGTTACCCGCCCGGTGGTTCAGTCCCTTTCGTGGAATTCGCTGAGCAAAAACAGCGTGGAGATTGTTCTTGAGCTGAGCGCCCCTGCCCGTTACACGGCAAAGTTGAACACAAGCAGCGCAAAAGGCAAAAACAGGGCTGATCAGGCATCCCTGCATGTCGCCCTGGAAAATGCCTCTGTGGAAAAGGATATTCGCAAGGGTGTGAACATCCGGGGCAGCCTTTTCAAGGGAATGAGCGTCAGCGACAGCAAGGGCGGCGAAACCGTGCTCCAGTTCAATTTTCAGGATGCGCGCCGCTTTGATGCCCGTACAGAAACCAACCCCTGCCGCATTATCCTGCGGGTGGCGGGCGGCAGCACGCAGTTGCCGCCGGTCAGCAATGCAAAAGCCGGATTTGCCGATGCGCAACCCACGGCGGAAAATCAGGCAACAGTGGCCGACGCCAGCGGCACACAGCCTGCAACCCCGCCCTCGCCGCGCCTGGTGCGCGATATGGCCCGCCAGCTCGGCCTGACGGTACGCACGGTATTTATTGATGCCGGTCACGGCGGGCGCGACCCAGGCACCAATCACAACGGAGTGCTGGAACGCATCGTATCCCTTGACTTGGCCCTGACCCTGGGCAGACTGCTTGAGGCCAATGGCCTGGAGGTTGTTTACAGCCGCACTGCGGATAAGCATATTTCGCTGCGTGAACGCACCACCATGGCCAACGCCGCCGGAGCGGATCTGTTTGTTTCGATCCACGTCAACGCCAATGATGATCCTTCGGTGCAGGGCTTTGAAACGTACTACCTCGATATTGCCAGCAATCCTGAGGCCGCGCGCCTTGCCACCCTTGAAAATGCCGACGGCGACCACCGGCTCGGCGATATGCAGAAAATGCTCGCCGATGTCATGCTCAATGCAAGGGTGGACGAATCACGCCATCTGGCGCAAGATATTCAGCGGCTTTCACAGTTCCGTTTGAAGCGCCGACAGTATGATACAAAGGATAATGGCATCAAATCTGCGCCATTTATTGTTCTGCTTGGCGCACAAATGCCCGCAGTACTTGTGGAAATTGGTTATTGCACCAACAGGGAAGAAGCAGCAAGGCTTCTTACGCCCAAATACCGCATGACCCTGGCCGAGGGGCTTGCCGAGGGCATTCTTGCTTACAAGGACAAGCTTCTTAAGCGCAGGACTGTCCAGAATTCCTTGACGCAAGAAGGCGCTGGTGCTATGTGAGGCGAGTAATTTCAACTACGTGTCCCCGGCCTGTATCATAGCAAATGACTGTTCCTTTGGGCGCGTCTGATAATTATAGCTGTTTTGCCAAGTGTATTGAACAGTTGCAAACAGCAGTGGCATCTTCTCTTACGGCGCGCGGGTCATCCCAGTTCCGCAAGGACGACATAACAAATCAGCATTGGGGAAGGAGAACTTTCATGCGCAAGGTTTTGATGACGGCTGTTGCGGTTGGCTTGTTGCTTGCCGGGCAAGTCTATGCTGCAGACGGCGGCGCCGTACCCGCAGCCAAGATCGGTGTTGTTGACATGCAGACCGTGGCGACGCAGAGCGTCCCTGCCCAGGCCGCCAAAACAACAATGGAAAGCAAGTTCGGCACTGAACGTAACGAACTTGAAAAACAGGGCGAAGCGCTGAAGAAAAAGGCCGATGCTCTGAAAAACCCCAAGGCCAGCGAAGAAAAAAAGCTGGACTTCATCCGTTCCAAGCAGGATCTGGATCAGAAGACCCGTAACTTCCTGCGCAAGGTCGAACAGGAAGAAGTGAAGCTTCGCCAGGATATGGTTACCCTGGTCTTCAGCGCCACCTATGAAGTTGCCCGCGCCAAAGGCTTCAACTTTGTGGTGGACGTAACCGCCGGTGGCGTGCTGTACGCCGACCAGTCCATGGATCTGACCCAGGACGTGCTGGCCGAAGTGAACAAGATCTACAAAGAAAAAGCCAACGAAAAGAGCGGCAAAAAATAAAGCCCTCAGCCGTTAATTCTCAGGCCTCTCAACCCGGATGGGGCGAGAGGCCTTTTTTCATGCCGCCAACGGGCGGATAAGAACAACTCATCAGGAGGCCCCCATGCAGGATACCGCCCCCCAGAATACGGGCATGGACATACAGCGCATTTTGCGCCTGCTGCCGCACCGCTACCCCTTTTTGTTGGTGGACAGGGTTGTGGAATGCGTAGCAGGCTCGCACATCCGGGCCTATAAAAATGTTACGTTCAACGAGCCTTTCTTTCAGGGGCATTTTCCCGGTGCTCCCATCATGCCCGGCGTGCTCATTCTGGAAGCTCTGGCCCAGACAGGCGGCCTGCTGGCCGTTTCCGGCATGGACAGCCTTGACGACAAGCTCTTTCTCTTCACCGGCCTTGACGGCGTAAAATTTCGCCGCCAGGTGGTTCCCGGCGACAGGCTTGACCTTGAATGCAGCAATCTGCGCATGAAGCTCAAGCTCTGCAAAATGGAAGCCCGCGCCTTTGTGGACGGCAAGCTTGCCGCAGAGGCTCAGATTACCGCCGCCATCGGCGACAGGCCCAAGAGCTAGTTCCACAAAAGCTGGCCGCAATGTTTAAGGGGAAGGGATCAACAATCCCTTCCCCTTTCATATTTCTGCCCTCCGGCGCAAGGCCATCTGCCCACAAGCAGACCGCACGACGGAATTTTTTTACTGCTATTTGCCCTAAAAGAGCGAAAGGCTGTGCAGGGCATCCACCACATCTTCCACCGGCAGCGAGTCAAGACAGGAAGTGTGAGGCCGTGGGTATTCAAAGCCCAGGTTGAGGTAGGCGTATGGCCCCTTGTGCGGCAAAAGTGCGCGCACATGACGCCCCACCGGCCCCCAGCGCAAGGGATTGGTCGGCCCATGCAGCCCCACGGTGGGTGCGCCCGCAAGCGCTGCCAGATGCATGGTGCCCGTGTTTACGGAGACTACAGCCGTGGCGCGGCTGAACAGCCAGGCAAGGCCTGCAAGTGATGTTCTGCCAGCAAGCGAAATCGCAGGACATTGGGGATGCGCCCGCAAAAAAGCGTCATTACGCGGGGCATCGGCTGGCGCACCGGTCAGGTAGACCTCAAACCCCTTGCTGCCCAGCAGTCTGGCCAGAGCATCCCAACTGTCGGCAGGCCACTCCTTGAGCCAGGCATTGGAGCCTGAGGGCCACATGTGCAGAAAAACCCTCCGCGGCAAGGCATCGCCTATGTCGCCTGCTGGTTCCAGCCTGCCGCAAAGTTCAGCGGGCAGATCATCCGGCGGAGACTGCGGCAAAAGCAGGCGTGGCGCACCCTGAAGATCCGGGTACAGGGCGCGGCCCAGCTCCATGAAATTTTCCACCTCATGCCTGTCATTGCGGTGAGGCACCTTGAAGCTATAGCCAAAGGCGCGGTGCTGCCCTTCCGTATCAAAGCCCACTGTGGTTCGGGCGTTGGAAAGGTTGCTCAATATGGCCCCAAGCCGCGCCCACTGCGTGCTGTCAATGAGCGCATCGAGACGTTGTTCGCGCAGCCATGCTACCATGGCAGAAACATCCGTCACCGCAAAAGACGCGCACTGGTCAATACCAGGGATCAGACTGACGGTAGCGGCATTGGCGCGGGACACGAGCAGGGCAATATGCACGTTGGGCAGCCGCTCGCGCAGGGCGGTGATCAGCGCTGAAAGCAGCAGCAGATCGCCAATGGCCCCCAGACAGATAAAACCCACGCGCTGCGGCGCGGCATCCGGCACAGATTTTTTGCCCAGACGCGCAACCGCGCTGCATGCCGCCAGGGGAATGCCCGCATAACGATCAAGCAAACGGTTAAGCCTGTTGCCGCGTTCTCCCATCAGTATGCTCCATACCCGGTTATGACCACAGGAATCGTTTTGGCCAGGATCCACAGATCCATCCAGACAGACCAGTTGTTGATATAATAGTGATCAAAGGCCACGCGCTCGGCATAGGTGGTATTATTACGGCCAGAAATCTGCCACAGCCCGGTAATGCCGGGGCGCACCATGCAGTATTCTTCATACACCGGGCCGTACTTTTGAACTTCGTTCTGCACAATGGGGCGCGGCCCCACAAGGCTCATATCGCCGATAACCACGTTGAGCAGTTGCGGCAGCTCATCAAGGCTGACCTTGCGCAAAATGCGGCCCACGCGGGTTATGCGCGGATCATGCTTGAGCTTGTGGTCTTTTTCCCACTCCGCCCGCAATTCAGGATCGTGTTCAAGCACTTCCCTGAGCACCATATCGGCCTTGTCCACCATGGTGCGAAACTTGAAAATCCTGATCTCGCGGCCCCCGTGGCCAATACGCCGCTGGCGATAAAATACGGGGCCCTTGCTGTCTAGGCGAATAGCCAGAGCCAGCAGCAAGCCAAGAGGCAGCAGCACAACGCCGCCAAGGGCGCAGAGCAGCACATCCATAAACCTTTTGACCCGCAGGCGGCGCTTGTCGCGCAGGTTTTGCCGTACCTGCAAGCCCACGGCAGTGCCAAGGTCGCGCGGGGTCAGCCAGTGCGCGCGGAAGCCATCGTTGAAGGAAGGCACCACAAGAATGCGCTCAAAATAACGGCTGGCTTCGGTAATATAGTCAAGGCTCTGCCCCTGATCCGCCTTTTGCAGAATCATGGCCATCGCCTTTGGCTTGGCCTGCGACGTTTCCGCGAAGAGTTTGCGCACGGCGTCTTCATTGGTGGGCAAAGAATATATGGCTACCGGGTGCAGCCCGCGCTCGGGGCGGCGCTTGAGGTACCGCCAGAAGTCACGCCCGGCGTTGCCGCTGTCAAAAATTATCAGCGGTCTACTCCACCAGCGGCGGCGCATAAACAGGTGGCGGCAATAGCTGCGCATGAGCGGCAGCGTAAAGACCGTAGCCAGCCAACTGCCCGCAATGACAATTCGGGAGTAGGTATCGCCTGCTTTTGAAAGGAAAAGCACTGCCAGAATGATGCCGTACATGAGGCTTGTGAGCTGGAACAATGCTTTGAGCTCGCGGTGCGGAGGCAGACTTATGCTTTGATAAAGGCCAAGCCCGGCGGCCATCACCGGCCCCATGAGCAACAAGGGCAATGCCCCGCGATACTGTGAAAAATCCACGTCGCCAAAAGCGGCGCGCACAAGAAAAACCACCAGGGCCGTGCCGAGGATGGTGAAAAGGTCAGCAAGACAAAGCAGGGTTTTTTGCGGGGAAAGCCCGCAAGCCAGAAGCGCCCTGACCCAGAGGGGATATTGTTTCATGAGGAGCGGCGCTGTGCCGATGGATCCGGCACCACGTTTGCGCACGGCAAGCCGCGCTGTTGCTGAAAACACAGATACTCAAACAATGTAATGTTATTCTCTTTCGTTACAAAGCACAAGAATCGCCCCTTGGAATTACAGACAGACCCCGGCGGCCCTGTGACGCGGGCTATCGCCCTTGCGGCTTCCTCTTATTCGCGAAATGCCCTCGCTTTCGGGTCGGCAAAGCCGACTCCGGCTCGAACATTTCGGGCCGCACTCTGCCACGGCGGCCCTGTGACGCGGGCTGTCGCCCTTGCGTCACAGCCCTCCTTCTGTTACAGAAAGACCTTGTTTTGCAGTGGCCGCGCGGCGTTGGTAATAAATCCCAACCGCGCAGGTATGCGCGCCAGCCGCCCAAGGCGGCAGTGTCGGCGCATGTCCGTTCTGTCCTTTCCGAGGGGGAAATTGAACATGAAGAAGCTTCTCGTCTGCGCCCTGCTGGCCGCCGTGCTGGCCGCCGTGCCCGCATTTGCCAAAAAGGCCTATGTGAACGGCATTGACCCCGACTATCCGCCCTTTGCATACATGGATGAAAAAACTGGCAAACCCGCTGGTTTTGACGTGGATTCCATGAACTGGATAGCCAAGACCATGGGATTTGAAGTAGTTCACAAGCCCATGGCATGGGACGGCATCATCCCCGCCCTGCTCGCCAAGCAGATCGACATGGTTGACTCCGGCATGAGCATCACTGCAGAGCGCGCCAAGGTTGTGCAGTTCTCCAACCCCTACTGGACGGTTTCGCGCGTGTTTGTTGTGCCCGCCGATTCCAAGTTGACCCCTGCCGACATTCTGGGCAAAAAAATCCAGCTCGGCGTTCAGCGCGGCACCTCTGAAGCCAACGACATCAAAAAAGAGCAGGAAGAAAAGAAATATCCTTTTGAACTGCGCTTTTACGAATCTTCCCCCCTTGCGGTTGAAGACCTCCTCAATGGCCGCATCCAGGCTGCCCTGATGGACGAACTGCCCGCCAACAACGCCATTGAAAATGGCCGCGCCGTCAAGAAGGCCGGCACCCACGGCGAACCCGACAATTTCGGCGTTGCCATGCGCAAAGACGACAAGGAACTGCAGAAGCTGGTGAACGAAGGCTATAAAAAGCTTATGGCCGACCCCTACTGGAAAGAACTGCAGCAGAAATACCTGAGCAAATAACGGACGCGCAAGCGCCCACACGTCAAGCGCGAACCGCCTGCAACCCGGACGGTTCGCGCTTGTGCGGAAAAGGCACCCTCCATACATGAATTCACTGCTTGTGGTATACAACGCCCTGCCCTCCATTCTGTCCGGCAGTCTGGTTACGGTGGGCAACGTCACCCTGTCGCTGACAATGGGTCTGCTGCTTGGCGTGCCCATGGCCGTGGCCCAGGTCTATGGCGGCCCCTGGCTTCGGCGGCTGGTGGCGTTGTATGTTTGGTTTTTCAGAGGTGTGCCCATTTTGGTGCTGCTGTTCCTCTGCTACGGCCTGTTCATCAGCATCGGTATTTCCATTGATCCCTTTTTCATCTGCTGTATCGTTCTTGGCAGCACCAGCACGGCCTACCAGTCGCAGATTTTCAGGGGCGCTATCGAAAGCCTGCCCCACGGGCAGCTCAATGCCGCGCGCGCCCTTGGCATGCGCGAAAGAACAGGCATCTGCTCCATTATTTTGCCTCAGGCCATGCGCCTCTCCATCCCTGGCTGGGCCAACGAATTTTCTATTCTCCTCAAGGATTCGGCCATCTGCTTTGTGCTCGGTACGCAAGACATCATGGCCCGCACCTCGTTTGTGGCAGCCAGAACGCACGAGCATCTGGCCCTCTACGCCACAGCGGGCGTACTGTATTTTGTGCTGACGCTGGTGGTGCTGAAACTGTTGCGTCTTCTGGAACAAAAAATCCATGTACCCGGCTATTCCTCAGGGATCGGCATGGAAGGCATGGGTATGGGATAAGCATGAGCGTGGATCAACAAGCGGTATTGCAGGTCAAAGGCATTTCCAAAATGTTGGGCGGCAAGCCCATTCTGGATAATTGCAGTCTCACGGTGAACCGGGGCGAACTCAAGGTGCTCATCGGGCCTTCCGGCGCGGGCAAGAGCACGTTTCTTCAAAGCATCAACTGCCTTATCCCCCCCGATTCCGGAGAGATTTATCTTGAAGGCCAGTTGCTCAACCGCACGGACAAGGCCGCACTGTGCGCCTTTCGTGCCCAGGTTGGCATGATCTTTCAGGATTTCAACCTGTTTGATCACCTTACCGCCGAAGAAAACGTGGCTATAGCTCTGCGCAAGGTGCGCGGCATGTCTGCTGCCGATGCGCGCGCCCGCGCACAGGAAGAACTGGCCCGCGTGGGCCTTGCCCGCCGCGCAAGCCTGTACCCGGCGCAGCTCTCTGGCGGCCAGAAGCAGCGCGTGGCCATGGCCCGCGCCCTCGCCATGGACCCCAAGGTTATTCTGCTTGATGAACCGACCTCGGCCCTTGACCCCGAGCTTGTGGGCGAAGTGCTTGCCGTTATTCGCGATCTCGCCAGCGGCGGCATGACCATGGTCATGGCAACGCACCAGATGGATTTTGCCCGTGCCCTTGCCACCGAAATTATTTTCATGGAACACGGCAAGCTTATTGAACAGGGCTCGCCCGCCGTACTGCTGGCCGAAGGGTCAAACACGCGTACCCGCGATTTTTGCCAGCGCCTGCTGGAGATGGGGGCCTAAGTGCTGGACGCGGCCTTTTTCAGCAACGAACTGCTGCCAGCCCTGAACCGTGGGCTGCTGATTTCGATTGCGCTCATTATTCCAGCCGGGAGCCTCGGCTTTGCGGGCGGCGTACTCCTGGGTTGCGCCCGCGCTTTTGGGCCGCGCTGGCTGCGCCGCCTTGGCAACGGCTATACCTCGCTGATACGCGGTGTGCCCCTGGCCGTGCAACTGATGATGATCTATTATGCTCTGCCAAAACTCGGCATTTTCTTTTCGCCCTTTGGCGCGGCCCTGACCAGTTTCACACTCTGCACCGCCGCCTATCAGTCGGAATACGTGCGGGGAGCGCTGCTTTCCATCAGACAGGGGCAGGTGCGCGCCGCACAGGCGCTTGGGTTCAGCCAGTGGCAGACAGTCTCGTGG
Organism: Desulfovibrio desulfuricans DSM 642; assembly: GCF_000420465.1. NCBI lineage: Bacteria > Pseudomonadati > Thermodesulfobacteriota > Desulfovibrionia > Desulfovibrionales > Desulfovibrionaceae > Desulfovibrio > Desulfovibrio desulfuricans. Next base: position 473,010 of record NZ_ATUZ01000011.1, on the reverse strand, counting down.
ATCATCATTCCTCAGGCGGCCAGACGCGCCCTGCCCGGCTGCGGCAATGAGATCATCTATCTTATCAAGTACAGTTCGCTGGCCTATCTGGTTACGTGCCTTGAACTCATGGGCGAGGGCAAGGTTGTTGCCTCTGATACGTTTCGTTTTACCGAAGTCTTTATTGCTGTAGGCGCGTACTATCTGGCAATGGTCACCCTGGCAACGTTTCTGTTGCGTTGGCTTGAAGACAGATACCGTATCCCCGGTTTTGGGGCGCGCTAACGCACGCCTTTTGACCTTCTTCCAGGTCACGAGAAAGGCCCGCTTTACGCGGGCCTTTTAACATTTCTTTGTATTTTGGGGTGCCTCAGATGCACCCTGCGCTGGGCATCAATCCTGCCCAAGCTCCTTTTTGAGCCAGGACTTCACTTCGGGGGTAGGCTCGCTTATGCCCCGCCAGGAACCGTGAACCTTGCGGTAATCTTCCATCAGAACCGAAGGCAGGGGAACGGTAATCAGATCGTCCGCCCTTTCAGAATTACGCCTCACAAGCCGTATAACAGGCGGTTCCTGCCAGCTGTCCACCACAAAGTAGTGGGACACATCTTCCTTGGAGCGAACCGGCGGGTATTCTGAATGCCAGTCGTTATTTCCCCATTCCAGATACATGGTGACGGCGTGTTCGGGGCTGAGGTTCCAGTCTATATTGTAAAGAGAAAAATCCTTCAGGGATGTCATGGCTTCCTCCTCGAGTGCTTAATTTATTAATAACAATTATCGATAAATTACGCAAGTGTCTGGCCCAAGTTTAGCTACTTCTTCCCCGCTTGCTCCGCATCCTTCTTTTTCTGGGCGCGCTCAGCCTCAAGCCTGCGTTGCTGACGAACGCGCTCAAGCCGTGTTTGCTGCGCCTGTTCACGCTGCTGCCGCGCTTCCTCAAGCAGCCGCTCACGTTTGCGGTCAAAAACAAGTGTCGTACGCAGGGCCGCAGTCCCCAGAGAAACCATGGTCACAATGAGAATCAGAATCTTCTGGATCGACCACGGTTCGGAGCCAAGAATGTCCCGCAGCCAGCCCAGACGCAGCGTATCGCCCCAAAAATAGACCACCGGCACGGCAACGAAGCACAGCAGCAGCCCCAAGGCCTCCATCCACATGAACGTCTTGAGCAGGGTAAGGCCAAAAAGAGTTCCATCGCGTACCATTCGCAAAAATTGCAAGCGCTTGCGCAGACTGCGCAACAATTCAGCAAGGTGGGGAGTTTCCCCCTGAGCGCGCTTGAAGGCCTCGGCCTCCTTGAAGTTGCACGAAAATGCCCGGTTGATGATGCCAGCGCTCTCGTTAAATTCCTGACTGAACTCCCGCAGTGCCGCAGGAAAGGGGAACCAGGAGGCTTCATCCCGAATTTCCTGCAGGATATCAAGATAGTACTTGTATCGGTTGCGGAGGTCTTCAACTTCTCGGGCTATGCAGTCTTCCATTTCCCTTTCAAGGTTGGGCCGCTCAGCCACGACCTTGAGGTAGGCAAGGTAGTTGTTGATGTTGGCCAGGGTTTCCAGTTCACGCACCTTTTCACCCAGTTGCAACTGAACAGGATGTTCCGGCGCAAACCATGCATTGATACGGCCACTGATCTCGTTGACACGAACCCTGTCGGCATCTGCGCATTTTTTGGCCTCTGTCCACAGGTCATACAGGGCTGAAAGGATCAGCAGGCGGCCGCGCTCAAGGGCCGGATCTATGAGAGCCCTGTTGAAGTACGCCGGTTCTTCGCGGATGAGCGTTATAAGCTGATCCAACACAGGCTCGCAAAAACCCATTTTTACCTGACAAACGATTTCGCGGTACTTGACCTCGCGCCACTGGGGCATGACGCGCCAAATTTGTGAATACTGTTCTATGGCCTGAGAAAACTGCCCTTGTTCTTCCGCCAGACGCGCAAGAAAAAATTCTGTCCAGGCCTGCAAGGCGGGCGACGGCGTAAGCACCGCCGCATTGCGGAAGGCCGCTTCAGCACGGGGATAATCGTTGCGCTCAATGTGCGCAAAAGCCTGCACCATGTGCAGACGCGGATCGCGCTGATGCCGCGAAATTGCCTGGCTTATCTTCTTTTCCATCTCCGACATTTCAGACGGAGATGTAGTTATGAGCTTGTCCAGCAGATCCCAGGCGGGGCTGTCATCCTTGGAAGGCACGGCCTCGTTGGGCTCTGGCTCACGCATGCGGTAAAGCCAGTGCCTCGGCACGTTGCGCAACTGGCAGGCAGAATTTATTTCAAGCACGGCGCGCAGCACCACAGCGGCATCGTCTTCGCCGCCAAGCACCGCCCCGTAGCCGCCTGCCCCCTTTTCCGTCAGCGTCATTTCGATGCTGCGGAACCCTTCATTGATGGCTTCAAGATCTAGCTGCCCGATGTTTTCCCACACTTCCTGGCTGTTGGAGGCTGCCCCAAAACGCGTGGGGCATTCTGACGAATCATGGCTGTGAATACCGCAATAGACGCAGCCCATGCCAGAAGGGCTGGGCGATGTGAGGCGGCTTGGCATCAGCAGCGCAATAGACCTGCCGCTGAGGCTGTTTTCGTCCAGCATCACGTTGCACCAGCTGTCCATGGCCATCTGCTCGCCGGTAAAGCGCAGATCGCGGACAGTAAACCCCTCGCCCAGCAGATAGGCGTTGCGATAGCTCAGGTAGGGAAAATCCGGCATGAGATTATCCCATTGCAAGCCTATCTTCTTGGGCAGATCAGCATTGAAATTCAGGTTGTTGCGGTCGGCAACCACGCTTACGCAGGGCCAGTAGCCCGCTGCTTCGTTTTTTTCCTTGTCAAAGCTGTGCAGATAGTCGCGCATGAAGGTGCGCAGCATTTGCAGGTTGTCTATGGCAATCATCATGAACGTATTGTCCACGATGGATTTGATCTTGTGCTTTTGCAGCAGAACTTCAAGCCGCTTGAACATGGACGTCCAGCCGACCTGATAGGCCTTGTCGAGCGGGCTGCCCAAGGGGTGCAGCACGGCAAACCACGATTGAGTGGAGGCATAGGGCATGCGCACGTCAACCGTCATGGAGGCCCAGTCCACACCCGCCATGCCCTGCCGCCCGGAACGGCGCTCAAAGGTGATGCCGGGCAGTCCCTTTTTACCCTCGCGACTCTTGGGATGTATCCAGATTTCAAGGGCATCGGTCACAACGATCTGCTGGGCCTGCAAGGCTCCATCCAGCAGCAGGTTGACCTCGCGCTTGCGCCCGAACTGCAACCGCCCCGGGAACAGTTCAATAGCAACGGGCAGTTCGTTAAAGTTGCCCCACACCATCAGCCGGGCCAGAGCCAGAAAAACATCGTCAGTAAAGAAGAACCAGATTGACTGCTCCGCTTCTTCTCCCACCAGCATGCCGCCATAATTCAGCAGCGTCTGGCCTACGGCGGGGGCGAGCCTGTCGTGCCAGCTCACCCACACCACATGGCCCATGGTGCTCATGCGCACATCAATATTGCCCGGCAGGCGTGAGAGTAACTGCGATAAATGCGCCATGAATAAAGTCCTTTATACAAAGGCTGCCATGTTGTAGCCTGAAATGAACGGCGTTGATCTAGCCAATAAAACCAAGGCGGTTTTTATGGACATTAACAAAACTCTTCAGGAACTCAAAGCCCGCCCCGGCTTCGCCGACCACGTGGGTATGATGCTGGTGCACAACGGCGTTGTGCGCGCATGGTCGCGCGGGGATCATGCCCCGGTTACAGCCGTGCAAGTTTCGCACGACACCGCAAAGATGGACGCCATCTGCCGCGAGATGGAAAAACAGCCGGGAATTTTTGCCATCGTTGCCCAAGCCGAGGAAGGCCTGCTCAAACCCGGTGACGACCTGCTCTTTCTTGTGGTGGCGGGCGACATACGCGAGCACGTTAAAGCCACTTTTGCAGAACTGCTTGACCGTATCAAGGCCGAGGCCGTCATCAAGCAGGAAATTCACGATGCCTGACGCTTTTGCTTCTGTTTGCCTTATCGGCGGACTTGTAAAAAAGGCATGCCCACAGCATGCCTTTTTTCATAGCTGAACTATAGCAGTACAGACCGTATGACTGAAAAAAATCCCCGGCTGCCGCGGCAACCGGGGATTTTCACTGATCTTTCAGGCAAAGCATATCTGCGCTTTGCAATAAAGGCTACACAACGCCGTGTTCGCCGGGGCGCTCGTATTTGACGCCTTCCTGCGCGCGCTGAGTATAAAACTCAGAGTCGCCCAGCGCCAGGAGAATGGCCGAAGACACGTAAATGGACGAAGCAGTACCCACAAAAACGCCTATGAGCATGGTCAGGGCAAAGTCATGAATAACACCGCCGCCAAGCACAAAGAGCGAGAGTGTTGCCAGCAGCGTAGTGCCGCTTGTCAGAATAGTACGTGAAAGCGTCTGGTTGACGCTGCGATTGATGAGCGCAGACATTGTCAACTGAGGCGCAGCGCGCAGATTTTCGCGCAGGCGGTCATAGACGATGATGGTATCGTTGAGCGAATAGCCAACCAGCGTCAGCAAGGCCGCCATGACGTTGAGATCAATTTCAACCCCCATAACGGACAATAGCCCAAGCGTGATGCTGACGTCGTGCAGCAGGCCTACGATTGCCCCAAGCGCAAAGTTGAGCTTGAGGAAAAAGCAGACAACCAGCGTAATCGCGAGTGAAAGCAATACAAGCCAGCCCATGCCAAGCCCGGTGAGCCCGGCAAGGTACATTCCACCCCAAAGAGCGCCTGCCATTACGGCCCCCGCCATCCAGCGCTGCTCAAAACGGCCAGAAATGTAGACGGCGATCAGCAATACTGAATAATACAGAGCTGCAAGAGCCTTGTTGGTCAAATCAGCGCCGACCTTCGGGCCGACAACTTCAAGTCTTTGTATTTCAGCCTTGTTGTCAGGAAAAGCGCTTGCCAGCGTATCTATCAGGGCAGTGCGCAACTGGCTGGCATTGGCATTTTCTGACTGGGAAAAACGCAGCAGATAATCCCTGTCGCCATCGCCAAACCTCTGGGTGCTGATGCCGGGCAAGGCTGGTACATCCAGACTTTTCTTGAGTGCCTCATCCTTGACAGGATGCTCAAACTGAATCTGGGCGATCACGCCGCCGGCAAAATCGATACCCATTTTAAGGCCCTGCCCCATGAACATGGAAGCGAGGCCGACCAGAATCAGGAGCACTGAAATGCCATACGCCCAATGGCGCTTGCCGATGAAGTCCAGATTTGTGTCGTGCTTGATAAATGCGAAACCCATAATTGCCTCCCGGCGCGCTATATGCTGATGCCCTTGGGGCCGCAGTGCCGCGCCCACTCCTCAAAAATGGCCCGCGATACAAAGATGGCCGTAAACATGGAGGCGATGATGCCCAGAGAGAGCGTCACCGCGAACCCCCTGATGGGGCCGGTGCCGAACTGGTACAGAATCACGGTAGCGATGATTGTTGTCAGGTTCGAGTCGGTAATGGAAATGGCAGCGCGGTCAAAGCCCGCGCGCACTGCGGCAAGCGGCGTGAGGCCCAGCCTTATTTCCTCGCGTATGCGCTCGTAAATGAGCACGTTGGCGTCAACCGCCATACCGATGGTCAACACAATACCGGCAATGCCCGGCAGGGTCAGGGTAGCGCCAAAAGCAGCCATACCCGCCATGACAATAAGCATGGTGAAGCAGAGCATAACGTCGGCAATAAGGCCGCTCATGCCGTAATAGACCGCCATGAACACAACAACACACACCGCGCCGACCATCGCCGCGCGAACACCGCTGTCGATGGATTCCTGACCCAGCGAGGGGCCGACTGTGCGTTCTTCAAGCACAGAAACAGGGGCGGGCAGCGAACCTGCGCGCAGCACAATGGCAAGATCCTGAGCTTCGGCAGTGGAGAAGCTGCCAGAAATACTGGCTCTGCCCCCACCGATGCGCTCGCGGATGGAAGGCGCGGAATACACCTTGCCGTCAAGCACAATGGCCATGCGGCGGCCCACATTTTCTCCGGTGACGCGTTCAAATATGCGCGCGCCGCGGGCATTGAAATTCAGGGTAACATATGCCTGGTTCACATTGTCAAAGGCGGGCCGGGCGTCCGACACATCTTCGCCCGTGAGCATGGCGTCTTTTTCAACAGCGATGAGGGTTTCCTTCTGCTGTTGGCCGGGATTCTTTTCCAGCATGGGCAGCGCGATCACGCCGGGGGGCAGCACGGCCTTGCCGGGGTCAACATCCTCGCGCACCAGATGGAACTCAAGGTGAGCTGTCTGCCCGATAACCTGCACAGCGCGGCGCGGGTCAGAAATACCCGGCAACTGCACCTGAATACGATTGTCGGACTGTTTGCGGATATCGGGTTCGGCCACGCCGAACTGGTCAATACGGTTGCGGATGGTTCGCAGGGCCTGATCAAGCGAAAGGTCTTCAAGACGCTTGACTTCCGCCGGGGTGAAGTGAGCTACGTAGCGCAACTGCCCAGCTTCTCCAGCCTGGGGTTCGCCCACGCTCAACTGCGGAAACTGGCGGGCCAGCAGATCACGAAACTTGGGTTCATTTTCCGCGCGCGGCAGCACAAATTCAAGAGCGGTGCCACCCACCACGCGGGGGCGCAGCACAACAATCTTTTCATCCTCGGCCACGCGGCGCAAATCCTGCCCGGTCAGGGCCAGTGAATTGCTCACGGCCTTGGCAACGTCAACGCCAAGCGTCAGATGGATGCCGCCCTTGAGGTCAAGGCCGAGATTGATTTTGCTCGACGGCAGAACGCGCTCAAGAGCTGTTCCCAGATAGGGAACGCTGGGGAGCGCGTAAACAAGGGACAACACAAAAACCATGATGGCTATGGACAAGCGCCAGAGCAGACCCATCGTTCACCTTCCACACAACAGATTAAGCTTTGCCGCAACCGCGCGGCTATCCCCATGAGGGACAGCCGCAGGGCTACCGACAAAGCCGGAAACTCCGAAGACCCGAAAATCCGGGCACGTCAAGAGGCAAAAGCCCTTGAGCCGATCCGGCGAGCGCCAGTCCAGCTCATGGGCCATGCACTTTGCCCGCCTGGCAGAGGCAGACACAAGCCGCCAAAGCGACCTGCTACTTTTCTTCCTTGGTGTCCTTGCCGCCCTTGACAGGCACAACGCCGCCGATGGAGCCGCGCGAAACGCGCAGCTTGGCTTCGCCGCTCTCAAGAAGCACCTGTTCATCGTCGATCTCAAGAATACGGCCAAGCAGACCGCTTGAGGTCATAACGTGGTCGCCGCGCTTGAGTTCAGCCAGCATCTGCTTGTGAACCTTGGCCCGCTTCTGCTGGGGACGGATGAGCAGGAACCAGAAAATGACAAACATGACGATGAGGGGCAGAAACTGCATCAGCATTTCCTGTCCGCTGGCGGGAGCCGCCCCGGCCTGGGGAGTGCCCATGGCATAAGCTAAGGATTCAAACAAAACGCACCTCCATAGGGTGTGGGTATAGCATTAAAAAAGTACCGCCCGAATCGGCAAGGGCAAAACGTTGCCCTCGCCCGGTTTTCGGGCAATGCCAGCGAATTTCTATATACGCTGCGGCGCAATCTTGCAAGCCTTTCCCGCCGCCACTTCGCTGGCAAAGGCCACGGCAATGGAGGCCACGCGCTCGCGGCTTTCCACGTGCGTTGTTGGCAAATGACCGCCGTGGGGGCTTGTTACCCGCAAAAGATGCAGCCTCACATCAGCCGCGCCGCACTGTTCAACCAAAAAACTGGAATTGAAAGGCGGGCATACGCCATCACTATATAGCTGCACGGCGCACAGCGGCACAGATATCCCGCCAAGAGCCGCCCGCACCCTTTTTTGCGCCAGCGCCAATTGCTGCAAGTGGCGGTACGAACACAGGGTTTCGTGTCCCTGCCAGGGGGCAGCGGCCCTGCTCGCCGCAGACCGTGGCGGCACCCGCCGCACAGGCTGCAAGCGGCTCCACAGGGGCAGCAGGGGCATGCGCCAGTCGGCAAGAAAAAGGGGATGCAAGCGCCACAGGAAAAGCGGCGTTGCCAGCAGAAGCAGGCCCGCCGGGGCCGGAAACCGCCCCCCGGCGGCCTCTGCGGCAATGTCCAGCGCCAAAAGCCCGCCCAGCGAGTAGCCTGCCAGCAGTGCGGGGCCGCTCGAGCACTGGTCAAGGTAGGCTCGTCGAGCGCAGTCAAGCCACTGCGCGTAAGAGCTTGCCAGATATTCCGCCTCCGAGGCGGCATGCCCCGGCAGCACCGGGCACACGGCAACATGGCCCGCAGCTTCAAGGGCATCTGCCACAGGCCGAACCTCAAAGGGGCTCCCCGCGAGGCCGTGCAAGATCACACAACGCATGCTGTTCACGCCATTTCACCCGGTACGGCAAGAACTCTTGCCAAGCGCGAGCCAGGGCGCTACACCTGAAATCTCGCGTCATTAATGGAAATATCACGCCAACCTGTCTGCGGAGAAAAGCATGCGCCACTGCGACACATTGCTCCATGCCGCCTGCATCGTCACTCAGGACGAGCAGCGCCGCGTTATAGAAAAGGCCTCTCTGGCAATCGACAAGGGCCTGATTGCCGCAGTCGGCCCCACCGCCGAAATTACCCAGAACTGGCAGTCCGGCAATACCCTGCACCTCGAAAACATGCTCGTTCTGCCGGGCCTCGTCAACGCCCACACCCATGCGGCCATGACCTTTCTGCGAGGCCTTGCCGACGACATGCCGCTCATGGACTGGCTGAACCAGAGTATTTTTCCCGTGGAGCAAAAGCTGACGCCGGAAATGGTGCGCCTCGGCAGCCTGCTTGGCTATGCGGAAATGCTGCGCACGGGCACCACCGCCTGCGTGGACATGTATCTTTTTGAAGAGTCGGTCTTTGAGGCCGCTGAAACAGCAGGCCTGCGCTGTCTGGGCGGCGAGGCGGTTTTTGCCTTTCCCTCAGCGGCTTTTCCTGGGCCGGAGGCTGCGCTTGACGCCACCCGCGCACTGGCGGAAAAATATCGCAATCACGACCGCCTGCGGGTGGCCGTGAACCCGCACAGCGTCTACACCACCACGCCGGAAATTTTGACCGCCTGCCGCGACCTCGCGCAGGAGCTTGCCCTCCCCCTGCACATTCATCTGGCGGAAACCCCTTCAGAAACGCAGATATGCCTGTCTGCCCAAGGCAAAAGGCCAACGGAATACTGCCGCGGCCTCGGCCTGCTCGAAGTGCCCTGCACCCTTGCCCATGTGGTGGATGTGACCTCGGCGGAGCTTGACCTGCTGGCCCGGCAAAAGGCCGTTGTGGCCCACAATCCATCGTCCAACATGAAGCTGGCCTCTGGCGCCGCCCCGGTGACGGCCATGCTGGCGCGCGGCATGCACGTGGGCCTTGGCACGGATGGCGCTGCCAGCAATAACAGGCTGAACATGTTTTCAGAGATGGGCCGCGCCGCCCTGCTGCACAAGCTCACAGGGCTTGATCCCACCCTGCTGCCTGCGGCGCAGGTGCTGGATATGGCGACCCTCGGCGGCGCAGCGGCCATGCACGATGAACGCCTTGGCTCGCTGGCCCCCGGCAAGGCAGCCGACTGCGTGGCCCTTGACCTCAGCGAACCGAACCTGCAACCCATGTATAATGCAGTGTCGCACCTTGTGTACGCGGCCACGGGTATGGAAACCCGCATGACCATGGTGGGCGGCGAGGTGCTGTATCTGGACGGGCGCTTTACCCGCTTCGACTACCCCGCCCTGTGCGAGGAAATGCGCAACGTGCGCCGCTTTGTGCTTGAGGCGTCCGGCGCGTAACTGTTTGTTATTTGTCTATGTCAAAGGGCCGCCCCGAATCACGGAGCGGCCCTTTTCATTATCAAGGCTCTATGCCCAGAGCTACATGCCCAGGGCTTTTTTGCCAGCCTCAAGCACAGTAACAATCTTGTCCACGTCATACACGCTGCCGCCCCAGGTGCCGCCGCTTACGGCCTGCAAGGCCGCCCACAGGCGGGTATCGTCTGGCAGGGCGGGCGCGGGCTTGAGGCCGGGGTGCGTTTCGCGCCCGGCAAGAACCTTGGCCCCTTCTTCAGGCGTGAGGGGATGCTGCGGGTCAGTGCCGATAAAGTTGACGCGGCCTTCCAGCTTGTTGCAGTCCACGACCATTTCCACAATATCACCGTCGCGCAGTTTGGAAACAGGGCCGCCCACCAGTGCTTCCGGCCCGATATGACCCACGCACGCACCGGTGGAAACGCCGGAGAAGCGCGCGTCCGTCAGCAGGCACACATACTTGCCATACGACAGGTGCTTGAGCGCCGAGGTGAGCTGATAGGTTTCTTCCATACCGGTGCCGCAGGGGCCGCCGCCGATAACCACCAGCATGTCGCCCTTTTCGATTTTTCCGGCCTTGATGGCCTTGATGGCGTCAGGCTCGGCGGTGAAGACCTTGATGGCCGCCGTGTGGCGGTAAACGCCGTCAGCATCGATGACCGTGGGGTCAATGGCCGTGGACTTGATGACCGAACCCTCGGGCGCAATGTTGCCTACGGGGAAGGTAATGGTGGAGGTCAGGCCGCGTTCCCTGGCGCGGGCGGGCGACATGATCACATTGTCCGGCTCCACGTTGTCCAGTTCCTTGAGCATGCGGCGGAAATGGGCGCGGCGTTCGCTCTTTTCCCACCATTCAAGGTTTTCGCCCACGGTATGACCGGTAACAGTGAGGGCGTCCAGATGCAGCAGGCCGAGGTCGCGCAGGTGCAGCATGACTTCCGGCACGCCGCCAGCCATAAAGGCGCGGACAGTGGGATGATACACGGGGCCGTTGGGCAGCACGCTGACCAGACGGGGGGCCATGCTGTTCACACGCGCCCAGTCTTCCACCGTGGGGCGGTGGCAACCGCCCGCATGGGCAATGGCGGGCAGATGCAGCAGCAGGTTGGTGGAACCGCCAAAGGCCGCATGCACCATCATGGCGTTTTCAATGGCCTTGTCGGTGATGATATCCTTGATGGTGATGCCTTTTTTCAGCAGGCCCATCACGGCCTTGGCCGACTGACGGCCCACTTCCACCCACACAGGTTCGCCAGAGGGGGCAAGGGCCGTATGCGGCAGGGCCAGACCAAGGCCTTCGGCCACAACCTGCGAGGTTCCGGCAGTGCCAAGGAACTGGCAGCCGCCACCAGCGGAACCGCAGGCGCGGCAGCCAAGGCGGGCAGCATCCTCAAGGCTCAGTTCGTTGTTGGAATAGCGCGCGCCGATGGTCTGCACCTTGCCGAGGTCTTCGCCGTCGGTGGGGGGCAGGGTCGAGCCGCCAAGCACCATCACGCAGGGCAGGTCGCGCATTGAGGCAAGAGCCATCATGGTTGCGGGCAGCCCCTTGTCGCAGCTGGCAACGCCGATAACGGCCCCAACTGTGGGCAGGGAACGGATCTGCCTGCGGAAGACCATGGCCGCATCGTTGCGGAACGGCAGGGAGTCGTACATGCCTGTTGTGCCCTGGGTGCGTCCGTCGCAGGGGTCGGTCACATACGAGGCAAAAGGTACGCCCTTCTGCTGTTTGATCTCCTTGCTGGCGGCGGAAATCTGCAAGCCCAGTTCCCAGTGGCCCACGTGCAGGCCCAGGGCGTCGGGGGTGCCGTCATCGTTGCGCTTGCCGCCAAGGGTGCTGATGATCAACACGTTGGGACCCAGAATATCTTCGGGCTTCCAGCCCATACCCGCATCCAGCGTCATGCCGAAAATATCGCCGCAGGGCAGTTCGCGCAGCATGTCGCCAGTGAGCGGCAGCGATCCCTTGGGGCCGGAAGCATGGGTCTTTACATTATACACATCATTCTGCGGATTGGCGTAAATATCTGCAATGGACATAGCATACTCTCTTTGTTGAGAAGTTGCCGGTTTCAGCGGGCGGACAGAGGGCGGCCGCCCTTTGCATCCTTACAAGGCCCCTGAAACCGAGACGGCGTCAGCGTAACCAACGCCGATTGCTCCATCTGGGGCATTTCACGCGTGAAATGCCCTAAAAACCGCGCATGAATTCCCGCACGGCAAACATCTGGGCAGAGGTTGCCTCCTGATAGGGGGACGCAACCGTGGCAGAAGCAAAAATGCCCGCATCCACAAGCAGGCCCTTCATGGCCGCCATAAATGGCGAGGAGAATCCGTACACGCCCACAATGCGGTTGAACAACTGCTGATACTTCATGGTGCCGTCAAAATCACGGGCCTTCATGGCATCGCGCCAGGCCACGCACAGGTCGGGGCGCACGTTGGACACAGCCGCAATGCAGCCATCGCCGCCAGCCAGAACGTTTGACGCAAAGTTATGGTCAAAGCCGCTCAGCACTTCAAAGGAGGGGATGTTGCCCTTGACGGTCTGGATAAGCTCCACCGTGTGGGCCATGTCGGGGATGGTGTCCTTGATGCCCACAATATTGGGATAGCGGCGGGCGAGTTCAAGCACCACGCTGGGCGAAATGGTGTATCCGGTGCGGTCGGGATAGTTGTAGATGTACACCTTGCCGCGCACCTGCTCCGCCACCGAGCCGAAGTAGTTCATCACATCCGCATCGGTGAGGGCAAAGTACCACGGTCCCACCACCATCACGCCGTCCGCGCCCTGCTCAAAGGCAAAGTTGGACATGGCAACGCATTCTTCAACCCGCATGTCGCCAGTGCCGATCAGCACCTGCATGCGGCGGTCGATGTGCTTGATGGCCGCAGAAATCAGGCTCTTGCGTTCTTCAACAGAAAGATGCGGAAACTCACCGGAACTGCCAAATATGGCCACACCGTCGATACCGGCATTGATAAGAAAGTCGTAGTGCTTGAGGCACGACTGCACGTCGATTTCTGTTTTGCTTTTCAGCGCGGTAAGTGTGGGCGTTATATATTTCATCATACTCTCCGTGTAGCTCAGTTAGATGACAAACGATGCCAGGTAGCAGAATATCGCCGTAATTACCGACACAATGCAGCCAGACAAGGTGAAGGACAGGTACATGTCTTTGACCGACATGTTCAAAAATTCGCGGAAAAACCAGAAGCCGGAGTCCGTAACGTGCGACCAGCCGATGGCCCCAGCGCCGATGGAAATGCACATGAGCGCAGGGTCAACAGGGTGCACGGCCAGCACCGGGCTGATAAAGCCCGCAGCCGTCATCATGGCGACGGTGGCGCTGCCCAGCGCAAAACGCATGATGGAAGCAATCAGCCAGGCCATGATGACCGGGTGCATGTTGAGCGTGACCAGCACATCCTTGAGCACGTTTCCCATGCCGGAATCCATGATGACCTTGTTGAAGCTGCCCGCAGCGCCAATGACCAGCAAAATGGAAACCATGGGCAGGAGGGATTTGTCGCAGAAGCCGCTCAACTCAACAGAGCTAAAGCCCCGCTTCACGCCAAGGAATATCAGGGAAGCCACGGCGGAAATGAACAGGGCGATCACAGGATGGCCCAAAAATTCCACCAGAGGCATGTAGGCCGCATCCTTGCTGGAGGAAAATTCCACCACGGTCTTGCCGATCATGAGGATCAGCGGCAGCAGTGTCAGCAGCAGGGTTCCGCCAAAGTTGGGCAGGTCGCGGCCATCCTTGCTGATAACGGTGGTAACGGCCCCTTCAGGCAGCGGTACAATGATGTTCTTGCTGATGTACTTGGCAAAAATGGGGCCGCCGATGATGGCGCCGGGCACTACCAGAACGAGGCCGTAAAGGATCACCTTGCCCACATCGGCATTCAGTTCCTTGGCAATGGCCATGGCTGCGGGATGCGGCGGCACAACGCAGTGCACAACCAGCAGGCCAGTGTAGAGCGAAAGCGCCACCAGCAGGATGGAAAGCTTGGATTCCTTGGAAATGGAGAAGGCCAGGGGCATCAACAGCACCATGCCAACCTGGGCAAACACCGGGATGCCGCAAATGTAGCCGATGATGAGCATGGCCCAGTAGGCCTTGGTCTGACCAAAAACGCCAATAAGCGATTTGGCGAGCCGCTGCGCGCCGCCCGAAACTTCGAGCATCTTGCCCATGAACGCACCCAGCGCGAGGATGGGGGCCAGAAAGCCCAGGGTATTGCCCATACCCTTTTCAATGGACGAGCCAATGGCCCCCAGAGGCATGCCGCTGGCAATCCCCAAAAAGGCGCAGGCAGCCATAAGCGCCAAAAATGCATGAACCCTGTAACGCACGCACAGCACCACGATGCCGACGATTGTCACGCCAAGAATAATCAGAGCACCCGTTGTTCCCATTTGATCACCCTCTTTTCAGGATTGCATCCCGTTGTTTGCATATACGAACTTAATACGTAAATACAAACTATACGGACAAACAATCTGCGTCAAGCATCCCCCTGACCTTTTCTTGAAAAAAATTGTTTTTCCGTGCAAAACAATGGGCATGCAAGACCAACAAAAACCGACCGTCCACATGCCGACCCAGCGGGTCATTTCACTCCTTGAAGCTCTGGCTGATACAGAACACGGACTCACGCTTACCCAGCTTGCCCAGTACATCGGCAGCAGCAAGGGCACTATTTCGCCCATTCTTGAGACCCTGCAACAGCATGATTTTGTTCGCAGAGACAAACTCTCTGGCCGGTATGAACTGGGCCGGGGCCTGTACCTTTTTTCAGAGGGTTTCCGCACGCAGGACCCACTCATGGCGCAGGCGCAGGCCTGCATGCGGCAGGTGGTGGACGCCTGCGCCGAAATCTGCCAGCTGGGCATCCTCTCCCATACCGAAGTGCTCTACATAGCCAAGGTGGATTCGCGCGAGCCTATCCAGATCATTTCCCGCGTGGGGTCGCGCATGCCCGCCCGCAAAACGGCTCTGGGCAAGGCGCTGCTCAGCCAGTGCAAAAGGGAGGAAGTGGTCGCCCTTTTTGCCGGGGAGCTCTGCACCGAGCCTTTTGACATGGACGCCTTTCTGGAAGAGCTGCAAAAGGTACGTCAGGGGGCCATTGCAAGAGATATTGGCGAAATCAACCCGCAGCTGCATTGCTATGCCGTGCCCGTTACCTTTGCCGGGCGCGTGGACTGCGCCATGAGCGTCTCCCTGCCCGCCTTTCGCGACACTCCGGAGAAACACCAGCAGGTTGAAAGCGAACTTCGCAACGCTGTGGCAAAACTTGAGCAGTTCATGAACGAAACGCACGAATGCTTCTGCCCCTAAGGCTTTGGGCAGGCTGCATTAAAATATTTTGCGGGGATGAGGTCTTTTTGCATAAGGGCATTCAGCCAACCCCGCTCTTATTACTTCAAAATATTGCAGGGATCACCGGCCAGAAACAGGCCCGCGCATGCCTGCCGCCCATAAAAAAAGCCCCTCCGCCGGACATTCCAGCGGAGGGGCTCAACTTTTTCAGCAAAACCGACCTACTGCGTCATAAAGGCGTGCATGGTCACAAGCGTGTCCATGTGAGCGGCAGAAAAATGGTTCATGGCGCGGTCGGTATCCGCCCCGGCCTTGACGGCCATTTCAAGCTCAAGCGCAGCGGCGGCCAGCGCCTTGGCCCCCAGGTTGGCGGCTGCTCCCTTGGTGCTGTGCACAAGGTTGCGGGCTTCTTCCATGTTGCCGCTCTTCAGGGCCTGGGCCACCTTTGACGGGGTGTCGCGCTCCGTTTCAATAAACTTGGCAAGCAGCTTGACGTACATATCGCGCTTGTTGAGCACCCTGGCAATGGCTTCCTTCCAATCCAAAACTTCCTCGGTCATGTTGTCCTTCTTGGCGCAGGTTAAGAAAAAGCGGCAAGCCGCTTGCAGTAATAACGCGGTCGGCATCCCCAAACCCGGATAAGCCGCAAATACCCCCTGGCGGCGCACCCGGCAGGCTGGCGATACATGCCGTAACGGCGTCAGTCTGCTGGGCGAATACTGCCAGCAACAAATTACCCTGACAAGGACTTTATGCGCCAAACACAAAGACAGGTAATCGAGAACAATTTCAAGGTATTTGCAGCTGCCTTCAGAGGCCTGAAAGCTGTTCGCGATTAACGGACGCTGCTGGTTCTTGGATGGCTAATAGGTCAGGGTTTCTGGCAATACGCAAAAATCCGCAGGCCCGCCCTTTTCCAGCCGCCCTGCCCCGCAGCCCAGCAGATTCAGAGCGGCAGCGCCGTTAACCGTCAGCATGCGCACCAGGGCTTCCGGCGGTACGTCCATGGTTTCGCGCAGCCACACCGCCTCCTTGCGCACGTCCAGATCGCGGTTGGAGGTCAGCCCGTCCGTGCCAAGGCACAACAGCGCGCCGCTTTCCATGAACTCGCGCACGGGCGGCACCCCAACACCAAGATTGCGGTTCGAGCGCGGGCACAGGCACAGGGCCGCGCCACTGGCTGCCAGCACTTCCACTTCCTGCGCGTCAAGCTGCACGCCGTGCACGGCCAGAGTACCGGGGCCGAGCAGGCCCAGCTTCACCGCATAGGCCAGCGGGCGCAAACCTGGCGCAGACCAGTCTGGCGGCAGCACAACCCCGGCGTACAGGTCGCGCAAAGGCCCGCTGCCCGATGTGAGCAGCTGGGTTTCTTCGGGCGATTCCGCAAGGTGGAAGGAAAAAACGCGCCCCATGTGGGAGCAGTCCTGCCGCGCGGCGCTGAGGATTTCCGGCCCGGTGGAATACAGGGCATGCCCGCCGGGAGCGCAACGGGCCATGAGGAAGGGATCATCAGCCAGAGCCTGACGGCAGCGCGGCGGCCACGGGCGTTCACCATCGGCAAAAGGCGCGCCAAAGCCAAACCATTCGCAAAAATGACTTGCGGTCAGCCCCGCCTCATTGCAGGCCGCATCGGCCAGAAGCGTGCCGCCGGGCAGGGAGCCGGTTATATTACCCACATACAGCGTACCGTACAGGGCCAGCGCGGCGCAGGCGCTTTCCACGGCATCCGCCTGCGGGGCAGCTCCAAGAAGGGGGATGAGGCTTTGCAGCCAGGCGGTGAAGCCGCGTCCCCATCGGGTTTTCTCCGCCAGATGCGAAAGTTCCAGATGCGTGTGCGCGTTGACGCAGGCAGGGGCAAGGCAGACCGGGCCCACATCGCGCACCAGCGTACCTGCGGGCAGTTTGGCCTGCGACCACGGCAGGACATCCTCCACCAGCCCGTCGCGCACCAGCAGCACGCCGTTGTCGATCTTTTTCAACGGGGCAAAGAGGCGGGCGGCCCGTGCCGGGCCTTCGCCGCCAAGTGTCAGAATGCTTTTGGCCCTGATGGCCAGCAAGGCCTCCGACGGCTCGTCAGATTCAGGAGATTCCGTGGTTTCCGGGTTCATGGGGCCTCCGCCGTCAATGGCTTCTGCGGGCAAACTGCCCACCGGACACATAGAACGTGTTTTCCACAATGAACAGGGCGCGCGGATCAATGCTGAACACCAGATTCTCCAGCCGCTTGAGCGCCACATTGTTGGTGACGGTGAGCAGAATTTCGCGATCCGAGCCGGAGTAGGCCCCCTTGCCGCGCACAAGCGTAGCTCCAAAGCGCTCTGTCACCAGAATGGCCTCGCTGATTTCTTCACCGTGGTCAGAAATGATCATCACGAGCTTGCGCCGGTTGAACAGGCCCAGCACATATTCCAGCGTACTGGCCGAAATGAACATCATCAGCATGGAAGCAACAATAAGGTCCAGCGCCATGTGCGAGGCCGCCGTAAGAAACAGCAGGGAGTTGAACAGAAAATTGAATTGCCCGATGGGCACGCTCCAACGTTCCTTGAGCAGCACGGCAACCACATCCGTACCGCCGCTGCTGCCAAGGGTGCGCAGCATGATGCCGCAGGCTGCACCGTGCAGCACCCCGCCCACCACGGTGGCGTACACTTCGTTGGTAATGGGGATTTCAAAGGTGATGAAAAAACTGAACAATGTGGTGCAAAGGGTACCGTAGGCCGTGTAGAGCAAAAATCGTTTGCCCACGCAAAACCAACCCAAAGCATACACAGGAACGCACAGCAGGGAATACCAGACCAACGGCGTGAGCGTGCCTGTCCAGTAATTGACCAGCAGGCCCACGCCCATGACTCCCCCGGAAAGAAAGCCATGGGGCGCGGCCACGCTCTGAATGCATATGGCCATAAGAACCGACCCCAGCGTAAGCCAGAGCAGGTTCCAGACCACCGATTCGGCCAGAGCCTTGTTGTACGACTGAAGCTTCATGGGTCTACGTTACACCAGGCCCCAGATCATCTTCAAGGCCACAAGGATCAAAAAACAGGCAAAACCTTTCTTGAGCTTGGCCGCAGGCAAGGCATGCGAAAGCTTTGCGCCAAGCGGGGCGGTCATAAAGCTGGCTGTGGCAATACCCAGCAGCGCCCACAGGTTCACAAAGCCAAGCGACATGGCGGGCAGATCAGGCCTGCCCCAGCCGCCCACAATAAAGCCCAGCGTACCCGCCACGGCAATGGGAAAGCCAATGGCGGCGGAGGTGCCCACAGCATGATGTAGCGGCACGTTGCAAAAGGTCATGAACGGCACGGAAAGCGTACCGCCGCCGATACCCACAAAGCTGGACACAAGGCCGATGACGCCGCCCACGCCGGCGGTTCCCACCTTGCCGGGCAGATCCCGGCTGGCCGGGGGCCGGTAGTTGGAGAGCATCTGCACCGACACAAAGAGGATAAAGCAGATAAAAAATATCTTCAGGAACATGGTGGGCATATGGGTGGCGATAAGGCCGCCGAAAAACGTACCCACAAGAATGCCGGGGGTAATGGCCTTGAAGATATCCCAGTGCACGGCGCCACGGGCGTTATGCGCCCGCGCGCTGGAGATGGAGGTGATCATGATGCTGGCAAGCGACGTACCGAGCGCCATCTGTTGCACATACTGGGCGGGAACTCCCACGGTGGGGAAAATGGCAACCATCAGGGGCACCAGAACAATACCGCCGCCAACACCCAGAAGCCCGGCCAGAACACCGGCCACAGCCCCGCACAAGACGTAGGCCACAAGAGACACAAGCATGTGGTTCTCCTCGCTGAAGATACTTACAGCCGCGCCGCAAAACGTCTGCATCGGTGCGCGGTACGCCCTACAACTAGACAATGCCCCTGCAAGCGTCAACCGACTTTTTGCTTTACAAAGCGCCCAAGCGCGCCTACATTTGCTACTTATGAAGACCAACGCCCGTTTGCGCAATTTCCTATGGCAGGGCAAGCACAGCGCCCCCGGCCTCCCTGATTTTTTTCGCATTTGCAGGCGTTTTTCGTATTCCCCCGTTGTATAGCAACGGGGATTTTTTTTGACCTTTTT
Organism: Desulfovibrio desulfuricans DSM 642; assembly: GCF_000420465.1. NCBI lineage: Bacteria > Pseudomonadati > Thermodesulfobacteriota > Desulfovibrionia > Desulfovibrionales > Desulfovibrionaceae > Desulfovibrio > Desulfovibrio desulfuricans. Next base: position 453,821 of record NZ_ATUZ01000011.1, on the reverse strand, counting down.
ACCACGCAACGTCATGAATACCGACAATCGCTACCACTGGCCCCACAAAGACCTGCTGGACGTCACCCAACTGAGCGCGGAAGACACCATGCACCTGCTGGACCTGGCCGCCAGCTTTCAGGAAATCAACAGCCGTCCGGTCAAGAAGGTGCCAACCCTCAAGGGCAAGACCGTTGTGCTGTTTTTCGTGGAAAACAGCACCCGCACCAAGACGTCCTTTGACGTGGCGGGCAAACGCCTTTCCGCCGACACCTATTCCCTTGCAAAATCAGGCTCAAGCCTGAACAAGGGCGAAAGCCTGAAGGATACGGGCCTCACCCTTCAGGCCATGGGGCCGGATGTCATTGTCATCCGCCACCCCAGCAGCGGCGCGGCGCGCTTTCTTGCGGAGCTGCTGCCCTGCGGCATCGTTAACGGCGGCGATGGCTGGCATGCCCACCCCACCCAAGCCCTGCTTGACTGCTACAGCCTGCGGCAGGCGTGGCAAAACCGCTTTGCCGGGCGCACCCTGCTGATTCTGGGCGATATTGCCCACAGCCGCGTAGCCCGCTCGAACATGCACCTGCTCACCATGCTGGGCGTCAAGGTGCGCCTGTGCGCCCCGCGCACCCTGCTGCCCGCCGGAGTGGATCACTGGCCCGTGGAAATCTATACGGAGCTGGACAAAGCCGTGCGCGATGTGGACGCCGTCATGTGTCTGCGCCTGCAACTTGAGCGCCAGCAGGCGGGCCTCTTGCCCGACCTTGCGGAGTATTCCCGCCGTTTCTGCCTTGGCTCCAGCCAGCTGGCCCTTGCCGCGCCCGAAGCCAAGGTTTTGCATCCCGGCCCCATGAACCGTGGGCTTGAAATTTCCAATGACATAGCAGACGCCCCCGCGAGCCTGGTGCTGAATCAGGTGGCCGCAGGCGTCGCCACGCGCATGGCTGTGCTCTATCTGCTGGCCACGCGCAACGATGGAGTACGCGCATGAGCCTCTTGATAAAGAACGCACGCCACCTTGAAGCCCCGGTAGACCTGCTGGTACGGCACGGCAAAATTGTCACCATGACCCCGGCAGGCCACCATACCTACGACAGCCGCGAAGTTTTTGACGCCCACGGCCTTGTGCTCATGCCAAGTTGCATCGACGCCCACGTGCACCTGCGCGAGCCGGGCTTTGAATACAAGGAAGACATCGCCTCCGGCCTTGAGGCTGCGGCGCGGGGCGGTTTTGGCGCGGTGATGTGCATGGCCAACACCAAGCCCGTCAACGACACGGCCAGCATTACGCGCGCCATGCTCGACAGCGCCCGCAAAAGCCACCCCAACGGCCCGCGCCTCCACCCCATTGCCGCCGCCACCGTTGGCCTCAAGGGCGAGGAAATGGCCCCCCTCGCGGAACTCAAGGAAGCTGGCTGCGTGGCTGTTTCCAACGATGGCCGCCCGCTGGAAAACGCGGAGCTTGTACGGCGCATCATGGAATACGGCGCAGACCTTGATCTGGTGCTCATAGACCACTGCGAAGACCCGCATCTGGCTAAGGGCTGGCGCATGCACGAAGGCGTGACCAGCGGCCTGCTGGGCGTCAAGGGGCAACCCGCCGCTGGCGAGGCCAATCAGGCCATGCGCGACATCATGCTGGCCGAATACCTCGGCGTGCCCGTGCATATCGCCCATGTTTCCGCAGCGCTGACTGTTGACTGCATCGCCTGGGGCAAGGCGCGCGGCGTCAAGGTGACTGCCGAAACCTGCCCCCACTACCTGTTGCTGGATGAAACCGCCCTTGAGGGCTACAATACGCAGGCCAAGGTCAGCCCGCCCCTGCGCACCGCCGCAGACCGCGAGGCCTTGCGCCGCGCCGTGAAAAACGGCACCATCGACATACTCGCCACAGACCACGCCCCCCACGCCGCCCACGAAAAAGAAGGCACACTGGACGATGCCATGTGCGGCTTTACCGGGCTTGATCTGGCTGTCAGCCTCACCTGGGGGCTGGTGGCCGAAGGCGTGCTGACAGAGGCCGATGTGCACCGGCTGTGGAGCCGCCGCCCGGCAGAAATTTTCAACCTGCCCTGCAACGGCTTTACCCCCGGCGATCCAGCAGATTTCTTCCTGCTTGACCCGGACGAAACATGGGTTCCCGGGCCGGAAAACCTCTATTCCAAAAGCTGCAACACGCCATTTCTGGGTCAGACCCTGCGCGGCAGGGTCAAACACCACTGGCTAGACGGCATGCAGCTGTTCTGATGCCCTGCGGGGCTCATGACAGGGGGTTTTATGTACCGTATTCTGCACGATCAGGAGCTGTTCCGCAGCCAGTGCCTCATCAACGGGCACTGGCGCGATGCGGCCGACAAAAGCGTTATTGAAGTCGTTAATCCCGCCAACGGCAAACAGTTGGGCACGGTGCCCAACTGCGGCGAGGCCGAAACCCGCGAGGCCATTGAGGCCGCGCAGGCTGCCTTTGCTGTCTGGAGCGCAAGAACGCCTCTGGAACGGGGCGCTCTGCTCCACGCCTGGGAACGCGCCATTGCCGAGAACATTGAAGATCTGGCCCGCCTGCTCACCCTTGAAGAAGGCAAGCCCTTGGCCGAGGCCAGAGCAGAGATCCTTCAGGGTGCATCGTACTTTCCCTGGTTTGCGGAAGAAGCCCGCCGCTTCAGCGGCGAGGTCACGCCCGTATACCGCCACGGGGTGCAGGCCCTCACCCGTCATGCCCCTGTGGGCGTGGCCGCGGCCATCACGCCGTGGAACTTCCCCATGTCCATGATCCCGCGCAAGGTGGCCCCTGCGCTGGCGGCGGGCTGCACCATGGTGGTCAAACCCGCCAGCGCCACGCCTTACAGCGCGCTGGCAATGGCGGAACTGGCCGTGCGGGTGGGCATCCCCGCCGGGGTTTTCAACGTTGTTACGGGCAGCGCGCGGCGCATTGGCAACGAGATCACCTCCAACCCGCTGGTGCGCAAACTCAGTTTTACCGGCTCTACGGCTGTTGGGCTGCAACTGGCAACCCAGTGCGGGCCTACGCTCAAGCGCATTTCCATGGAGCTTGGCGGCAACGCGCCCTTTATTGCGTTTGACGATGCGGACATGGACAAGGCCGTGACAATGGCCATGGCCTGCAAATTCCGCAATGCCGGGCAAACCTGCATCTGCGCCAACCGCTTTCTGGTCCAGAGCGGGGTGACGGAGAAGTTCATCACCAATCTGCTCGACCACATCAGCGCCCTGCGCGTGGGCGACGGCCTCAAGCCGGAGACCGACATGGGGCCGCTTATCAATGCCGATGCCGTGGCCCACACGGATGCTCTGGTCAAGGACGCCGTGGAAAAAGGCGCGCAACTGCTGTTTGGCGGCAAGCCGCACAGCCTTGGCGGCAATTTTTACGAGCCTACCCTGTTGTTGGGCCTGACCCCGCAGATGCGCATTTTCCGCGAGGAAATATTCGGCCCGGTGGCTGCCGTCATGACTTTTGACGATGAGGAAGAAGCCATTTCCCTTGCCAACGATACGGAATTCGGCCTGGCCTCATATATCTGCACGCGCGACATGCCGCGCGTCTGGCGGCTGTTCAACAGATTGCAGTACGGCATGGCTGGCTTCAACGATGCGGGCCTTGCTGCTGCCGAGACACCCTTTGGCGGCGTGAAATTTAGCGGCATTGGCCGGGAAGGCAGCCGCGAGGGCCTTCAGGAATACATGGAAACCCACTATGCCCTGCTGGGCGGGCTGAACTGACGCGCCCACGAGGAGTACTCATGCCCGAACGTGAACCTGTCGCAGCCGGGCGTTTTTATCCCGCTTCGCCCGGTGAGCTGCAAAAGGAAATCAGGTCATACCTCACGGCTGGAAAGGCCTTGTCGGCAACTGCTCCCATTGACGCAAAGCGCAAGGCCTCTGCAAGCCTGCGCGGCCTTATGCTTCCCCATGCTGGCTACGTATACTGCGGCAAGGTACTTGGGGCCGCGCTCATGAGCCCCTGGAACAAAACCACAGCCGGAGCCAGCCTGCCGGAGCGGCTTGTGATGCTCTGCCCCAACCACACGGGCAGAGGCGCGCCCCTTGGCGTGTGGCCGGATGGCGCGTGGCGTACCCCGCTGGGCAATGTTGACGTGGATGCGGAACTGGCCGCCAGCCTGTGCGGCAAGGGCGGTTTTGCGCCCGACCTGCACTCGCACCTTGACGAGCATTCCATAGAAGTCCTGCTGCCTTTTCTGCAATGCACGCCGCCGCAGGGCACACCCGGCGCGCCCCGCCGCATCACCCCTGTGTGCGTGGGCACCATGCAGCACAAAATCTTGCAGGATGCGGGGCTTGCGCTGGCGGAGGTCATACGCCAGTACGAAAGCAAGGGCGAACGGATCGGCGTCATCGTCAGCTCCGACATGAACCATTACGAAGATCAGGAAACCACCATGCGCAAGGACGCCTTCGCCCTTTCGCAGGCGCTGGCCTGCGACCCGGAAGGTCTGCTCACCATGGTGCAGCGTGAAAAAATCACCATGTGCGGGGCGGCCCCCATGGCCCTTGCCCTGTTTGCCGCCCGCGCCCTGGGCGAACCGTGGGCGGAACTGTGCCTGTACGACACATCTGCCACGGCATCGGGCGATACCCGCAAGGTGGTGGGATATGCCGCCCTGCGCTTTGGCCTTGCCTGAGGGTTCAGCATGACGCCCCGGCACAGATAATTCTTGCCCGTCAGGCACTGCTGCGCGGCAGTGGGGAACTAAACCCTGCTGCCGCGCAGTGTAGCGTGATCGTGCCTGTACATTTTTACCATATCTGACATATGCCGCATATCCGACAAAGGCGCGCCAGCACTTGAACTGCGCCGCTACACCTCGCCACGCTCCAATAAAGACAGGCAGCTGAATGCGCCGCATCTCTGGACAGGGGGTGGCAAGTTTGCCACTATGCGGCATCACAAAACCAAGGGGATTACCATGGAAGTGTGCATCGCTTATCTGCGTGGCAAACCGATCATGCTGGAGCTGCGGGACGGCATCGCCTATCTCGACAACGAGCCCCAGCCCATCAAATATCTCGATGAAGCAAAACTTCAGGAATTCAGCGATTCCATCCGGGCCATTCCGTATTCCGCTGATCCTGGCTATGAAGCGCTGGTCAATTCCAAGCGCGCGAACTTTATTGTCAGCCTGATTGGCAGCGCTGTGGGCGAGGAATGCGTTTCCAGGCTGACCCATATTCTGGATCACGTGCATTACGATGTGCTGGAGTATCTGGGCGAAACCGGAGAAGAAGATGCTTGAAATCCGTGACCTGCACGTTTCGGTCAAGGGCACGCCCGTGCTCAAGGGCATTGATCTGCACATTAGCTCTGGCGAAACATTCATTCTTTTTGGCCCCAACGGCTCCGGCAAAACCACCCTGCTCATGACCCTCATGGGCTTTGCGGGGTATGAGGTCACGCAGGGCCAGATCATCTACAAAGGCACAGACATTACCCACGCGCCCATGTACGAGCGTGCGCGCCTCGGCATCGGTATGTCGTTTCAGCGGCCCCCCACCATTCATGGCCTGCCCACGGGCAAGCTGGTGGAACTGTGCGGGCGCGGGCGCAAGATGGATATAGAGGACATGGCCCGCAAGGTGCATTTTGACCATTTTCTCAAGCGCGATGTGAACGCGGGCTTTTCCGGCGGCGAAATCAAGCGCTCCGAACTGCTGCAACTCATGGCCCAGAAGCCCGATCTGCTGCTCTTTGACGAGCCGGAATCCGGCGTTGACCTTGAGAATATGGCGCTTGTGGGCAAAACCGTGCGCTACCTGCTTGACGGCACGCCCGACCGATGTTGCGCCACGCTGCGGCAGCGGGAGAAGGTGCGCTCCACCAGCGGCCTTATCATCACCCACACCGGTCACATCCTCGAATACGTCAATGCCCACCGGGGGCAGGTCATGTATCAGGGCAAGCTGTGCTGCGAGGCGCGGCCCCGCGAAATTCTGGATCACATCGCTACCCACGGCTATCAGGAATGTCTGCGCTGCCTCACCGGCGACATGCTTGGCAAAATTGCGGAGGCGCCCCTTAAATGAGTTCTGTCAATCTTTCCCGCTTTCAGTTCAGCGGCGGCGAAAACGCCGCGCCCATTGAAAACCTCGCCGCCCTGCCCCGCGAGGATCAGGAACGTCTTGTGCTGGCTGGCATCGATGTGAACGACAGCACCGCCAGCGGCGCGTTCATGCAGCTCAACCACGCTGGCGTGCACTGCGAAACGCGCCATGAAGGCCTCGACCTCATGGACATCCGCACGGCGCTGAAAAAGTTCGACGGCCTGCCCCAGTATTTCTGGAAGCTGCTGAATCCTGAAAAGGACGAGTTCACGCGCATGGCACAGGAGCACTGCAACGGCGGCTACTTTGTGCGGGCGCGCAAGGGCGTCAAAATCGCCCAGCCCGTGCAGTCCTGCATGTTCATCAAGGGGCACGGCGCGGGCCAGAGCATCCACAATATCGTAATTGTTGAAGAAGGCGCGGAGCTGCACATTCTTGGCGGTTGCGCCACAGCGCACGATGCCAACGATGCCGCCCATCTGGGCGTGACCGAGTATTATGTGGAAAAAGGCGGCAAGCTGACCTTTACCATGATCCACAACTGGGGCAGCAGCACGACGGTGCGCCCCCGTTCCGCCGGGATTGTGGAAGCCGGGGGCGAGTTCCAGAACAACTACATTCTGCTCAAGCCTGTGGGCGACCTGCAAATGTACCCCACCATGACCCTGGCTGGAGCCGGAGCCGTGGCCCGCTTCAATTCCGTTGTGGTGGCCCCCACCGGCTCCCATGTGGACTGCGGCAACCGCATTGACCTTGCGGCCCCCGATACGCGGGGCGAGATCATCTCGCGCGTTGTCACCACGGGCGGCACGGTCATCAACCGTGGCTTTATCGGCGCTTCCGCCGCACCCGCCAAGGGGCACCTCGAATGCAAGGGGCTGATTCTTGGCGGCGGGCGCATGCACGCCATCCCCGAGCTGGACAGCAATCAGGACGGCGTGGAGCTTTCGCACGAGGCCGCGGTGGGCAAGATCGCGCAGGAAGAAATTGAATACCTCATGGCGCGCGGTCTGGACGAAGACGAAGCCGCCGCCACCATTGTGCGGGGCTTTTTGAACGTGGACATCATGGGCCTGCCCGCCCCGTTGAAAAAGGCCATGGACGAGCAGATTTCCCTGCTGGAAGCAGGCAACGCCATGTAGGAGGGGCTGGTTTGGCGACGTGCCGAGGCTGCACGCCAAAAACCACCCAATACATGCACTTGACCGAAGCCAGCCTTGCAGCTATATTTCCCCTCCTTGGGGCCTATAGCTCAGTTGGTAGAGCCTCCGGCTCATAACCGGCCCGTCCCAGGTTCAAGTCCTGGTGGGCCCACCAAGAACTGTTCAGACAAAGTCCGCCGAAGTTGCACAACTTCGGCGGACTTTGCGTTTTGCGGCAAAACACACTTCTTTTAAATCCGCCAGGTTCGTTGACAGCCTCAAATTCATTTGGGTAAATTTGGGGGTAACTGGCTCAAAGCGGAAACTGTTACCCCAAAGCGGGCGTTGCTTAAAGTTGAGACTGCGGCGATCCAAAGGGGGCACGGACAATTCCTTCGGGCACTTCAACGACAAGGACAAAAAATGCTGTTGATATTCGGCGGTCTGCCGGGAACAGGCAAAACGACAATAGCGCGCAAGGTCGCTCAAAAAATTTCCGCCGCATACATACGCATAGACAGTTTGGAACTGGCGCTTGTTCGTTCCGGGTTGGCAAAAAGTCAGTGGGATTTAGGTCCAGCGGGGTATATTACCGGCTACGCTTTGGCTGCGGACAATCTTCGTCTGGGGCTTTCAGTTGTGGCAGACTCAGTGAATCCATTACGAATTACCCGTGACGCATGGCGGGATGTCGCTGTTCAAGAGGGCGTTGATTATCTGGAAGTTGAAATCATCTGCTCGGATACGGAGCAACATAGGGAAAGGGTCGAAGGCCGGTCGCCAGACATTCCCGGCCTTGTTCTGCCCGATTGGCAAAGTGTAGTTAACCGAAAATATGAGCCTTGGGGCAGAGAGCACCTTGTTTTAGATACTGCAAAGCTACAGGCTGATGTGGCCGTCAGTGAAATATTTAATGCACTTGGCGGGCATGTTGCCCATGTCGCCGATATTCCAGGCATTCACGCTCCAGTCCGAGATGACGGCAAACAATGACTGAGCATTTATTTCCTGCCCCTGGTCTTGGTCTGATCCACCAAAGCGAAGAGCCGTTCCCCTAACCATCTCTCCTGCCGCGCAAGCGAGGGACACCAATCAATCACGGAATGATTGATGACCATCCACAGACCGCTTCTGCGCACTTACCGTCCCTTGCGCAAATCGTATTGCCCTTTACCCCCGTTTGCGCCAGTATTACCATAGATTTCATACCGTCGCGCACATGAACCGGAGGGCTGGGTGAAGCCTTTTTTGACATTGCAATCAGTTGAATCGGTGCTTGAGCATATTCGGGCATTTCCCCTTTTGGGTGAAGAGCGCGTCCCGTTGGACGACGCCCTTGGTCGCGGTCTTGCCCAATGCTTTTCGGCAACAGAAGACCTGCCGGGATTTGACCGCTCCACCGTTGACGGTTTTGCCTGCCGCGCCCGCGATGTTTTTGGCGCGCAGGAGGGCAACCCCGCTCTGGTGGAATGCGTGGCCGACTGCCGCATGGGTGAAGTGCCGGATATCAAGCTTGAAGAAGGACAGGCCGCGCGCATTCTCACCGGAGGCATGCTGCCACAGGGTGCGGATTGCGTGGTGATGGTTGAATACTCCCGCCCTGCGGGCGGCAACCTCATTGAGATTACCCGCAGTCAGGCCCCGGGCGACAATGTTATTTTTCGCGATGATGACGCAACCGCAGGGTCTTTGCTGCTGCAAGCCGGGCACCGCCTGCGCCCACAGGATATTGGCCTGCTGGCGGCTTTTGGCGTGGTGGAGGTGGAGGTGCGCCGCAAACCGCTGGTTGCCGTACTCTCCACGGGCGACGAGGTTGTTCCCAGCTCCATGACTCCGCCGCCGGGCAAAATCCGCGACATCAACGCCCACAGCATTGCAGCCCTCTGCCGCGAGGCTGGCGCGCAGGCCTTGAGAGCCGGGATTGTCAACGATGACGCCGCCAAGCTCAAAACAGCCGTAACCCAGCTTGCAGAAATGCATGACGTGGTGGTGGTTTCCGGCGGCTCCTCTGCGGGCATGCGCGACCACACCGTGGAGATTTTTGAGTCCCTGCCTCAGGCTCAGCTGCTTGTGCACGGGGTCGCCATCAGCCCCGGCAAACCCTTTATTCTGGCCAAAGCCATAGTAAACGGGCGCACAGTCTGCCTTGTGGGCCTGCCCGGTCATGTTGCCAGCGCGCTTGTCTGCGCCCGCGTATTTCTTGCTCCCTTGCTGGAGCATCTGCAAGGGTATGCCGATTCCGCAAAGCAGCCGCAGGTTCCCGCAGTGCTTGCACGGTCTGTAGCTTCCGCACAGGGCAGGCGCGACTATCTGCGCGTGAAACTGCGCCCCCTGCCCAGCCAGTCCCCCACGCGTGCACCGTCAGACAAGAATCTGCAACCGCTGTACGAGGCGGAACCCATCATGGGCGCATCGGGGCTTATTTCCGGCATTGCTGCGGCAGACGGCCTCATGGTCTGCCCTGAAAACCGCGAAGGCTACGATGCGGGCGATACCGTAATGGTGGAACTTTTTCGCTAGACCAGTACGCGTCTGGCACTATTGCTGGAGAATTATCTTGAAGCGCAACACCTATCTGACCCTGCTGCCCCCGGAAGAAGCCCGCGCCAACTGGTTTTCATGCCTTGACGCCAAAGCCTTCCCCCTTGGCGAAGAACGCATCCCTCTGGCGCAGGCCCTGCGCCGCGTGCTCAGCAGGCCCGTGGCTGCCCTGCGCTCATCCCCGGCATTTCACGGCGCGGCAATGGACGGCATCGCCGTACATGCGGAGGATACATTCACCGCCTCTGCCCGCACCCCCTTGCGCCTTAAAATCGGCGAGCAGGCCCACTGGATCAATACCGGCCACCCCTTGCCGCAGGGCTGTAATGCCGTGGTGATGATGGAGAACATCAATACCGAGACCGAAAAGGATTCTCAGGGCGAATCGCAGTGGGCCGTCATTGAAAAGGCCGCCTTTCCCTGGCAGCACGTGCGCAAAATGGGTGAAGACATGGTGGCTACAGAGATCATTCTGCCCCCCGGCACGTGCATTGGCCCCTACGACCTTGGCGCGCTGGCGGCTGGCGGCGCGCTTGAAGTGCCAGTATTCCGCCGCCCCCGTGTTTCCATCATCCCCAGCGGGTCGGAAATTGTGCCGCTGGTGGATGCGCGTGAGGAAGACCTGCGCGCAGGCCGTGTGCTGCCCGAATTCAATTCACTGATTTTTTCGGCCATGATTACGGAGGCCGGGGGCGAAGCCGCCACCCTGCCTGTGGTTCCTGACGATCCTGAAGCCATACGGGCCGCCATTGCCAGCGCCATTGCAACTGCCGATATGGTCATTCTCAATGCCGGGTCTTCGGCTGGCAGTCACGATTTTACAGCCCACGTGCTCGGGCAGATGGGCACTGTGGTGACGCACGGCATTTCAGTCATGCCGGGCAAACCCACGGTGCTGGCGGTGGTCAACGGCAAGCCCGTGGTGGGTGTGCCGGGGTATCCGGTTTCTGCGGGCATATCCATGGAAGAATTTGTTCTGCCCCTGCTGGCCCTGTGGCAGAAACGGGCCATGAGCGAGCGGCAGAAGATCACGGCTGTACCCTGCAATCCCCTGCCCTCGCGCCCCGGCATGGAAGAAAGGCTGAGGGTCAAACTGGGCCGCGTGGGTGATACTGTTGTGGCCGTACCCCTGCCGCGCGGCGCGGGCACCATAACCAGCCTCAGCCGGGCCGATGGCATTATCCGCATTCCACGCGACAGCGAAGGCTGCAATGCCGGAGAACCCGTTACTGTCGAGCTGCTGCGCCCCCCCACGGCCCTTGCGGGCGCACTGCTTGCCATTGGCAGTCACGACAACACGCTTGACCTGCTGGACAGCATGCTGCGCAAGGCGCATCCGCAGTACCGGCTCACCTCGGCCCATGTGGGTTCACTGGGCGGCATCATGGCGCTCAAGCGCGGGCAATGCCATCTGGCGGGCAGTCATCTGCTCGACCCGGCAAGCGGAGTATACAACCGCAAGGCCATTGAAGATAATCTGGAAGAGCCCACCGTGCTGCTGCGCCTGATGGACAGGGAACAGGGCATTCTGACCGCGCCCGGCAACCCCCTTGGCATCAACAGCATTGAAGACCTCGCCAAACCGGGGGTACGCTTCATCAACCGCCAGCGCGGCAGCGGAACCCGCGTGCTGCTTGATTACCGCCTGAGTTGCCTTGGCATCGCGCCCACAAGCATCAACGGCTACCGCGACGAGGAATACACCCACATGAACGTAGCTGCGGCTGTGCTTTCCGGCCGGGTGGATGCCGGCCTTGCCGTGCGGGCTGCTGCCAACGCGCTGGGCCTGCCATTCACGCCCATTGGTGTTGAGGAATATGATCTGGTCATTCCCCGGCGCTTTTTTGATGGGGATGCGGTTCAGGCCCTGCTGGATGTTATCCGCAGCGAGGCATTCCGCCAGACCGTGGAGGGCATGGGCGGTTACGGCACGGAAAAAACCGGGCAGATTATCTGGGAATATGCTGGAAAATAGGGCATGGAATGAACGGCTAGGCCTTGCCCGCCCAGTCAAAACGCTCCATTTCTGGCACGGAGAGGTCAAGGTGGAACAGGGCGCTGCCTGCGGTGCGGCTCAAAATGGCCCGCAGAGCCAGCTTGGCCATGAGGCAGGCAACCGAAGCCGGAGCCAGCGCCCCAACGCCTTCGCCCCTTGCATGCTCAAGCTCACTGTCGCTCTGCCCCTGAGGGTAAAGCGCCTCAAGACGCGCCTGCGGGCCTGAGTTGGCGTAGCAAAAACCTTCTTCGCGCAGTACGGAACCGTGAACAAAGGGCACACCAGCAGCAAGGGCTGCCCGCTCCAGAGCTGTTTTGGCGCTGATGTTATCCAGACAGTCCAGAGCCACGTCCATACCAGCCACTAGATCGGGCAGATTGCCCTCATCAGCCACTAATCCAAGAGCTTCAGTCTCCACGTGGCTGGCAATATCCGCCAGGGCATTGCGCACTACGCAGACCTTGCGCTGCCCCAGCATACGCTCGGAACAGAACCGCTGGCGGTTGAGATTGCTCTCGTCAAACACATCGTTATCCACCAGCCGAATGCTCCCCACCCCGGAGCGGGCCAACAGTTCGGCCACATGTCCCCCCAGACCGCCGCAGCCCAGCACTAGCGCACGGCTTTGCAGCAGCCGCGCCATTTCCTCCGCTGTGACCAGCCCGAAATTCCGGCGAAAGCGCTCCGGCCAGATGTTCCGCCCCAACAGGTAAATCATGGCAGCACGTAGCGTCAGAGCCTGGGACGCAGCCCAAAGGCGCAAGCCCTCAAGGCTCACGAACAAAGTTTCCTGCGCATTTCCAGCAGATTCTGCCTGATATCTTGCCCGGGCATAAGGGCTGAAGAACTGGTGCAGATCAGATATTGTCATGGTCAACGGGCCTAGCCTCCTCCGACAGCCGGAAAATAGGCAATACGGTCTCCGTCGCGCATGAGATCGCTCACCTTCTGCTGGCGTCCGTTGACCATGACAATTTTTATGTCTTGCGGCGGCAAACCCAGATGTTGCGCCAACTGGGCCACGGTGCTTCCTTCCGGCATTTCCACCTGCAGGCCTGTTTCCGGCACGTAGTCCGGCACATAGTCTCGCAGGGTGGTGCTCAGCTTAACGGTCAGTTTCATGGACGCTCCTTGACCTTATGAGGTCTTGTCCAGTTATGCCCGCCCTGTCCGAAAACAGTCAAGCCAGCCGGGGCGCACGCTATGACGCCGCCGTAAAACAAAATTTCTGGTCCCCGCTCCGAACCAGCCGGAGCGGAGACCAATAAGGGCAACCCTACTTCTTTTCCTCAATCCAGTTGAAGACCGTCTTGAGTTCTTCGTGGGTGATGTCGAAAGTGGTGTTGTGCGGGGGCAGCTTTTCGTCAGTGAAGAAATCGGGCAGCACGTCCGCAGCCTGGGTGATGCCCGCACGGCGGTTGAAGTCGATTTCTGTGGAAAGAATACGCTGGCCAAGCGTCACAACGTCGTCGCCGGTGAGCTTCCAGCCAAACTTGGCATTGAGCATGTCCACAATGGCGGGCAGGGCATCCGGCACGTCAAGGATGGCAAATGCCGTGAACAGGCACAGGCCCACGGAATCCACAGAGGCGGTAGCCACCTGGAGATTACGCGAAAGCTCGATCTGACCGTCCTTCTTGAGGGGGTCAACCGTGCCGCCGCTGTTAAGGATGTTGGCCGTCACCGCGTAACCGGCGGTGTGGTCCGCGCCCATGGGCGAGGTGGCGTAGGTGACGCCCTGGCCCTTGACCGCACGGGGATCATATGCGGGCAGGCTTTGGCCCTTGACCGCAGGCACGCGCCGCACGCCAAATACCCGGCCCGTGGTGGCCGCGCCACAGCCAACAATACGACCAAGCGGAGAACCCTCGCTGATGCCGTTCATGACATCAAGCACAGCCTTGGTATCCCCATAGGGGATAGCTCCGCCAGCCATGGCAACGCCCACGGCAACGCCCACGTCGATGGTGTCAACGCCGATATCATCGCACATGTAGTCGTACTTGGAGATGGCATCGAGATCGCTAATGCCGGAGTGGGGGCCGAAGCACCACAGGGTTTCGTATTCGGGCCACTTGCTCTGGAACTTGCCCTTTTTATCGGGCAAAATGCCGCTGCAACGGATCATGCAGCCGCTCATGCAGCCGTGGGCCACCTTGCCCTCGCCGCCGCGTTCCTTGGTGAGCTGGTTCAAAAGTTCGCCCGAAACAGCCTCATGCTTGTCAAACTGCCCAACAGTAAAGTTGGCGGTGGGCAGGCCGCCCGCCTCGTGCAGGATGTTGACGAGCACGGCGGTGCCGTATTCGGCAAGCCCCTTGCTGGTGATGGGGTGTTCGGAAAGCGCCGTGGCGAAGCGCTTGGAAGCCTCGCGAAAAGCCTTTTCGTCAGCCAGAGGCTGGCTCTTGCCGCCTTCGGGATTCACAATGATGGCCTTGAGGCCCTTGGAACCCATTACCGCGCCAACGCCGCCGCGCCCGGCATGGCGCATGGGGCGCAGTTCGCGGTCGGTGCAGGCAATGGAAGCCGCAGTGAGCTTGAATTCGCCCCCGCGGCCAATGGTGATGTAGCTGCAATCCTTGCCGTACTTTTCCACCAGCTTGGCAACAGCATCAAAGTTGTTCATCCCGGCCACTTCGGCAGGAATCAGCTTGGCGTGGTCCTTGCTCACTTCGAGCTGCCACCATTCGCCTTCCTTGGCCATATCTTCCACAATAACAGCCAGAATGCCCAAACGGGCCAGGTGACCGCCGGGCTGACCGCCCGCGTTGGATTCCTTGATGCCTTCGGTCAGCGGGCTTTTGCAGCCCACAGAAATACGGTTGGCGTTGGGGCTGTTGGTGGCGCCCAGCAGGCCGGGAGCAAAAACAAGCTTGTTGTGGGGGCCAATGGGCGTACAGGTGGGCGGCACCTCACGCGCAACGATGGTAGAAGTCAACGCACGGCCGCCAAGGCCAGCGTATTCTTGAGGGATTTCTTCAAAAACACAGGTCTTGGTTGCCATATTGACGCGCAAAAAACGGAACATGGAGCCTCCTTAAACAAGGCGCAGTTACGCCTGTTTGTGTTTATCCTTCGATACCATTGTGAGAAAAAAAAGTGCAAGCGGGCAAAAAAAATGTCTCGCTTTTCTCCCGCAAGAGGAAAAGTTGGGGAGGAAAGGGGAGTTTTTGTGCAATACGGAGGAATAAGGGGAAATGCTGTAAGCGGGAACCGGGATAATGCAGGCAGGAGCTATAATGACGAAACGCAGGCGTCCATGTCCCACGCTGCGCCAAGCTTGATTTCCCTTGCACCAAGTGCGCGCAAAAGAGCAGGATCGTGTGTGGCGCAGACAACAGTCATGCCTTCTGCCGTGCTGTTCCTTACGGCCAGGGCAATAGCCCGTGCGCTTGCGGCATCCACATTGGCTGTTGGCTCGTCAAGCAGCAGCACCTTCGGCCGCAAGGCCAGGCGCGATGCCAGGGCAACCCGCTGGCGTTCGCCACCAGAGAGTTCACGCGGGCCGCGATCCGCAAAATTCCAGGGATCGTCAAAACCTGCGGCCTGCATGCAGCATTCAAATGTCTGCCGCATATCTGCCCCTTGATGGCGGAATTTCAACCCAAGCACCACGTTATTGAAAACGCTCATGTGCAGCAGATAGGGATCCTGCAAAAGCAGGGTTGCTTCCTTGCGGCCCTCCGCACCACCGGCATAGCGCAGCTCTCCAGCAGCCGGGCGCTCCAGAAAGGCCAGCAGTCGCAACAGGGTCGATTTGCCGCAGCCATTGGGGCCGGTGAGGAATACGGCCTCGCCCTGTCCAATAGCAAGGTACTGCACACTGAGCGCCTCGCGCCCATTATAGCGCTGCACAAGGTTGCGGGCTTCATACAAATTGGCGCTCATGCCCGCCCCCTGCGCCGAAAAAATGCAAGCGCCAGATTGACCACAAAGGCCATGAGCAACAGCACAAGGCCAAGGGCAATACCCTGGGCAAAATCGCCCTTGCTGGTTTCAAGGGCAATGGCCGTTGTCATGGTGCGGGTGGCATAACGGATGTTGCCCCCAAGCATCATGGCCACGCCCACTTCTGTGATAACACGGCCAAAGGCCGTAACGCACACCATGCCCACGGCATAACGGCACTCCCACAGCGCGTATACGGCAAGCTGCCTGCTGTTGGCACCCAGCGTAAGCAGGGTTTCGCGGCAACGGGGATCAAGGTCTTCAAGCGCCTGCGCTGTCCACGAAACCACTATGGGCAGGGCCAGCACCGCCTGCCCGATGGCCATACCCTGCAGGGTAAACAGCAGGCCATATTCGCCCAGAGGGCCGCGCGCGGTAATAAAGGCGTAGACCAGCAGGCCGATCAGCACTGTGGGAAAGGCCAGCAAGGTATCTGAAATCAGCCGCAGCGCCCTTTTACCGGGAAAGGAGCAATGACCAAGCAGAAAACCCAGCGGGACCCCCAGCAGCAAGGCTGCCGCCATGGCATAGCAGGTTGAAGCAATGGTTGCGTAAATGGCCGAAAGCGTGGCCGCATCCATATGCGTGAGCAGATACAAGGCACTGCTGAAGCCGTTGATAAGATAATCCATTGCTGCCGCTCGCTGCTGGTCAAAACAGCATTCGCCCGAAGCCGGGGCACACCACCGGCCCCGGGCGAATGCGCGTTACGTGCCTGCGCTACCGGGGTGCGCTACTTGTTGGCATTGGGGAAGAAAAGCTGTTTCCCCTTGAGCATGTACCCGGCGATCTTCTGCTGGGTGGCCGGGGCAACCCACCAGTCTTCAAACTTCTTGGCCAGATCGGTCTTGACCTTGGGGCACTGGGCGGGATTGACCGTGATGACGCTGTACTGGTTGAAAAGGGCCTTGTCGCCTTCAACCACGATAGCCAGCGGGTTTTTGTCGCCCATCTTGTCGGCAAAGGTGATCCAGGTTCCACGGTCGGTGAGGGCGTAGGCCTGCTTTTCGGCAGCCATGTTCAGGGTGGAAATCATGCCCTGCCCCGCAGAAAAATACTTGGGATCCTTGTCGGGCACAATATTGCTCTGCTGCCACAACTTCTGCTCCGCCTTGTGCGTGCCGGACTGGTCGCCACGGCTCACAAAGCCCGCCTTGGTATCCAGAATACGCTTGAGCGCCTCGGCAGTGGTCTGCCCTTTCACGCCAGCGGGGTCTGCCACAGGGCCAACGATCACAAAGTCATTGTACATGACCTGACGGCGGTCCACGCCATGCCCGGCCTTGACGAATTCAAGCTCAGCCGAAGGCGCATGCACCAGCAGTACGTCGGCATCGCAATTTTTGGCGATTTCAAGGGCTTTGCCGGTGCCCACGGCAACCCACTTCAGCTCAATGCCGGTTTCCTGCTTGAAGACAGGCTCCAGATATTCGAGCAGGCCGGAATCCTGCGTGCTGGTGGTGGTTGCCATCATGAGAGTATCAGCGGCCAGAACTGGCGCGGCGCAGGCCATGTAGCCCGCAGCGCAGGCCAGGAGCAGAAAACGGGGTAAACGGAACATGGATCAGACTCCTTTTGAAGAGGTAATCTTGAAAGACCAACTCTGTTCAGCGCGACATTAATCACGCTATCACGAAAAAGCGGGACATAAAAGATTGCAAAAGAAGGCCAAAACAGGGCGGCAACAAATCGGCTCCATGCGGGCCGCAGCCGATATCAGAAACAAAAACTACTCGGCCACCAGCCGAACGGCGCTGGAGGCAAAATGGGCATACACCTTTTTGCCGTCACGCAGATGCATGGTGTCCAGCGTGCAGGTGTCTACCGTTGCCCGCAGGGTTGTGCCGTCTGGCAAGCCAACGCAGACAAAGGTTTCCACCATGTCAGAGTGCAGACTGTCCACCACGCCCTTGACGCAGTTGGCAAGGCTCATGGACGATTTTTCAGGGCTTAAAACTATGCGCTCCGGGTCTACCCGCACGCTCAGCACCTGATTTTCGTGCACTTCATGCAGGGCGGCTTCTTCCGGAGTGCAGGCCACCGCGAGCCTGAAATCGGAAAAAGTGGTTATCTCCACATATACCTTGCGCATGCCGGTAAATATGCGGGTAACAATGCCCCAAAAAAGATTGGTTCCGTCATCGGCTTCGCCGCCGTGGCAGGCGCTTGCCGAGGTGTCTTTTCCTTGAGCCTGCGTGGTCAGCAGTTTGCGCGCCTCGCCGTCAGAAAAGTTCAGAAAGGCCAGCAGTTGGTCAGCATCCTGCTGCCCAAGAAATTTGAGTACCAACGGCATGGGCACATGCAGTTCCAGCAGCTCAAGCCCGCGCGAGTAACGTATGGCGCGAGGCCCCACGCAGGCAGAAGGCAGACCCATCAAGCTGCCCACTGCGTAAAATTTCTTGCGCAGAAAGCTCTGATCAAACTGCAAAAAATCAGGCTCCGCCGCCTGCGGCAGGCCAAGAATGCGCCGGATATTGCGCATGGCGCTCACAGGCAGCAGAATTTCGCGCGCGTTGGAGCCAGAAACGCGCAGCATGCCAGTGACGGTGTCTATGGAGGAACGAGGCTCCAGCGCCAGCACTTCGCCCAGCCGCAAGCCGCCGTAGCGCATCAGCAAAAAAATCAGGTGCAGACGCGCCCGCATGTTTTTTTGCGTGCGGGTTGCGGCCTCGGCCTCCCACTGTTCCCAGCACAGGGTCAGGCCTTCGAGTTGTTGGCGGGTCAGATGATTACGCATAATTTTCTTGGGCGAGAATAGCAGGTTGCACAGCCGCTGTCAGCTATGCCTTTTTTACGCATCTATACTGCTCGCTGTGAATCCCATACCACTTGGCGCATACTGTGACTTTCAAATGGCAGGTGACATCAAGGCAAGGAACGGAACGACTTTTTTGGACGCGTTTGCTACGCGAACATCCCTGTTGCATTTATTGGTTCGACAAACACCCCAAAACCTGCCGCCCTTCGCACCCTGCACCACCCCAACAATACCTATCACGTTTGCGTTTCGACCTAGTCCAGCATGCCTATCAGTGTCGCTATATTGATCGGAACGGAGAATATCCCTTCTTGCGCAAATGTTTTCACTTCCTCCTATCCAAAAACTGGGTTGAGACGATATTTGCGGACTGATAAACCAGTATAAAATTGGAGGGAATTATGAATAAGCTGCTTTCGTTCAGTATCGTGGCGTTACTGTTCCTCTTTTCTGTGGGTTGCGCAAAAATGCCGCTTCGCGGTGATTATGTGGAGGAAAAGTCGCCTCCACAAATACAAGCTGATGAACAAAGCGCCGCTATTGTCTTCTTTCGCGAGTGGGCATTTACTGGTGGTGGAATGAGCTATTTCATAACTGAAGACACTAACAACATCGGTCTGCTGAAAGCCGGTTCCTATTTTGCATACCGTGCAGCCCCTGGCAAACATACATATTCAGCTGAAACAGAAGCAAGATCGTCCGTCACGCTGGATGTTCAACCTGGTCAGACTTATTACATCGAAGGTGGAATAGGCATGGGTTTCTGGGCAGGACGTCCTCAACTTTCAGAAGTTACCAAACCGATATTTGATAAAGTAAAACCAGACTTGAAGTATATACGCCTTGCAACACCAGAAGAAGCCGCACAGTTCAAAGAAAAAGAACAAAAACGAGATTCGGGAACGACACTGTAGACGACCAGCTTTCATCCCCCCTGCCGCTACCCTGCGGAATGCATGTGAAACTATTTTTTGAATAAAAATTGACTTCAGGATTTGGCCGACACCGGGCACAAGGGCAGTTCAAGCAAACGTCCGCCGAAGCTGCACAACTTCGGCGGACTTTGCATTTATAGACGAACAGTTCCGGGGAACGCGTTCAGATAACCTCTGGTTATTTGGACGCGCTCTGGCCCGTGAACTTTCCTGCTACTTTTATCAGCTCGGCAAGCAGTCCCAGAGTCTGTTTGCCTTCCGCGCTGCCAAGCGCCCCAATAAGGCCAAAGACGCCCGTGGGCTTCACGTTGGCCGTGTCGATCTCGCCCAGCATGCCGATCAGGTTCGTGATCTTGGCTTGCAGGTCGGGGTCGGCAAGGCGCTGCAACTGGCTGATCAAAAAGGCCAGGCCTTCGCCTGTTTTGGCAATGTCTTCCGGGCTCATGGAGCCAAGCAGGTTACCGCCGGCGTTTTTGAATGCAGACATCTTTTCAAACACGCCATCCTTTTCCCACTCACCCATCTTTTCAATGATGTGCGGAAAAGTCGGCGCAAACGCAGGGTGCAGAATCTTCCACAGGTCGGTGGCGTTCTCGAGCTGGTCGAGCAGCCACGTAAGCCTGGGAACAGTCAGCAAACCCTTTCGGCCCAGATCCAGAATGTCGTCAAGCGTAACCCTGCCGTTGAGGGTCTCCATCTCTTCAACAATAAGGCGAAAGGCATGGTTCCCAATGGGCGTCAGCTCGCTCAGAAGCATGCTGCTGCTTTCCTTGCTCGCTTGAAGGTCGCTGAGCCTGCCTTCAATGGCTTCCAGCCGCTCAAGAATTTTATCTTCAGGTGTCATATGATCCCTCCGGTCTACTTGCTTCTCAGCAAGGAGGTATCTTTCCCTGCAAGATACATATTGGGTTCAAACGGGAGCTCATGACCTTTCAGCATGAGGTTGTAATACACCCACTTGAACATGAGCTTACCCCAATAGTTGATGTGGCTTTCGCCCAGCAGCTCAAAGGGGCCAACGCCAGGCAGCGGGAACATGCCCGGCAGGGGTTCCACAGCGTAGCTGAAGTCGATCAGCGAGGCTTTTTCAAAGCCTGTGACGATAAAGCAGTTGGTGTGGCCGTCAAACCTGTAATAGTTGTCGGTGCCTTCAATGTCGGCCATCAGGTTCTGGGCGATCACGTCCGCTTCAAAGTGGGCCACAGACCCGGCTTTTGACGCGGGGACGTTTGTTGCGTCGCCGATGATATACATGTTCTCGAACTTCTTGGACTTCAGCAGTTCCTTGTCCGTATCAATAAAGCCGGTCACGTCGGAGACTTCAGATTCAATAAGGAATTCCTGCCCAAGGTTCGGGGGAATGCTCACCAGCAGGTCGTAGGGGATTTCATCGCCCGTGACGGAAGCGATCACGGCGCGGTCGGCTTCCACGCTGTCCACAGTCCAGTTTGTGGTGACCTTGATGCCCTTCTGCTCGCACAGCGCGCCAAGAATGTTGTTTGCCACAGGCTTGGTAAAAGCACCCGTAAGCGGCGTGACAAGCTCAATTTCCACATCTTTGCGCACGCCCATCTTTTGCAGATACCAGTCGGCCATGTACACAAATTCCAGAGGCGCAACCGGGCACTTGATGGGGGTTTCGCAAATATGGAGAACAAGACGACCCTTCTTGAAGTGCTTCAGCTTGTTGCCAAGCGCCGCAGCGCCGTCATGGGTGTAGAAGTTGTGGATTTTGCCGCCCCAGTCGTCCAGAAGGCCGGGCACTTCATCAGGAGCGATTCTCGCGCCAGAGGCAACAACAATCCAGTCATAGGTGTGGGTGCTGTTTTTGCATTCAACCTTGCGCTGAATCGGATCAACAGCGGTGATCGTATCAATCACGAAGTTAACTCCGCGGCTGATAAAATCCTTTTTGGGACGAACGCAACCCTGCGGCGTATCAACCCCAAACGGAATCAGGAGCCAGCCGGGCTGATAGTGATGGACGGGATCCCGGTCAATCAGCGTTATTTCCCATTCTCTTTCACTCAAGAGCTTTCTCATTTTCGTGGCGATCATGGTTCCGCCAGCGCCAGCACCAAGAATAAGCAATTTTTTCATGCAATTAACCCCAAAATAAAATATATAGCAGTGCGCCATAAAAAGGTTTCCCTACTACGACCAGCCACAATCACTGCGCGCCGATATCATAGTAAGATGGTATTATTTGCGTACTACCACAGCTAATTTCCAACTGCACTATTTTTGTCAATAAAAATGGCTATATATCATTTAATACCTACTAAATAAGTATTTTATTGCGCGCATATGCATACCTGGCTGCGACCTGTGGCAGTGACTATTTTTCTGGAAAGTTAGGGAGATGCATGAAACTCCCAACAAACGTGGGCATCGCTGAGGGCTATCAAAAAAGGAGAGGCAGGCGTAGGTTGATAAAGAAGGATGTGTGTTCCTTGGCAAATAATTTCTTCGTAACCCTGGTTTATGGAAAAATCCAAATGCGTACACACAATAACAAACTCTTATTCCTTATTGCCTTAACTCTACTGCTCATATATTCCTGCACAAGGAATTCAACTCCACCTTCTGAACCTGCGCAAAAAGAGGCCTCTTCTATTGCAGCGGCCAGCAAAATGTCGCCAATGGAAAATTATATTCACGATTTTATGGAGACTGTGCGCCAGTATTGGGCATTTTCATCACCACTGGATGAGCCTATGGCTTGCACAATAGATGTGGATATCTCGTCAGACGGAGAAATTGTAGCATACAAGCTTATAAAGAGCTCCGGAAACAAGTATTTTGACAACTCCGCCCAGAACGCCATAGTGCGAACCCAGAGAAGCGGCGTGCGGCTCCCGCCTCCTGAACCTCTCCCCAAGGGTCTGACCATTATTTTCAACCTGCCTGAAAGCAGCAGGCGATGAAGCACTGGGCAAAGAGACCAGTTTTAAAACACCGAGAAGCAAAAAACACATCAAATTTGCCATTACTCAGTTAGCACGAAGAAGGCCGCCCTTTGGGCGGCCTTCTGCAATTACGGGCATGTTTTCCAGTCAGATCAGTAGAAATTCCCGGGCAAGGCCGGTCAGGCCGTTTCCCGCCCGGCAAAATACCTGCGGCGAATATACAGGGCCACATTCACAAGGGCGATGAGTACCGGCACTTCCACCAAGGGGCCGATAACCGCCACAAAGGCCTCGCCGGAATTGAGACCGAACACGGCAATGGCCACGGCAATGGCAAGCTCAAAGTTGTTGGACGCAGCAGTGAACGACAACGTTGCCGATTGTTCATAGTTCGCCCCTGCCCGCCATGAAAGGTAGAATGAAAACAGGAACATCACGAGAAAGTAAATCAGCAGGGGGACGGCAACCTTCACAACATCCATAGGCAGTTGCACAATGTACTCGCCCTTGAGAGAGAACATCACAACAATGGTGAACAGCAGCGCCCGCAACGTCCATGGGCTGATACGCGGAATAAAAACATTCTCGTACCAGTCCTCCCCCTTGACCTTGAGTCCGTAGAAACGGGACACAATGCCCCCAATAAAGGGGATGCCAAGGTAAATGAACACGCTTTCGGCAATCTGCCCAATACTCACATCCACAACCGCCCCCGAAAGGCCAAGCCAGCCGGGCAGCACGGTGATAAACACATAGGCGTAGACAGAAAAAAACAGCACCTGAAATATGGCGTTAAAGGCCACAAGCCCCGCGCAATATTCCCTGTCGCCCCCGGCAAGGTCGTTCCACACAATGACCATGGCAATGCATCTGGCAAGGCCGATCAGTATGAGCCCCACCATGTAGCTGTTGTTGCCGGAAAGAAAGGCTATCGCCAGCAAAAACATAAGAACCGGGCCGATCACCCAGTTTTGCACCAGCGAAAGCAGCAAGACCTTTTTATCGCGAAACACCCGGCCAAGCTGCTCGTATTTCACTTTCGCCAGCGGCGGATACATCATCAGGATAAGACCGATGGCAATGGGAATATTGGTGGTGCCCACCTGAAAAAAGTTAATGACGTTTTTAATGTCCGGCACCGCCCAGCCAAGCCCCACGCCCGCGAACATGGCGAGAAAAATCCACAGGGTCAGGAACCTGTCGAGAAATGAAAGTCGCTGCAAAGTTGACTGACTCATAATTTCTGCCCCTTAGTGCGCGGCTATGCCGTCAAGAGTGCTCTGCAAGGTGCCTGCATCCATTCCTGGGTTGGCCTCCAGCTGCCGCACCAGGGCTGTTACGCGCCTGCGCAGAACCTCCAGCGTTTCGGCAAAGGCGACCCTGATTGTGGCCTCATCCCCCAGCACCTTGGCCGGGTCAGGCATGCCCCAGTGGCTGCGTATTACTGAGCCAAAGTACACGGGGCAGGCTTCACCCGCCGCATCGGCGCACAGGGTTATGACCACCGAGGGCTTTTCCGGCAGATCATCCCATGATTTGCTTGCAAGGCCAGCGGCTGAAATTCCGGCCTCGGCCAGAGCCTCAAGAGCGCGGGGGTGCACATAGCCCGCAGGCTTGCTGCCAGCGCTCTGCGCTGTCAGCCCCGCCGGGGCCATAGACCGAAAAAGCGCCTCGGCAATAACCGAACGGCAGGAATTGCCAGTGCATAAAAAAAGGATGTTCATACTTACCTCTATTTTCTGGCTTCAATGGAAAGACTGACGATATAATCCGCCATTTCCTCACCCTTGGGCAGAGCCTCGGCGATCTGCCTGTACAGCGGGTCGTTCCAGTTCTGCATGTTTCGCACATAGTCGGGCTTTGGTGTGAGTTCTATGGAGGAAAAGCCCGCGTCTTCAAGCATGCCACGGGTTTCACTTACCAGCACGGCACCGGCCACACACCCTACCAGCGCTGCCGCCATTTCCCGAACTGTATCCGGCAGCATCTTCAGCAGAGCCAAATCTGAAACAGACACCTTGCCACCAGGCTTCAATACGCGAAAAACTTCGCGCCACACCTGCGGCTTGTCTGGCGAAAGGTTGATGACGCAATTGGAAAGAACCACATCAACGCACGCATCCGGCACGGGCAGATGTTCAATTTCGCCAAGGCGGAACTCCACATTGGCAAGCCCCGTGCGCTGCTGATAAAAATCAGCATTTTTGCGGGCCTTGGCGATCATTTCCGGCGTCATGTCCACGCCGATGACACGCCCCCCCGCCTTTACCCTTTCACCAGCCTGAAATGCGTCAAAGCCTCCGCCGCTGCCAAGGTCAAGCACGGTCTGGCCTTCCCGCAATGCGGCTATGGCCACAGGGTTACCGCACGAGAGCCCCATGTTTGCCCCTTCCGGCAGCTTGGCTAGGTCTTCAGCCGAGTAGCCTATGGCCTGCGCCAGCCGTGCAGGGCTATGGGTACCGCACGAGCCGCCGCAGCAGCAGGCGTTCTTACCCGTGGCAATAGCCGCGTATCCGGCGCGCACAGTTTCGCGCACCTGTTCATTGTGTGCAGTTTTTTCAGCATCACTCATGGCCGCTCTCCGGGTCAGAGGTTTTGTCCCCGCAACAGTCGGGCAGAAACACCGCATCAACGCAACTCTCACGGCGATACGCCCTGCACTGTTCGGGATGGCCAGAGCAGCATTCGGCGGTCAGATAGGATATGGTTTCAAGCATCAGGGGGATGTTTGCCCGGTAGCGCGTGTTGCGCCCCTCACGCTCCATACTGGCAAGCCCGCTGTGGACAAGGGTTTTCAGATGAAAAGAAAGGTTGGTCTTGGGGATATCCGCCAGGCGGGAAAGCTCCCCCGCCACCAGACCGTCAGGGGCATGCTTGACCAACAGGCGAAAAATGCAAAGGCGCGCCTCGGACGTAAGGGCTTCAAACACCTGGGTAGCTTTTTTTGTTTCCATTGGACAATCATTCAACACCAATTGAACAATGTCAAGCGTGCTGACAACGAAAACAACCATCGGCCTTAATACAAATTTTATACTCCCGCCCCAAGTTTAACACCCCTTTTATGCGCTTTTTCATACCGTGCTTCCGTGGGCAAGGTTTACGCCCCACAGGAGGAAGTTATGGAAAACATGGTCGGGCAATGCCTGCTGTACATCATGCTGCTCGCCCTGCTGGCATGGCCCCTGGGCATTTACATGGGCAAGGTCATGGACGGAGAGCCGTTCTGGCTGCAAAAAGTGCTGACCCCTTGCGAGCGCGGCCTGTACCGCGCCATGGGCATCAACCCGGCGGAACAGATGGGCTGGAAGCGCTACCTTGGCTGCGTGCTGGCCTTCAGTGCCGTGAGCATTGTGGTTCTCATGCTGCTGCTCATGGCGCAGGGCAGCCTGCCCCTGAATCCGCAGGGCATAGCCGGAACAAGTTGGGATCTAGCGCTGAACACGGCGGTGAGCTTTGTCACCAATACCAACTGGCAGGCCTATTCGGGCGAAAGCGCCATGAGCTATCTGGCCCAGATGGCGGGGCTTACGGTGCAGAACTTTGTTTCCGCCGCTGTGGGCATTGCGGTGCTGTTCGCCTTTATCCGTGGACTGCGCGCACGAATAACAGAAACATCCGGAGGGCCAGATACTTCCGCCATGCCAGCCGTTTCAGGTCTCGGCAACTTCTGGGCAGACGCCACCCGTGCCACCCTGTATATCCTTGTGCCGCTCTCTCTGACGCTTTCGCTGCTGCTCATCTGGCAGGGCGTGCCGCAGAATTTTTCCCCTTACAAAACTGTTGCCCTGCTTGAACCGCTTACAACCGAAGAAGGGGCCACCGTTACGGAACAAATGGTTCCTCTGGGGCCGCAGGCTTCGCAGGTTGCGCCCAAGCAGCTTGGCACCAATGGCGGCGGCTACAACGGCGTCAATTCCGCCCACCCGCACGAAAACCCAACTCCTCTCGCAAACATGCTGGAAATGCTGGCTCTGCTGCTCATTCCCGCAGGGCTGTGCTTCACCTTTGGCAGGCAGATCAAGGACATGCGTCAGGGCGTAGTCATATTTATCGCCATGATCCTGCTGCTGACCGCCGCCATTGGCTTCACCGTCTGGGCCGAACAGATCGCCACCCCGCAACTGGCCCAGGGTGGGCAGGTTGATCTTGCCGCCAGCAGCGGCCTGCTGGCTCAGGCCGGGGGCAATATGGAAGGCAAGGAAGCGCGCTTCGGCATAACCAATAGTGCCATCTGGGCAGCCGCCACAACTGCCGCTTCCAACGGCTCTGTCAACGCCATGCACGACAGCCTCACGCCGTTGGGCGGGCTGGTTCCCATGGTGCTCATGCAGTTGGGCGAAGTAGTCTTTGGCGGCGTAGGCAGTGGCCTGTACGGCATGCTGGCCTTTGTGCTGCTGACAGTCTTCATGGCGGGCCTGATGGTGGGCCGCACCCCCGAATATCTGGGCAAAAAGGTGGAACCCTTTGAAATGAAGATGGCCGTTGTGGTCTGCCTGACCACGCCAGTCGTCATCCTGATCGGGGCTGGTCTGATGAGCATTGTTCCGCAGGTTGTGGAAAGCCTGAGCAACGCCCTGCCCCACGGCTTCAGCGAGCTGCTCTATGCCGCCACTTCTGCCGGGGCAAACAATGGCTCGGCTTTTGCCGGGCTGAACGCCAACACGCCTTTTCTGAATGTACTGCTGAGCGCACTTATGCTTGCCGGGCGCTTTGTGCCCGTGGCTGCCATACTTGCCGCCGCAGCAAGTATGGCGGGCAAAAAGACCGTGGCCGCAAGCTCCGGCACTCTTTCCACCAGCAATGGCATGTTTGTTTTTCTGCTCATATTTGTGGTGCTGCTGGTGGGCGCTCTGAGCTTCTTCCCCGCTCTGGCTCTTGGCCCCGTGGCCGAACATCTGCAAATGGCGCGTTAATTAACGCGCTCAATAATAAAGGATACAGCCATGTCAGCCAAAACTGTACATGCCCCGCGCAACAGCCGGATGATCCGGCGGGCCCTTGGCGACTCGTTCATCAAGCTGGCCCCGCACATTCAGGTGCGCAATTTTGTCATGTTCACCGTGTACCTTTCCGCCATCATGACCAGCGGCCTTGCTCTGGCAGGGGCGTGGGGATTCATCCCCGCTGTCGCTAACCAAAGTGCATTTGCCTGCGCCATTGCCGCCATACTCTGGTTTACGGTGCTCTTTGCCAATTTTGCGGAAGCCATTGCCGAAGGCCGGGGCAAGGCGCAGGCCGACAGCCTGCGCAAATCGCGCAAGAGTGTTGACGCCCGCAAGCTGCCGGCCCCTGCGCAGCACGATGCCTTTGTGATGACCTCTTCCACCGAACTGAAACCCGGCGACTACGTGCTTGTGCTGGCAGGCGAGATGATCCCTGCCGACGGCGATGTGACCGAAGGGGCAGCCTCTGTGGATGAAAGCGCCATCACGGGCGAATCCGCCCCGGTCATACGGGAGAGCGGCGGCGACCGCAGCGCCGTTACCGGCGGAACTACGGTACTTTCCGACTGGCTGGTGCTGCGCGTTACCAGCGAGGTTGGCCGCAGCTTTCTGGACAAAATGATCGCCATGGTCGAAGGGGCCGCCCGCCAGAAAACCCCCAACGAAATAGCCCTGAACATCCTGCTGGTGGCGCTTACGGTCATCTTTCTGCTGGTCACGGGCACACTGTGGTGCTTTGCCCGCTTTGCGGCAGGTCAGAACCATGCGGCAAACCCGGCGGATGTTACCTCGCTGGTGGCGCTCTTTGTCTGCCTGGCCCCAACCACCATCGGCGCACTGCTTTCGTCCATAGGCATTGCGGGCATGAGCCGCCTCAATCAGGCCAACGTGCTTGCCATGAGTGGACGCGCCATTGAAGCTGCTGGCGATGTGGATGTGCTCCTGCTCGACAAGACAGGCACCATAACCCTTGGCAACCGGCTGGCCGTCAGCTTTATACCTGTGGACGGCCACACCGAGCAGGAACTGGCGGAGGCCGCCCGCCTTGCCTCGCTTGCGGATGAAACCCCCGAGGGCCGCAGCATTGTACAACTGGCAAACAGCCTGTTCCCGCAGAACGGCACAATATCCCCTGAAAAGGATACGGTCTTTGTTCCCTTTTCCGCGCATACCCGCATGAGCGGTGTTGACGCGCGGGGTTCCTCAATACGTAAAGGCGCGGCAGACGCCGTGCGCGCTTTTGCGGAGCAGCTTGGCGGGCGTTTGAGCACCCAGTGCGATGAAGTGGTGCAAAGCATTGCCCGCCAGGGCGGCACGCCGCTGGTGGTTGCCCGCGATGCCGCAGTGCTTGGCGTGATCCACCTCAAGGACGTCATCAAGGACGGTGTGCGCGAAAAATTTGGCGAGCTGCGCCGCATGGGCATCAGAACCGTCATGATTACGGGCGACAATCCGCTTACTGCCGCCGCCATTGCCGCCGAGGCCGGGGTGGACGACTTTCTGGCCGAGGCCACGCCGGAAACAAAACTGAACCTTATCAGGGAATATCAGGCCAAGGGACATCTGGTCGCCATGACGGGCGACGGCACCAATGACGCCCCGGCTCTGGCGCAGGCGGACGTGGCGGTTGCCATGAACACGGGCACGCAGGCCGCCAAGGAAGCGGGCAACATGGTTGATCTGGATTCCTCGCCAACCAAACTGCTGGATATCGTGCGTATCGGCAAGCAGTTGCTCATGACGCGCGGCAGCCTCACAACCTTTTCCCTTGCCAACGACGCGGCAAAATACTTTGCCATCATCCCGGCCCTGTTCATGGGCCTGTACCCCGGCCTTGCCGCACTCAACATCATGGGCCTGCATAGCCCGCAAAGCGCCATACTGGCGGCCACCATATACAATGCCCTCATCATTGTGGCCCTCATTCCACTGGCCTTGCGCGGCGTGCCCTACCGGGAGGAAAGCTCTGAGCTGCTGTTGCGCCGCAACCTCTTTATTTACGGCCTTGGCGGGCTCGCGGCCCCCTTTGCCGCCATCAAACTTATTGACCTCTGCCTGGTCGGCCTTGGGCTGGCCTGAGGAGAAGCATCATGTCCATCACAACATTGCTGCGCCGCTCTCTGGTTTTTCTGTGCATCATGACGGCCCTCACCTGCGTCTATACCGGCGCGCTCACCCTGGCGGGCAAGGCGCTGTTTCCCTTTCAGGCCGAAGGCAGTATCATTGCCGCCAAGGGCAGGCAGTACAGCACATTGCTGGGCCAACCCTTCACAGCCGCCAAACACCTTTGGGGCCGCCCCGTGAGTGCAGACACCGCTACGTATACCGACAACGGCAGGCCCCTGCTCTACGCCGGGCCAAGCAACAAAAGCCCTGCCACAGCCGCATACGCTACAACGTTGCAGGAGCGCGCGGCACGCATCCGGCTGGCGCATCCGGAAAAATCCGGCCAGCCCATTCCTGTGGATCTGCTGACGGAATCAGGCAGCGGGCTTGATCCGCATATTTCGCCAGCCGCCGCAGAGTTTCAGGTGGAGCGGCTGGCCCGCACCACAGGTTTTACGGCTTCGGAAGTGCGCCGTACCATCGCCATGTACACGCAAGGGCGCACCCTGGGGCTGCTGGGCGAGGCGCGGGTCAACGTGCTTGAAGTCAATCTGGCGCTGGAAGGCCTGCTGCCCAACGGACGCACTGCTTCAGTGGCATCGGCCGCTGCTCCCCGCTGAATGCCGGGCGGCATACGAACCTGGAAACAACCATGACAGACAGCTACAAACGTCCATCCCCAGATGCCCTGCTTGCCCAGTTGCAACAGGTGGCTCCGGGCGGCAAGCCCCTCGCTGGCGAGGCGGGCACAATCGTGCGCCCATCACCCAGAGGATTGCTCAAGATATTTTTCGGCTATGCGGCTGGCGTGGGCAAAACATATTCCATGCTTCGGGCGGCCCACGCCGCTCAGGAACAGGGACACCGCATTGTTGTGGGCTATGTGGAGCCGCACCCAAGGCCGGAAACAGCGGCCCTGCTGCCGGGTCTGGAAGCCGTGCCGCTCCTGCGGATCGAGCACAGGACCATCACGCTCAACGAACTGGATGTGGATGCCGTACTGGCCCGCAAGCCGGAAATCGCCCTTGTGGACGAGCTGGCCCACTCCAATACGCAGGGCTGCCGCAACCGCAAGCGCTTTCAGGATGTGGAAGAGCTGCTCCAGGCGGGCATATCCGTATGGACCTCGGTCAACGTGCAGCATCTGGAAAGCCTCAATGATGTGGTTGCCGCCATGACCGGAGTTGTGGTGCGCGAGCGCATACCCGACAGCGTATTTGACGGGGCCGATCAGGTGGAGCTGGTTGATCTGGAGCCAGACGAGCTCGTATCACGCCTGCGCGAAGGCAAG
Organism: Desulfovibrio desulfuricans DSM 642; assembly: GCF_000420465.1. Taxonomy (NCBI): domain Bacteria; kingdom Pseudomonadati; phylum Thermodesulfobacteriota; class Desulfovibrionia; order Desulfovibrionales; family Desulfovibrionaceae; genus Desulfovibrio; species Desulfovibrio desulfuricans. Next base: position 423,198 of record NZ_ATUZ01000011.1, on the reverse strand, counting down.
ATATACGCCGAGGCGCAGGCGCAACGGGCGCTGGGGCACTTTTTCCTGCCTGCGAATCTCATCGCTTTGCGGGAGATTGCCCTGCGCCGCATGGCCGACCGCGTCAACCGGCGGGCATCCGCAGCTGGCGGAGGGCAGGAAACAGGGCGTCAGATCAAGGAGCACATTCTCATCTGCCTTTCAGGCGCGCCCAGCAATGCGCGGGTTATCCGCACCGCCGCCCGCATGGTAGAGGCCTTTCATGCTGATTTTACAGCCCTTTTTGTACAAAACGCTGCGCCGCGCCGAAGTGACGCCAAAAGCCGCGACACACTGCACAGCAACCTGAAACTGGCGGAAGACCTGGGGGCGGTTATCGTGACCCTGCACGGCGAGGACGTTCCCGCCCAAATAGCGGAGTACGCGCGCATGAGCGGGGTGAGCAAGATTGTGGTGGGCCGCTCCCCGGCTGGCGGGTGGCTGTTCCGCAAAAGCAAGACGCTGGTGGAACGCCTTGCCGAACTTGCGCCGGAGATGGAAACCTACATTATCCCCGATGCCGTGCCCGTGGGCAGAACGCCCGAACATGCCGGGCCTTTGTTTGCAGCGCTCAGGGCATTGCGGGGCACAGCCCCCCGTTCCTGGCGGCAATGGTGCGCCACCTCTGCGATCATGGCCGTGTGCAGCGTCGCAGGCCTGCTCATGTTCTCGCTGGGCATGCCCAATGGCGGCATTGCGGGTCTGTACATGCTCGGAGTGTTGGGCGTTTCCATCCTCACCACCGGGCCGTGGTACGGCGTGGCGGCCTCTGTGGCCGGGGTGGGCCTTTTCGATTTTCTCTTTGTTGAGCCGCGTTTCAGCTTTACAGTTTACGATACGGACTATGTGGGGCTTTTTTGCGCAATGCTGCTGGTTTCCGCCGCCACCAGCGCCATCACGGGGCGGGCCCGCATGCAGGCGAGGCAAAGCGCAGTGCGGGCGCTGCATACGGAGCTGCTTCTGGGCAACAGCCGCCGCCTGCAAAAAGCCAAGGACGAACCTGCCATCCTGCTGGAAACTGCCCGCCAGCTTGGCACCCTGCTGGGGTGCGAAACAACGCTCTATTCCGTGCGGCAAGGACTGCTTGAAACCCGGCCCATTTTCCCCTACCGGGCTGACAAAATGCAGGGTTCTGGCAGCCCACGCGCTGCCTCCCGGCACAGCAAGGACACGCCAAAGGACGAACTGGGCGTTGCCCAGTGGGTTGCCAAAAATAACCGCCCTGCCGGCGCGGGAACAGATTCCCTGCCCGGATCACGACACAGCTTTATCCCCATCAGCAGCCAGTCTGCCGTGCTCGCCGTGGCCGAGTTGCATGTTCTGCCAGGTCGCACGGCTCCGCTTGCCGATGCCAACAGCAAAAACCTTGTTCTGGCCCTGGCAGGGGAATGCGCGCTGGCTCTGGAAAAAGAACGACTCACGCAGGCCAACGCCAGCATTGCCGTACGTGCGCAGCAGGAAAAACTGCGTGCCGATGTGCTGCGCTCCATCTCGCACGATCTGCGCACGCCGCTCACCGGCATCTGCGGCAATGCCGCCATCCTTGCCGAGCAGGGCGTGTCCTGCTCGCCGGAACGCAATGCGGCCCTAGCCTCTTCCATTGAAGAGGAAGCCCGCTACCTTGTGGGCATGGTGGAAAATCTGCTGGCCCTCACCCGTCTTGAGCAGCAGGACTTTACTCTTCGCCTTGAGCCGGAACTGCTTGAAGATGTTATTGCAGAAGCCGTGCAGATCACCAGCCGCCGTGCAGCGCAACACGATTTGCGCGCGGAAATGCCCGAAGGCCTGCTTATGGCCCGCATGGACGCGCGGCTCATGGTGCAGGTGCTGGTCAACCTGCTGGACAATGCCGTCAAACATACGCCAGCGGGAACAGCCATCCGCATACGGGCGAGGGCTGACGGGCCGTGGGTCAGGCTGGAAGTTGCCGATAACGGCCCCGGAATTTCAAAAGAGGAACAGAACCGCATTTTTGACATGTTCCACTCCGCAGCCATAAAAAATGGCGATGGCCGCAGAGGCATGGGGCTTGGGCTGGCCTTGTGCCGCAGCATTGTGCAGGCCCACGGCGGAAGTATTGAGGTATTTGACAACACGCCGCATGGCGCGGTTTTTTCCATGACTTTGCCGCGCGAAACCGAAGATTTTACCCTCCCGGCCTGACAGAAGGAGCCTCCATGCCGCTAAATTCGCCAGCTGCTACTCCGCCAGCGCAGAACGCCAACGGCGTTCCCGAGCGTATTCTTGTGGTCGAAGACGACAAGGTCATCCGCGCGCTTGTGACCACCACACTTGAGAGCCGCGGCATATCCTTTCTGACCGCCGCCACCGGGCGCGAGGCCCTTGCAGAGGCTTCGCGGGCAAATCCCGACGTCATCCTGCTTGATCTTGGCCTGCCGGATATGGACGGCGTGGATATCATCCGGGCGGTGCGCCAGTGGTCCATGCTGCCCATCATTGTGCTGAGCGCCCGAACGGAAGATGACGACAAGGTGGCCGCGCTGGACGCAGGTGCGGACGACTACCTTACCAAACCTTTCAGCGTTGATGAACTGCTGGCCCGGCTGCGCGCCGCCCTGCGGCGCGTTCGTTATGAGCGCGGGCACATGGGCCACAGTGAAAGCAGCTTTGAAAATGGCGAACTGAAAATTGATTTTGCCGCAGGGTGCGTGAGCGTTGCCGGACAACAGGTGCATCTTGCGCCCATGGAATACAAACTGCTGTGTCTGCTGGCAAACAATGTGGGCAAGGTGCTTACACACAAAACAATCCTGCAGGCCGTGTGGGGCAGTGCCCTGCCGCAGTCGCTTCCTTCATTGCGCGTGTTCATGGCAACCTTGCGCAAAAAACTGGAGGCCGCCTCGCCGCAATGTGATTGCATCCGCACCCATGTGGGCATCGGCTACCGCATGAGCCGATATGAAGGCTGACTCGGGACAGCCTGCTGTTCCTTTCGCATTGTCATGAGGCCGTACTCTTCTCTGCGCAACAGCCGGGCACGCAGCCCTGTTCGTTAAAACTGTTTTTAAGACAAAAGAAGGCCGCGATTTCTCGCGGCCTTCCATATCAAGCGAATTTGGTCGACTACCAGCGACGGGGGGCGGGCTTTTTGGGCTCAGCCTTGTTGATGCGAAGGGCGCGGCCGTCAAATTCCTTGCCGTCAAGAGCGGCAATGGCATTGATGGCGTCGGCGTCTTCCATTTCCACAAAGCCAAAGCCACGGGCGCGGCCGGTTTCGCGGTCGGAAACGAGCTTCACGGAAAGAACTTCGCCGTAGGGGCTGAACAGGGATTCAACGCTTTCCTGAGTGGCGGACCAGGGCAGATTGCCGACGTAGATAGAAGTAGCCATAAAGACTCCAGAGATTACGGGAGGTAGACTTTCCGCTTGGAGCCTTACCCATGTAAAGCCTCTGCAAAAAAATTTACTATACCCAATCAGTGATTGCCTGAACATAGTTTGGGGCATTTTCAATGTCAATAGATATTATTTTTTTCAAGCAAAAAACTGGGCCTGCCCGCTGGCGGTACCGCATTTCCCTACCGGTTCGCAGTGTTTTTTGCCAAACTTCAGCTTTCTCAATTTTGTTTGGCACGAAATGCGGGTATACTGTATTTTTTGGATATGGAATACCCGCTAAAATTCGGTACCGCTATGTCCATACAGCAATCAGATTTTTTCAGCGGAGCTTGGCAGGGTGTTTTTGCAGTGCATTGCCTGCCCTCCAGCCGACATGCGTCTGCAACAGCAGGCTGTCGATAATCCTTAACGCAACGCTAACGCCCCCCTCGATATGTTTCAACATACATAATGGTAGCGGACAGGCCGCAACTGCGCCGCAACCATTGCCTCCGCAGCCACAGCTGCGTATACGCCGATGCTGCCACATGGGCGTATCCCCTTCCCTCCTCCTGCGCGAAGCGCCCTGATAAACCGGGGCGCTTCCTGCGCATGGCAGTACAAAAGCCTGTTTGAGGGCTTTTGTACTGCCAACCTCAGCCCTGCTCCACAAAAAAAGGCCGACTCTCCAGAAAGAGTCGGCCTTTGCCAGATGGCATAGCTGGTTAAATACACTGCGAGCTGCGGTGTGAAATGTGCACGCGCAGGCATGCGCTTACCCCGGTTTAACGCGGAGTGTATTTGCAAAAGCTGTAACTGCCCGCTCTGCCGAGGCTTTTCTAATTGATCCAGGAACTCAGGGCGTCAACAATCTTGCGGGCCTGATCCGCGCTGGAAATGTTGAATTTGGACTGCTGGCGGTATTCGCCCCCCGCCTTTTTGTAGCGGCGGATAACGTACATGTCCGGGCCAAAGCAATCCTTTTCGGGCTGCCACTGCTGGTAGCGAAAAAGTATGGTCGTCCACGCACCCTTGCTCAGTACAACCTTGTCCAGTTCGTTAACGATCACCTGACCGTTTTCCTCAAACTGCACTGTGAGATCATCAATTGTTTCGTTCAAAAAAGCCCCCCAAGTAGGCATTAGTAACGTAGTAACAGCAATCAAGGGCCAAGCGCTGCCTTCCGGGCCTTGCGGCCATCCGGCACAGACGGGCAGCGGCGGGCAACCGCGCTTCTGACAAAAAACTTACCCGGCGTGTTCGACCAGCATCCCTTTGACACTTTCCGGTAGTTCCGGCCTCTTCAGCACCATTTCGGCGGGGCCGGGACCATAGCTGTTGGCAGTCACTCCAGCAGAGGCAGAAAGAGCCATCAGTTCTTCCGCCGTGGTCAGAGAACTGCCGCTTACATACTTTCTCCCAACGATACCCAGCACGAGATCATTGGGATTGACGGGTTTGACAACACTATTGTCCATATGCGCCTCCCTCACGTTAGGGCACAAGAATAGCTTTTTCCTCTGCCCTCTGCAAGCATTGCCGCCTGCGCGCCTACTGGCGCAACAAAACCAGCGTGTAGCGTTCCACCGGGGCAAAATCATCCGTAAGCGCAGGGGTGGCAAAAGGGTCTGGGCCCGTGTACCTGCTTGCCAGCATATCGGCAAGGCGCAAGCCGCCTGAATCGGCATTTTCTGTGCCTGCTGCCGCAAGGGATGGCAACGCGCCCGCCGTGATGGCGGGCCGCTGCTCGGGAAAAGCGGCAAGCATAAGGTTTTGCAGCTTGTCGGGTGGTTCGCCGCCAGCGCAATACACCTGCACCTCGGCAAAAGACTGCCGCAATGCGTTGAAAATCCCCTGGAACAGGCGGCCATCCTGCCCTTCCACGGCGGAAATGACGTTCATGAGCACAACCCCGCCAGGAGCCACCGCCCGCCGCAGAGCGGCGGCAGCCTCGCTCGTTCCCATCTGGAAAGGCACGGCGTAGTGCGAGTTGAAAACATCCACAAACACCAAGTCATACTGATCACGCTGACGGTTCAAAAAAGCCCTGGCGTCCTCGTGGCGCACTGTCAGGCGGGGATCGTCGCGCAGCGAAAACCAGCGCCGGGCCGTTTCCGTCATGGCCGGGTCAAGCTCCACAACTGTCACGCGCGTGGCCTCGGGCTTTGCCAGAGGGGAATTATCGGCCAGCAACCACTTTGGAACAGAATATCCTCCGCCGCCAAGCATGAGCACCCGGCTCGCATGGGGCGTAAAATGCGGCCCCAGCGCATAAAACTGGGTGTACCGAAAATACAGCTCATTGGGGGCATCCAGATACATGCCCGACTGGCTGTAACCGGGGTCAGTAGCCATAAGACGCACGGGCCTGCCGTTCTGCGCCCAGTCTACACCTTCAAAAATGCGGATGCTGTTATAGGGGCTTTCCACAAGATGGCTCATGGCCCTGCCATCCTGCCAGCGGCCATAGATTGCCGCCGCCACAGCCATAAGCCCGCATACAGCCAGCAGCACGGCGCGTAAACGTACCCGCCCCCCGCCGTTGCACAGCGAAAGCCCCAGCATGGCCGCAGCCACACCCCACAAGATGCTCGTGCTGCCCAAAAAGGATATGAGAATAAAGCCGCCCAGAAAGGTTCCCACAATACTGCCCGCAGTGGAGAGGGCGTAAAGCCTGCCCACGGTAGCACCTGAGGAATCCACGCTCTCGATGCGCAGGCGTATGGCATAAGGCGTCACCATGCCGAAAAAAAAGGCGGGCAGGGCAAAAATGCACACCGCCGCCAGAACCGCCGCCGCATACAGGTTACCCACGGCAGCCGTCACCCATTGGCCGATGGCCTCATGGCACAAGGCCGTCAGCCCGCTGCCAAGGCCTGCCCCGGCCAGAGCCAGGGCCAGCCCCCGCCGGGAAAGAGTTTTGTCGGCCATCCGCCCTCCCGCCCATGCGCCCAAGGCAAGGCAGGCCAGCACCACGCCTATAAGGCTTGTCCACACTACGGCAGATGTTCCCACATGCGGGGCCAATACCCGCGCGCCGACCATTTCAAGCACCATGACCAGCGCGCCGCTCATAAATACTGTCAGTTCGAGCATACTGCTCCTGTGGCAGGTTGTGCGGCGGATGCAGGACTCAGACCCCGCCGCGGCTTCATTTCGACATGCCAGCCGGCTCGCGCCTCTGGCCAAAAAAGTCGTGCAGCAAGGCGGCGCATTCCTCGGAAAGCACGCCGCCCATGTGCCATACCCTGTGATTGGCGCACTGGGCGTCAAAATATTCGGCTCGGGAAACAACAGCCCCGGCCAGGGGGTCGGCTGCGCCGTACACAAGCCCCGCAATGCGCGCATGGATTATGGCAGCGGCGCACATGGCGCAGGGTTCAAGCGTCACCACCAGCACACACTGGTTGAGCCTGTAGTTGCCAAGCGCAGCCCCGGCGGCCCGAAGCGCCAGCACCTCGGCATGGGCGGTGGGATCATTGCCGCCGATGGGCGCATTGCCGCAACAGGCAAGGATGCGGCCACCCGGAGCCACTACCAGCGCGCCCACGGGCACCTCGCCCGCTGCGCCGCTGGCGCGGGCCTTTTCCAGGGCAAGCCGCATCAGCCCCTGCCATGTATGACCCGGCGGGGGCGGCGTTAACGGCCCGGCAGGAGAAAAGGCCCGCGCGTCAGAGCTACCCGTATTCATACGGCGGCTAAATAATTACCCTGCACAACTGGGCAACCACTTCTTCGGGCGTGTCGCAAACCGTAATGAGTTTGTCGATTTCACCTTCCTTGATGAAGCCCCGCGCAACCATGGTCTTGCGCATCCATTCCAGCAGGCCGCTCCAGTAGCTCGAATCGTACAGAATGATGGGAAAGGGCCGTGTGCGCCCGGTCTGGGCCAGCACAAAGGCCTCGGAAAGTTCATCAATGGTGCCCATGCCGCCGGGCATGACCACGTAGGCCATGGCATATTTGACAAACATGAACTTGCGGATGAAAAAGTAGCGGAAATTGCAGCGTGTTTTTACATACTGGTTGCAACCCTGTTCATGCGGCAACTGGATGTGCAGGCCAACGGAAACGCCGCCTGCCTCGCACGCGCCCTTGTTGGCGGCTTCCATAATACCGGGGCCGCCGCCGCTGATGATGCCAAATCCAGCCTCCACGAGCAGGCGCGAAATTTTTTCAGCATCTTTATATTCCTGCGAATCCGGTTTGCACCGCGCAGTGCCAAAAAGGGATATGCATTTGACCTTGAGCGCGTTGAGCGTATCAAGCGCCTCCACCATTTCCGCCATGATGCGGAAGGTGCGCCAGGATTCTGTGGTGACGGAAGTGAGATCGTCAATCATGTTCTGTTGCAGTTCAGGCATGAATGCTCCTTGTTCCTCTTGAAGTATGGGGGGAGGCCTGCACGCAAAAGACGCCGCACGGGCCCATAACTTTCAGTATATGTGGGCCTTCGGCCAAAGGCAATGCGGGAACATTGCCGGCTGTGCCCTTGCTTGACGCTGGGGCGCGCTTGCGGCTATGGAAAAAAGTCTCCTTGCGTCTTTTCCGCCTTGTATCGCGGTCAGCAAGGGGCTTGCGGCCTCTCAAGCCGCCAACCCTCAGTGGAGGAACAAATGAAAGTACAATTTCTGGGCGCGGCGCAAACCGTGACCGGTTCGTGTTATATGGTTGAAGCGGCTGGCAAGCGTTTTTGCATCGACTGCGGCATGCATCAGGGCAACAAGGCCATTGAAGCCCGCAACCGCGAAGCTGAACTTTATCAGCCCACCGCTATTGACTTTATTCTTGTCACCCACGCCCACATTGACCACTCCGGCCTGCTGCCCAAGATGGTCAAGGAGGGCTTTGCCGGCCCCATTTTCTGCACCAAGGCCACCAGCGAACTGCTGGACCTCATGTTGCAGGACAGCGCCCACATTCAGGAAATGGAAGCCCTGTGGGAAGCGCGCAAATACCAGCGGCGCGGGCTTAAAAATCCCCCCACGGCCCTGTACAATGTTGAGGACGCCCAAAAAACGGCTACCCTTTTTCAGACTGTCGATTACCACAAGGTGTTTGAGCCTGCACCGGGCATTCGCGTAACCTACTATGATGCTGGCCATATTCTTGGTTCCGGCTCCTTGCGCCTTGAGGCCGATGAAGACGGCAAAACCACCAGCCTCATATTTTCGGGCGACATTGGCCGCCCGCAGTCGCTCATTGTGCGCAGCCCAGAAACCCCGCCCAAGGCCGACTACGTGTTCATGGAATCCACCTACGGCGACCGTGACCACAAGGACGAAAGCCTCAGCGTGGACGAACTGGGCGAAGCCATTGCCTACAGCTACGGCAAGGGCGAAAAGGTAATTATTCCGGCATTTGCCGTGGAGCGCACGCAGGAAGTGCTCTATTGCCTGCACATGCTCACCAAGCAGAACAAACTGCCAGCGGATATGCCCGTATTTGTGGACAGCCCCCTGGCCATCCGCGCCACAGAAGTTTTTGAGCGCAACCGCGAACTTTTTGACGATGAAGCCCTCAAAATGCTCAACGGCGGCGATGATCCCTTCTCGCTGCCCAACCTGCGCTACACGCTTTCCGCAGCCGAATCTCAGGCCATCAATGACTACAAGGGCCCTGCCATCGTCATTTCTGCCAGCGGCATGTGCAACGCGGGCCGTGTGCGCCACCACCTGCGCCACAATATCTGGAAGCCCGGCGCAAGCATTGTTTTTGTGGGCTATCAGGGCGTGGGTACGCCGGGCCGCAAGCTGGTGGAAAAAGCCAAAAAGATCACTCTGTTCGGCGAAGATGTTGAAGTTGCCGCCCGCATTTTCACCATCAACGGATTTTCCGGCCACGCCGGGCAAAGCCAGCTGCTTGAATGGCTCAAACCGCTGACCGGCAACGGCGCGCAGGTGGTGCTGACTCACGGCGAAACAAAGGCCCAGAGCGTGCTGGCCGGACTCATTGAGCAAAAATTCGCCAAGCGCCCCCTTATTGCCACCTATCTTGAAGAAATGGTGCTTGAAGGGCCGCAGCTCACCGAAACCGTGCAGCACGAAACCCAGGCCCATCCCCGCGTCAACTGGACGTTCCTCACGGACGAGGTGGAACGCAAATGGGGCATGTTCAAAGACAAGATGGCCGATGTTGAAAACCGCCCCTGGGTGGAACAAACCGAGCTGCAGGAGGCCATGGAAAAGATGGATTACGCCCTCACCCGCCTGCTCTCACGCATGTAGGCCGTCATGCGGATTATTTCGGGGCGTCTTGGCGGACGCAACCTTAAGACTGTTGAAGGCGAGGGCTATCGCCCCGCCATGGGCAAAACGCGCGAGGCGCTTTTTTCCATGCTCGCCGCGCGCGGTATTGACTGGTACAGCGCAAGGGTGCTTGATCTCTTTGCGGGCAGCGGCAGCCTGGCCTTTGAGGCCATCAGCCGGGGGGCGGAACACGCCCTGCTGGTGGAGATGGCCCCCCAGGCCGTGCGCTGCCTCAAGGCCAACATCGCCGCCCTTGGGGTGGAGGACCAGACCCGCATTGTGAGCGACGATGTGCTGCGTGTGCTCAAAACTCCCCCGGCGGAACCGTATTCGCTTATTTTTATGGATCCGCCCTACCGCAAAAATCTTGCCGACCCGGCGTTCAGGCTGCTGGCCACGCGCCGCTGGCTTGCACCGGGGGCATTTGTAACGGCTGAAATTGAAAAAGACGCACGGGTAAACCTGCCCGCAGAATGGACTCTTGAGGCCGAGCGCCTGTTCGGTCAGACACGCATATGCATCTGGACACTGCCATGAGAATAGCACTCTACCCCGGCACTTTCGATCCGCTGACCAACGGGCACCTGAGCCTTATCCGGCGCGGCTGCGAAGTATTTGACCAAATTGTTGTGGCCGTGGCGGACAACACGCCCAAGTTCCCCCTGTTCAGCCATGAAGAACGGGTGGAAATGGCCCGGGAGGCGCTCAAGGATGAACCGCGCGCCGTGGTGGAGCCTTTCTCCGGCCTCACCGTGGAATACGCGGCCCAACGCGGGGCCTGCGCCCTGCTGCGCGGGCTGCGCGCCGCCTCGGACTTTGAGTACGAATTCCAGCTGGCGCTCATGAACCGCCGCCTGCAACGCCACATCCAGACGGTCTTTTTGATGACCGACTACCAGTGGCTGTTCATCAGCTCCACCATCGTCAAGGCTGCCGCCAGCCACGGCGCGGACATCAAGGGCCTTGTGCCTGAAAACGTGCGCACGGCCCTGATGGATAAATACCACAAAGGTGAAGTGCGTCAGGGTACGCCCTGTCTTGCTCCGCCTTTTGGCGGCTTCCGCGTCAAGTGATCATGACTGAAACGACTTCTGCGCCGTTGCCGGTTATCTGCCTGGCCGGACCTACCGGTTCGGGAAAAACGGCGGCGGCGCTTGCTCTGGCCGCTGCCCTTGACGGCGAGGTGGTCAACGCTGATTCGCGTCAGGTCTATGCCGATTTCCCCTTGATTACGGCCCAGCCCTCGGCGGAAGAACGCGCCTGCTGCCCGCACCACCTGTACGGTTTTTTGGCTACGGAAAACAAGATCAGCGCTGGCCGATGGGCAGAAGCCGCCGTGGACAAGGTGCGCGACATCCTTGCACGGGGCAAAACGCCCCTGCTGGTGGGCGGCACCGGGCTGTACTTTCAGGCCTTGCTGCGGGGCATGGCGGAAATTCCGCCCGTTGACCCGCAACTCACCGCTGCAATCACCGCCCGTGTGGACGCGCAGGGCGCGCCCGCCCTGCATGCAGAACTGGCGCAGGCCGACCCGGCCTATGCCGCCAAAATCCACCCCAACGACCGGCAGCGCATCATCCGCGCGCTGGAGGTCTGCCAAAGCACGGGACGGCCCTTTACGTGGTGGCACAGCAATTCCATGAGTACGCCGCTCTGCGTCGGCCCCCTGCTGACGCTGGACGCTACCCTTACATGGCTTGAGCCACGGCTGGCCCGCCGTCTTGACCTCATGCTTGCGGGTGGCGCGCTTGACGAGGCCCGCGCGGCCATGCGTCATTGCGCCGACCCCGCCGCGCCGGGCTGGTCGGGCATTGGCTGCGCCGAAGCGCTGGCGCACTTGCAGGGCCGTCTTTCTCTTGAGGACTGCCGTTCCCTCTGGCTGCGCAACACGCGGGCCTACGCCAAGCGGCAACTTACGTGGTTTCGCGCCCGGCCCGAGGCCCAATGGCTGCCCCCGGACGATCCCACCGCAGTGGTGAAGGCCGCCTGCCGCTTCTGGCAGGAGACGCGCAGCAGATAAAACGTCGGCATTGAAATGCGTTGCGGGGAGGCCCCGCCTGAAACCATTATTTCTGTTTCAAGTCATTGCAGGGAGTACCCGTAGTTATGCTCATGCCCGCCATTTCCATTGATCCGGAATTACGTTCGATCTGGCCTGATACGGCCCTTGGCTGTGTTTTCTGGTCTGCTCCTGTTCGGGCCGAGGAACCGCGGCTGTGGCAATTCTTCAACCAGAATGTTCTGCCCGGTTTGCGGCTGAGTCTTGAACGCACGGAACTTGCCGACATGCCGCAGATAGGCCCCTCGCGTCAGGCATTCAAGGCTTTTGGGCGCGATCCGGGCCGGGTACGCATTTCCTCCGAGGCGCTCTACCGCCGCGTGCGGCAGGGCAAGGATCTGTACCGCATAAACTCCGCAGTGGATGCCAACAATCTGGTTTCGCTTGAAACGGGCTTTTCGCTTGGCACCTACGATCTTGCCCGCCTGAGCGGCAACATTGTGCTGCGCGCGGGGCGAGAAGGCGAAGCCTATGCGGGCATTGGCAAGGACGAACTCGACCTCTGCCGCATGCCCCTTCTGGCGGATGATCAGGGCGCGTTCGGCTGCCCTTGCAGCGATTCCCGCCGGGCCATGATTGCCGAGGACGGGCCGGACACATCTTCGCCCCGGCGGCTGCTCACTGTTATTTATGGCTTTTCCGGCACCGGACACGTCTCTGATGCGCTGAACATTACGCAGAAACATCTTGAAGTGTTTGCAGGCGCACAGCTATTCGCCTCTTCTGTGCTCTGCTGAACGCCCTTGTTAGGCCAAAATCACACAATACGCATGTTTTTTCGCAAACAATCTGTGTTTTCCGTAGGTTGCGTGAACAATCAATAAAGCGCTCTTTTTAGCGAAAAATATCCCAAGCGCCCTGTTCCCAAGGCATAAGAAGCAATTACAACAACGGCCCCTCCTTGACGTGTCTTGCAGGCTGGGATACCGTTTCAATATCTGCGTGTTCGCCCCCGTAGGGATCGGGGGTACGGAGGAACCCGCTGCAATGTATGCGGCGGGCGTTGGGGTAATGTCTGATTGCAAAAGGACAAGCACATGAGGAACGGCACATCACTGCTTTTGCTGGCGGCTCTGGCCCTGGCGGGCGCGGCGTGTCTGACGGCGCTCGGAGCTGGAACGGCCACGGCCGCAGCTTTGGAGCCGACAGACAGCGGCGCGCCGTCGGCCATTGTCATGTTTCCGGTAAGCGCCAAGCCCAATCCCAAGGGCGCGGCCATGAAACCCGCTGTTTTCAATCATCTCGCTCATGAGAAAAAGATTGCAAACTGCGAAACATGCCACCACACCGGCGATCCTGTGGCCTGTAGCACCTGCCACACTACGGAAGGCAAGGCGGAAGGCAATTTCGTGACGCTTGACCGCGCCATGCATGCCACAAATATCGCCAAACGCGCCAAGGGCAACACCCCTGTGAGCTGCGTGAGCTGTCATGAACAGCAAACCAAAGAACGGCGCGAATGCGCGGGCTGCCACGCCATTGTGACGCCCAAGCGCGACCAGGCATGGTGCGCCACCTGCCACAATGTTACGTCTTCCATGACGCCGGAGCAGATGCAACAGGGCATCAAGGGCAAACTGCCCCCCGACCAGAACGAGGCCCTGGCCGCTGAAACCGTGCTGAACCACAAGCCCGTGCAGCCCCTTACTGCCATGCAGGGCCCCTACAAGGTGAGCATTGATGCGCTGGCCGACAAGTACGAGCCCAGCAACTTCACGCACCGCCGCCATATGGCCTCCCTTATGGAACGCATCAAGGGCGACAAGCTGGCCGAAGCTTTCCACAACAAACCCGAGACTCTGTGCGCCACATGCCACCACAGAAGCCCGCTTTCGGCTACGCCTCCCAAGTGCGGCAGTTGTCACACCAAGGAAATCGACCCCGCCAATCCCAACCGTCCCAACCTCAAGGCCGCCTATCACCTCCAGTGCATGGGTTGCCACCAGGGTATGAACGTGGGTCGTCCTAAGAACACCGACTGCACCACTTGTCATAAGGCCCGCCCGTAGGGCGCCAACTGCACGGAGAAACGCATATGAATCGCAGAAAATTCCTGGCCATCATGGGAAGCGCGGGCGTGATTTCGGCATTGGGCACTGCCAAGGTGGCCAATGCCGGGGTACACACCTTCCCCTATTATGCAGACAGCTACGGCGTGCTGCATGACACCACGCGCTGCATCGGCTGCCGCCGTTGCGAAGAAGCCTGCAACGCGGTGAACCACCTGCCCAAGCCCAAAAAACCCTTCACCGACCTTTCGGTGACTGCCACCAAGCGCCGCACTTCGGCCTATGAGTGGACAGTGGTTAACAAGTACAACGTCAACGGTAAGGACGTGTTCCGCAAGTTGCAGTGCTTCCACTGCAACGACCCGGCCTGCGCCTCGGCCTGTTTTGCCAAATGCTTCCAGAAGCAGCCTGACGGCAGCGTGACCTACGAAGGTTCACAGTGCGTGGGCTGCCGGTACTGCATGGTTGCCTGTCCCTTCTATGTGCCGGGCTTCCAGTACGATGAGGCGTTCGATCCCCTGGTGCAGAAGTGCACCTTCTGCGAACCCCGCCTCAAGGAAGGCAAGCTGCCCGGTTGCGTGGAAGCCTGCCCCATGGACGCCCTGACCTTTGGCCGCCGCAGCGACCTGATCAGGATTGCCCGCTCGCGCATCACTGAAAATCCCGGCAAGTACGTGAACTACGTTTACGGCGAACACGATGCCGGCGGTACCGCATGGATGGTGCTTTCTCCTGCCGTGGCTGCTCCTGCCGCCGCCAAGGACGCCAAAGCCCATGATGCCCACGCCGACACCAGTGAACTCAAGCAGCTTGGGCTCGACAAGCACCTGGGTACGCAGCCCATGGGCGAGTTGACCTACGGCGCTCTGGGTACCGTGCCCATGATCGTGGCCTTCTGGCCTGTGCTGTTTGGCGGTGCTTACGCCATGACCAAACGCCGCGACGCCATATTCAAGGCGGAGAAGGACGCACACGTCAAGGAGACCAAGGACGATCTGGCCGCAGCCGTTGACGCAGCCGTGCGCAAGATTGAGGAAACCCAGGGTCCGGGCGCTGCCGACACAGCCCGCCGCGCAATGACCGATGCCTTGAAGGCTCGGGAAGCGGCGTGCTGCAAGGAGCACGGGGAGGATAAATAAATGGCACACCACAGCATAGTTATTCCCACCAGGGACAAGCTGTTCAATATCAGCGAATTCCTGACGCCCACCCCTGGCAACATCATTTCCGCCATCATTCTGGCGGTGGGCCTTGTCATCACCGTTATCCGTTTTACCGTGGGCATCGGTTCCGTCACCAACCTCAGCGATGTGCAGCCTTGGGGCATGTGGATCGGCTTTGACCTTCTGTGCGGCGTGTGCCTTGCAGCCGGCGGCTATTTTACCACTGTCGCCTGCTACATCATGGGCATGAAGCACTTTCACTCGGCGGTGCGCCCGGCCATCACCACAGCCTTTCTGGGCTACACCTTCGTGGTTATCGCCCTGCTGTACGATCTGGGCCATCCGCTGCGTCTGCCCTTCATGTTCTTCTTCCCCGGCACCACGTCCGTCCTCTTTGAAGTGGGCCTGTGCGTGGCGACCTACGTTTCCGTGCTGCTCATCGAATTCTCGGTGGCCCCGCTGGAATGGCTGTCCTGCCGGTACCCCTGGCTCCTCAAGGTTCGCAAGATCGTGGTCAAGTGCACCATTCCGCTGACCATTTTTGGTGTGACCCTGTCCACCCTGCACCAATCCTCGCTGGGTTCGCTCTACCTGATCTCCCCCGGCAAGTTGTTTCCCCTGTGGTACTCGCCCTTCATGCCCATGTTCTTCTTTGTGAGCTCCATGGCCGCCGGCGCGTCCATGGTTATCTTTGAAGGCATGCTGGCCCACCGTGGCGTGCATCACTACATGGATAAAACCCACCTGCGCGAAGCTGACGACGTGACCTTCAGCTTTGCCCGCGCGGCCTCGTTCATTCTCTTTGCCTACTTCATGCTCAAGCTTATCGACCTGCTTGTGCAGGCCAACTTCCCCTACCTCTTCACGGGTTACGGGGTCTGGTGGCTGGTGGAAATGCTGGGCTTTGTGCTGATGCCCGCCCTGATCTACGCCAAGGGCGCGCGTGACCGCAATCTGACCCTGTGCCGCATTGGCGCGACCAACACGGTGCTGGGCATCGTGCTGAACCGCTTCAACGTTTCCATGATCGCCTTCAACTACAACTTGCCGTCGGCGGAACGCTACTTCCCCAGCATCTGGGAAATCTGCATCTCCATGTTTGTGGTGACCATGATTGTCACGGTCTACCGCTTTATCGTCTACAACATGCCGGTGCTGTACGAACACCCAGACTTCAAGGGCGAGCACTAAGCCGCGCGTAGGAGGAGAATCCCATGGAATTCAATACTTTCTATCAGTATTTTCTCTTCACGAAGAGCTGGGCTTATGTGATGATGTTTGTGGTACTGCCCCTTTATGTGCTGTACTGGAACTTCGTCCTGTTCCCCGAAAAGAAAGAACGTAACAACAACTCCAAGCACTAGCCTGCTCGGGGTACGGAATCACAAGGGCGGAACCGCAAGGCTCCGCCCTTGTTTTTTGCTCTGCTGGTTGCGGCACCCTCTGCCCGAAAAATTCATGCACACTATATTAATTGATAATTTTACACCTGGACCGAAGTTTTGCTTTTGTGCTTGCACATACGCAGGCCACCTGTTAGGGTAAACTGATACAAATCAGGCAATCGTTGCGGCAAGCTTTCCGTATAAAGGAAAGCTGCACTTTTTTCTGCATCCATACATTTTTTTTGATCAGGACAATACAATGCGTTTCTGCGTTTCTTTTGCAAAAAACATTTCCCGCGAAGTGACAAAGCTTCGCGGCTTTTTTGCAACCTGATAACGCCCGCATAACTACGATTCACAAAAAAGAGGGCGTACCGGTTACGCCCTCTTTTTTATGCAACATGCGCTGCTTTGCGCAGCACACTGGAGGAAAATATGCAAGAATATCCAAATATTACAATTACAACCAAGGACGCCGCGAGGCTGGAAACCCTGCTGGAGACCCTGCCCGCCGACGGATTCCCCGGGCGCAAGGCTCTGGAAGAAGAACTCTACCGCGCAAACGTTGTGGCCCCCGAAGAAGTGCCATCCTCAGTGGTGACCATGAACTCCACCGTGCGTTTTGCTATGCTGCCTTCTGGCACCGAGCGCCGCCTGAAGCTTGTGTACCCCGGCAAATCAGACGCCAGCGAGGATTCCATTTCCATTCTGGCGCCTGTGGGCAGCGCGCTGCTGGGGCTTGCCGAGGGTGATGAAATCCACTGGCCCAACCCTAACGGCGGAACCCTGCACCTCGTGGTGCAGGAAGTGGAAGACCAGCCGGAACGTGCCGGGCATTACGACATGTAAGCTCATTTCATCAGCCGTTGCCTGTTTTGTCAGCGACGGAAGCACCCTATCCCCACCTATGCGAGGAGGTATCATGGTGGACGTGATCGCCAAGGCGACTAGCGAACTGAATCCGACAGACATCCTGTTTCAGACCCCCTACTGGGCGCAGGTCAAATCGCATATGGGCATGGCCCCCATGGCTTTTGACATTCATTCTACAGAAACCTGGGGCGACGTGCTGGTGCTGATCAAAGACCATTGCGGGCACAAAATGGCTCTTGTGCCGCAGGGGCCGGAGTATGCGCCTTCAGAGGATTCATACGGGCAGTATCTGGAAGACCTTTCCGTTGCCCTGGCAGACCGGCTTGAGCCGGATGTGGCCTTTATCCGTTACGACCTGCCGTGGAAGTCCCTGTATGCGGACGAAATGCAGGAGCAGGGCTGGTGTGCCTTTCCTGAAGCGCGCATACGCGAAATGCGTATGAACATGGGCACCAGATTCTGGAACTTCAAAAAAACTTCCGCAGACATGACTGTAGCCAGTTCGCTGGTGGTGGATCTTGACGGCAGCGAAGACGACATCCTTGGCAGAATGAAGCCAAAAACCCGCTACAATATCGGCCTGGCCCGGCGCAAGGGCGTGACTGTGGAGATAGCGGACAGCAGCAACCTTGCTGATTTTTACGGCCTGTACGAACAGACAGCCAGAAGAAACGGCTTTGCCCCATGCAGCAGCAAGCAGTTTTCGGCCATGTTCCGATGCAATTTCGGCGCAAAGGATGAAGCAGATATTGTATTTTTACTAGCCCGGCACGGGCGTGATCTCCTCTCCGGCGCCATAATCGGCATTTCAGGGCAGCACGCCAACTTTCTGTACGGGGCATCGGGCAACACCAAGCGCAACTACATGGCATCCAGTCTTATGCACTGGAAAGGCATGCGTATTGCGCGGCAACTTGGCTGCCGCAGTTACGAAATGGGCGCTGTTTCACCCACGCCTGACGCCACTCACCCCTTCAACGGTTTGCACCGCTTCAAGGTCGGCTTTGGCGGCCGCATCGAACTGCGAAGCGGCTCGTGGGACTATCCACTTAATCAGGGGGCGTACCGCGCCATACAGAATGCCGAAGCCATGTACAGAGAACTTGGAGCATGAAGGGAACGGTACCGTGCATCACGGTCATAAGGCCCACTCCATACACGGACGGCATTGGCAGGGGCAGCGTAACGGGCAATAGCAATGGATGCTGAACAGCTCTGAATTGTTCTGTCCGTTGCGTTCCCTGCCGCCACTTGTTCAAGGCACCTTGCGTGAAGCTTGCCGCGCTGATAAGCTGAAAACCTGCGGGACAGTCGCGGCCTTGCAGCCGGGCATTCAGTGATTATCTGCCTTCCAAGAGGTACCAAATATGTGTCTTGCCATACCAGCTAGAATTGAAGAACTTCAGGGAGAGGGCATGGCCCGCGTACGCGTGGGCGAAAGCTCCACTTTTCTCACCGCCTCCATCATGCTGCTGCCCGAAGAACCCAAGGTCGGCGATTATGTGATTGTGCACGCCGGTTTTGCCCTGCACACCATGACGCCGCAAGAAGCTGAAGACAGCCTCTCGGCGCTACGCGAACTGGCCCAGGCCATGGATGGAGCACCGGCCAACTTTTGACGGCCTACCCCACATAATTGTGCTGTAATTGCGGCGGAACACGTTGAAAATCCCGGGCGTTTCACTCCTGCGCGCAACGCGTCTGAAACGCCCTTTTTGTTGGTGCTCCAGAGTATGATCCAGCCATTTTGTTCATCAAAAGGCGCATTTTGCAAGGCGGGTTGTCATGCAGCTACACAATATCAGTGCGATCTGCCAAACTTTTTCATGCCCAGCCTGCGCACTTGCAGGCTACGTCAGCAGGCACACGGTGCCCTGCTCTCCTTGACTTTGCCCCGCTCTTTGCCCACAGTAGAGCGATTTTTTCACCGTACTATATTGCCAAGTCCTTGAGTTGAACTGTGCCGGGAGCCAGCATGAGCGATTATAAGAAAACATTGAACCTGCCTCAGACCGCCTTTCCCATGAAAGCCAACCTGGCCCAGCGTGAGCCGGAAACCCTGAAAAAATGGGATGCCATCAACAGCTACGAAGCAATGGTTGAAGCTTCCGGCAGCAAGGGAACCTACGTGCTGCACGACGGCCCGCCCTATGCCAACGGCCACATTCACATGGGCACTGCCCTGAACAAGATTCTCAAGGACATTATTGTTAAATCGCGCAACATGGCTGGTTTTGCCTCGCGCTATGTGCCGGGCTGGGACTGTCACGGCCTGCCCATTGAGCACAAGGTTGAGCAGGAACTGAAAGAAAAGAAAAAGACCCTGCCCGCCCATGTGGTGCGCAAGCTCTGCCGCGATTACGCCTCCAAGTGGATCGACGTGCAGCGCAAGGAATTTCGTCGTCTCGGCGTGCTCGGCAACTGGGAAGATCCCTACATGAGCATGAGGCCCACCTACGAGGCCGCCACCGCCCGCGAGCTTGCCAATTTTGTGGAAACGGGCGGCGTCATGCGCTCCAAAAAGCCCATCTACTGGTGCTGCTCTTGCCACACGGCCCTTGCAGAGGCAGAGGTGGAATACTACGACCACACGTCCCCTTCCATCTTTGTGCGCTTTCCCTTGCAGGACGATGGCCTGAAAAAGGTCTTCTCCGCTGCGGATCCCGCCCATGCCTTTGTGGTCATCTGGACCACCACCCCCTGGACGCTGCCGGACAACATGGCCGTGTGCCTGCACCCCGAGTTCACCTATGTTCTCGTGGAAGTGGACGGCGCGCAGTATGTGCTGGCCGAAGAACTGCTCGCCTCCTGCGCGGAGCAGTTCGGCTGGAGCGAACCCAAAATTCTTGGCCGCGCCACCGGCGAACAGCTTGAGGGCCTCAAGGCACGCCACCCATTCTACGACCGCGTGTCGCCCATCATTCTGGGCCAGCACGTCACCCTTGAAGCTGGCACGGGCTGCGTACACACCGCCCCCGGCCATGGCCGCGAAGACTACGAAGTGGGCCTCAAATACGGCCTCGAAGTCTATTCGCCCATGGACGACGCCGGGTGCTTTTTGCCCACCGTGCAATTTTTTGCCGGGTTGAATGTTTTTGAAGCCAACCCCAAGGTCATTGAAAAACTTGAAGAAGTCGGCGCATTGCTGCGTCAGGCCAAAATCAAGCACTCCTACCCGCACTGCTGGCGCTGCAAGCAACCGGTTATTTTCCGCGCAACCACCCAGTGGTTCATCAGCATGGAAAAGAACGACCTGCGCGGCCGCGCGCTCAAGGCCATTGACGAGCAGGTGCGCTGGATCCCCGCCTGGGGCCGCGAACGCATCCACAACATGATCGAATTCCGGCCTGACTGGTGCATCTCGCGCCAGCGCCAATGGGGCGTGCCCATCATGGCCCTGCTCTGCGAAGACTGCGGCGAAGCCTGGAATGATCCCAACTGGATGCGCGATCTTTGCGACCGCTTTGCCAAGCACCCCACCGGTTGCGATTACTGGTACGAGGCCGAACTTTCGGAAATCGTGCCGGAAGGCCTTGCCTGCCCGCACTGCGGCGGCAACCACTGGAAGCGCGAAACCGACATTCTTGACGTGTGGTTCGACTCCGGCACCAGCTTTGCCGCGGTGCTTGAGCAGCGCCCGGAGCTTGCCTACCCCGCCGATCTGTATCTGGAAGGTTCGGATCAGCACCGTGGCTGGTTCCACAGCTCGCTGCTGGTCAGCGAAGGTACGCGTCAGCGCGCGCCCTACAAGGCTGTGCTCACCCACGGCTATGTGGTGGACGGCGAAGGCCGCAAGATGTCCAAATCCATTGGCAACACCATTGCGCCGCAAGAACTCATTGAAAAGTTCGGCGCAGAAATCGTGCGCCTGTGGGTTTCTTCGGTGGAATACCGCGAAGACATCCGCATTTCTGACGAAATCCTTGGCCGCCTTGTGGATGCCTACCGCCGCATCCGCAATACCTGCCGCTTTATCCTGGGCAATCTTGAAGGCTTCGGCAAGGATGATCTGCTGCCGCTGAACGAGCTGCTGCCCCTCGACCGATTTGCCATTGACGCAGCAGCCCGCGTACATGATCGTGTGCAGCAGGCATATATGGATTTTGACTTCCACAAGGTCTACCACACCCTGCACAACTACTGCGTGACCGACCTTTCGTCCATGTATCTGGACGTGCTGAAAGACCGACTCTACGCCTCCGGCCCCGCCAGTGCGGAACGCCGCTCGGCCCAAACAGCCCTGTGGCATATCCTTGGATTGCTGCTGCGCGACATGGCCCCCGTGCTCTCCTTCACCGCGGAAGAAATCTTTGCGCATCTGCCCGAAGGCCTGCGCGGCGCGGAACCCACGGTATTTGCCCTTCAGCCCATTGAATCTGCCCCCCTTCTGCTTGACGAAGGCACGCGTGATGACTGGAACATGCTCGCCGCCGTGCGCGGGGCCGTGACCAAGGCTATTGAACCCATGCGGCGCGATGGCGTCATCGGCCACTCGCTTGACACCCGCGTGACCCTCTTTGTGGCAGACGAACTGCGCCAGCGCCTTGAAGGCCTGAACACTGACCTGCGCGCCTTCTGCATTGTTTCGCAAATCGCCATGCAGCCACTTGAAAGCGCACCGCAAGGCGCATACTGCGATGAAGAAATCGCCGGGCTTGCCATCGGCGTGGAAAAAGCTCACGGCGAAAAATGCGAACGCTGCTGGATTTACAGCACGGAACTTGGCACCGACGCAGGCCATCCCACGCTCTGCCCCCGTTGCACAGCCGTTATCAAGGCCATGGAAGCGTAACAGGAATGCCAAGGCGTTATCGCATACTCGGCATAGCGGCCATTGTCGCCCTTGTTCTCGATCAGGTGAGCAAGTGGGCTGTCATGCAGTTCATACCCGAGCACAGGCCCATCACGGTTATTGCCGGGCTGTTTGATCTGGTCAATATCCGCAATCGTGGCGCGGCGTTTGGCTTTTTGAACCGGTCAGACATTGAGTGGCAGTTCTGGCTTTTTCTCGCTGCCACGCTTGTGGCTGTGTGGGCCATTGTCATGCTGGTGCGCAGCTCGGATGAAGACCCCTGGCTGTTCACGGCCCTTGGGCTTGTGATGGGCGGCGCGCTTGGCAATCTTGTTGACCGTGTGCGCTTTCGCGCCGTGGTGGACTTTCTGGATGTCTATTGGGGCGACTGGCACTGGCCTGCCTTTAACGTGGCTGATTCGGCCATATTTGTTGGTGCGGTGCTGGCCTGCCTGATTCTCTGGCGCAAGCCCCAGGCTGCCGCCAGCGACAAAGGCGGCAAACCAACCCCTGACAAGGGAGGAACCGCATGATTTTTCATTGGTGGCATGTGCTTGTGGTAATGTTCCCCATGATCCCGACACTGTGGAGCATTCTGCACATATGGGGACACGAGTTTGAAACCCCACAGCAGCGCGCCCTGTGGCTTGTGCTGGTAGTTTTTCTGCCATGTGTGGGGGGAATCATCTATATTTTCACCGGACGAAAAAAAGTTCTGGGAAAAGTGCAAAATTGAAAGAGGGGACTATGCGCACACTCCGTACTATGTACATCCTGACTCTGGCTTGCGCGGCGCTGCCTTTGAGCGGCTGCATGGGCGGCAGCACCAGCAGCGGCAGCGGCAGCATTTCACTGGAACAGCAGGTGCAGCAGCAAGACGTGCAGTTGCGACAGTTGCAGCCGGCTCAGGCTGATGCCTGGAACCAGATTCAGACCCTGCGGCAGGAAGTCAATGCCCTTAAGGGCCAGATTGACGACCTGCAAAACGCAGGCGGCGCCAAAGCCCTGGTGGGCCGTGTGAGAACGCACGATGAGGCTCTGCGTCAGGTGGAGCGCAGCATGGCGCTGAACCTGAACCTTGGCGACCCCATGACCAGCGGCGGTGGTTCTGCTCCCGTTGCCCAGGCAGCGCCACAGGCGGCTCCTGCTTTCAGTCAGCCCGGCTATGGGCAGCCTTCCTACGGGCAGGCAGCGGCAGGCGGCATGGCCGCTGGTTCCGTGGGGTACGCTGCGGCTTCCGCCGCTGGCGACCAGGGCGCGGCAACACAGCACCAGCCCGTCATCAATCCCAGTTCCAGCACCTGGGGCCAGCCCAGCCCCCAGCCCGAACCGCAGGTTCAGGCTCCCCAAAAGGACATTTCGCTCGCGCTTTTTGACGCTGGCGTTAACGCCTACCAGTCCCGCAAGTACGATGAGGCGCAGCGTTCTTTCAATGACTTTCTGAAAAATTACAAAGACCACAGCCAGGCTCCCGAGGCCCAGTACTATCTGGCCGAGTGCTATTTCCAGCGCAACCAGTTTGCGGATGCGGCCCTGGCATATGATGCTGTTATCAAAAAGTATCCTTCTTCTTCCAGCGCGCCTGGCGCGTACCTCAAGCAGGGTATCAGCTTCAGCAAGCTCAATCAGTCTGCGGCTGCCAAAGCCCGCCTGGAAGAGCTGATCAAGAAATATCCCAACTCGCCTGAAGCTGCGCGGGCCAAGACGTTTCTGAAGACCAACAAGTAAGTATCCCGGCTCCGCCGCGCCCTCGCGCGGCGGAGTTTTTTTACTGCATTTTACCTTTGACCATACACCCCAAAGGTTCAAAACGCACAAATTAAACCGCGCCGCGCGCAAAGGGGACGGGCATGAGCGATGAAAAGCCCGAAGCCGCAGTTTACAAGCAGATCAGCACGGAAATGCGCCAGGGACTGAGAGACATTTTTGAGCGCATATCCACTGCCTCCAAAGGCCAGCCCCTGCCTCCCCCAAATCCGGATGCGCTATTTCTGGAAGCATCAAGCCAGCTGGATGAAGTTCTGAAAGATACGGAAAGCGCCACCATGACCATCATGGAAATCGTGGAGCGGCATCTTGATCTTCAGGAACAGAATGCGGCGCATCTGGCAGGATTGCGTAACGGCGGCGCAGATGCGGCCCCCATTGCCGAGCTGGAAGCAAACAACCAGCGCCTTGGCGATGACCTCACTTCCGTGCTGACCGCCCTGAGCTTTCAGGACATCACAGGCCAGCGCATTAAAAAGGTCGTGTCTGCCCTGAACCAGATTGAGGCAATGGTGGTGGAACTCTACGTTTCCTCGGGCCTTATTCTGGACGGGGCGGAAAAAGACCCCACCAAGAACGTTCAGGAATTGCAGAACGAGGCACGCAAGGCGGTCAAGGAATTCAATCAGGGCCGCAGCGAACTCAAAGGGCCGGACAAAACCGCAGCTTCACAGGGCGCCATTGACGACATGCTTTCCCAGTTGGGCCTCTAGACGGATACCTTGTTAAAATCTTTTCAGCTATTGAATGAGGGCGTTGCAAAACGCCCTTTTTTTGCGTCCAATGCCGCGTTGCAGCCTTTTGCTGTTTATTCAGGCGCATAGGGTTCAGCCGTAAGGGAACACACTTAACGCACATAGCATCGCTGACGAAGATTCATCTGGGAGAGGAGCCCTGCTTGGCGGAGCTGCCACTGCGCCCAGGCCAAACCACCTGGGTTGGCTTGTTTTGCAACGCATAAAGGCCCCTTGCGGGGCCTTTATGCGGTACAGAAAAACCGTGGCGGGAGTGAGCTTACTTCTGCTTGGCGGCTTCGCGGGCGCTTGCGGCCATATGGCAGGGACGGCAGCCCTTGAACTTGGCGCCGTACTTGGCGGGATTTTCCTGAGCCTTCTGCGAGTGGCAGCCGTAGCAGGAGCGATCGCCATTCTTGGAGTGGAAGGCCATGAACATGCTCATGGGATCACGCTCGCGCGCACCAGGGGTGGCGTGGCATTCGGTACAGGCTACGTAGCGGCTGTCGCTGCCCACTTCGTGGTGGCAATGCATGCAATTGATGCCTTTGTGCGCCGTGTGGGGGAACATGACGCTCATACGCAGGGATGTTCCACCAGGAATTTCAATGGGCTTTTTAATGGCCTGCGACATTTCCTTGATATCACGCGCCTGCGCTTCGCCAACCCACACGAGGCTTAACGCAAGCAGCAACAAGGTCACATATTTCATCAGCTATTCCTCCTAGGGTTCGTAAAGCGCAGGAGCAGGCCCCGGCGCACCACTGGCGGCTGAAAAGCCGCCATCAACACCACTCTCCGCAGCGGTTGTTCTACCCTAATAATGCCTGCTTGTGCAATAATTAAAGACTGCTACATCAGGAGCATTTAAACGGTTCAACAAACCGACTCAGCAATCCGCTGCCAGCCAGACTGCCAGCAATAAATTTTGCAGTAAAGGCAGCTTCAAAAAACGCCTTTGGCGCTTGCCGCAAGCTGCCGCTAAAACATATTCCAGAATGACGGCCTGACTGGTTTCAGCTTTTTACGTGCAGCCACCATATCCAGATGCATCATGCCAAGCGCCAGGGCATCCAGATTGGGAACAAACTCGCGTTCGCGCAGATCCACCGCCGGGCAGTAAGACTTGCACTTGGTGCACCAGTCCAGCCGCTCACCGTGCGCAGTGCCGCTTTCGCGCAGCAGTTCCATAACTCCGCTGCCTTCCTCGCCGCATGCCGGGCATGCGCCACGCCGGAATTTCCAGTCTGCCCCGCACACGCCGCAGTGCAGATGTTTTTTACCGCCGCCACCCGCAAGAAAAGCATTTTTTTCATCAATGCTGGGTTTGTCCATCCAGCCAATGGTGGGCAGTGCGCCGCACACAGGGCAATAGCCCTGCCGCCATACATCGCCGGCTTCCCAGGGGGTGTCGCCCTCAGCGGCCACGGCCTGCGCGGTCATGCCACGCAATATCGGCGCAACGATGAACCCCGTCACAAAGTCCAGCACCAGGGGGTCAATGCCAATTTTTTCTGCCAGAGCCGCCAGGGCATCCCTGTCGCCCGAGGCAGCGGCGCAAACCAACTCTTCCGCTCGCCGGGCTTCAGCTCCGTCAGATTTCAGAAAAAAATCCGTAAGCTTGGCCTTGTGGGGAACCACGGCGTCCATGCGGCACAACATGGGCAGCAGCTTTTCTGCGCAAATGCGCACTGCTGGGGCCACGCCTGAAAAGGAAGCCCCGGCAAGCATTGAAACACCCTGCTCCATCCGCTGCGGCTGGGCCTGCGGCAGTAACACTCCCTCTTTTTTCAAGCTTTCGGCCACAGCATCGCCGAGCTCTTCCTGGGCGGTGAGCAGCGGTTCAAACGACCGAAGCACAGGGGCCAGCACCGGACGCCAAGTGATAACTTCTTCAAGGGTTTGGGCAACGGTTTGCCTTTTATCAGCCATTGATACTCCGTATGCCGGGGGATACCCCGGCTGCTTTCCCAAACTATACAACACTGAGGATGTCTGCTCTCAATGTTATCAGAATGCTCATTCCGGCATTTTGCAACGCAGATACAAGCGGTGCTGCATTTCCGCATGCCGATCAGGCACCGGGCTGGCAGACCATTACGCAGCCTTGGCAAACACCTGCTCTTGGAGCCGCCCGCGCATTTCAAAGCGAGCCTGCGTCAACCGGTTGAGGCAAAAAACCAGGGGCCGCTCCAGCAAAGTTCGCGCCGCAACACGGCAAACGTGCTTGCTGGTATTGTACCCTGATGGTGAACCAAAGCGAAGGATTTGCCAAGCCCCCGCAGTGCTTTTCTACCCCCGCAGCCGAGCGACTGCGGGGGTAGAGGGGATAAGGCCTTACATGAAGGCCGCGTATTCGTAGTAGTGTTCTTTTTCTTCTGCCAGCAGGTAGATGACGCTCACATCCTCTACATCTGCCAGAAAAGCCTTGGGGAAGGTCTTTTTGACAATCTCAAGCCGCTTTTTGGCCATGGGCAGGATTTCTTCCCTTTCGCCAAAAGCCATGGTGCCAGTGGGGCACGTCTTGACGCAGATGGGCAGCATGCCCGCGGTGACGCGGTCAATGCACATGTCGCACTTGGTCAGACACTTGGTCTTGGGATCCAGCCGGGGGATGTTGTAGGGGCAGGCATCAATAACAGCCTGCGCATCCTCGGGACTCAGCTTGGCGCTTTTGTCCGTGGCTATCACCATACCCGTTTTGGGATCCTTGATGATGGCCCCGGGCACAGCCATGTCGGCCACTTCCTTGCAAATGGGAGTGATGCAGTGGCGGCACTGGTCGGGAAAGAAGTTCCACACAACGGTGCCGTCAGGCTTCATACGCTCGCGAAAACGAACAATCTTGAGGTTGTTGGGGTTCAGATCCGGCGGATTCTGATGAGTGCCGCGCTGCTTGGTCTCATTGGCAGGCAGGTCATGCCATTCCTTACAGGCCAACTGGCAGCCCCGGCATGCCGTGCACCGAGTGGTGTCGATCAAAAAAGTCTTCGGCATAACAATGCTCCTTGGCGGGCGCGCTCCATCAAGGAGCGCGCCCGGCTCGTTAGCCTATTTCGGTCAGCTTGTCGGCCTTACGCAGATTGACGCAGCAGGCCTTGGATTCAGGAATAGTGGTGTTGGGGTCAAACGCACTAACAGTCAGCCTGTTGGTGGAATCGCCGCACTTGGGCGTTGTCCAGCCAAAGGCAAAGGGCATACCCACAAGGTGGATCGTTCTGCCCATAACCGTGAAGGGACGAATGCGCACCGTCACCATGGCGATGGCCTCGCAGGTACCGCGAATGCTTTCAAGAAGGACGCCGTCGCCATTCTTGATGCCCTTTTCCTTGGCCAGCTCTGGGCTCATTTCCACATAGAGCTGTGGCTCGGTTTCGAGCAGGTTGGGCACATTGCGCGTTTCGCCGCCGCCGCACCAGTGTTCGGTGAGGCTGTAGGTGGTCAGCACATAGGGGTAGTTGGGGTCAGCGGGAGCGGCGATCTTGTCCATATCGGAGGTATGGAACTTGTACACCGGGCTGCTCAACTGCCTTGAGAACGGATGGCTGGCCAGAGGCGTTTCCGCGGGTTCGTAGTGTTCGGGGAAGGGGCCGTCGGCGGGGCCGGGGCCAAAGAACTGGGAATGCCCGTCCTTCACCATGATGAAGGGCAGCTTGCCGCCCTCATTGGCCATGGGCGGCCAGGGGCCGTCGGGCACGTCGCCCACCCACTTGGTGCCGTCCCATTCAATAACAGCGCGCTTGGGATTGAACGGCTTGCCGTTCACATCCACAGAAGCTCGGTTGTAGAGAATGCGGCGGTTCACCGGCCAGCACCACGACCAGTTGGGGAACAGGCCAATGTTGGCCTGCATGGGCGTCTGGCTGGTATTGCGGCGTTTGGACTTGTTGCCTTCTTCTTCTGTCCAGCTGCCGGTGTATATCCAGTTGAGCGATGAGGTGGAACCGTCGTCTTTCAGCGCGCCAAATGTCGGAACAAGTTGACCGCGCTTGTACTGCTTGTCGCCTACCTTGGCATCAGCCCAGAAGAAGCCGTTGATGCGCCGCGCCCACTCGGCGGCGTCATACTTGTCTGTCCAGTGCATCTTGAGGATGGGCTCGGGCAGCACACCGCCTTCGGTCTTGTAGAGATCGCGGATCTGGTTGAACAGGGGCACAACGATGTCCGCAAAGTTGCGTGCTTCGCCGCCGGGCTTTACGCCCTGATCGAACCACTGCAACCAGCGGCCGCTGTTGCTGATGGTGCCTTCCTTTTCAATGCGGTGAGCCGAGGGCAAAAGGAACACTTCGGTCTTGCAGGCCTTGGGGTCCACACCGGGGCGCTTCCAGTTGTCCGTGGTTTCCGAATTGTGCAGTTCAGAGCACACGAGCCAGTCCAGCTTGTCCAGAGCTGCCCGCATCTTGTTGGTATTGGGGAAGCTGTTCATGGGGTTCACGCCAAAGATGAAACCACCGCGCATCTTGCCCTGATAGAGTTTATCCATGGCAAACATGTACGAGCAGTCTTCATTCGGCTCCAGCTTGGCCAGCAGGTCATAGCAGAAGTCGTTTTCAGGCGTGGCTTCATCGCCAAACCAGCCCTTGAGCAGGCTGGCAATATACTTGGGCCTGTTGCTCCACCAGTTGGCGCTGTTGGGCAGCTTGGTGACAGGGGTGTTGGCCTTGTTGTAGTCGGCCAGGGTCTGCCACGGGGCGCGAGGGGTTCCGTGGTAGCCGGGCAGGTTGTTGTACAGCAGGGCGTGGTCCGTGGAGCCCTGCACATTGGGCTCGCCGCGCAGGGCGTTGATGCCGCCGCCAGCCACGCCGATATTGCCCAGCAGGAGCTGGATCAGCGAGGAAAGACGGATGTTCTGCACGCCCACGGTGTGCTGTGTCCAGCCCAGAGCGTACATGATGGTGCCAGCCTTGTCGGGGCCGCCAGTGGCGCAGAAGGCCTTGTATACCTTGAGCAGATTTTCCTGCGAAACGCCCGTAACGTCAGAAACATTTTTAAGCGTGTAGCGGGAATAGTGCTGGCGCATCATGTTGATGACGCAGCGTTCGTTCTGGAAGGTGGGATCGACCACAGGCTTGCCGTCAGGCCCCATTTCCAGCGCCCACGTCTTTTTGTCATATGTGCGCGTGGCAGGATCATAGCCGCTGAAAAGGCCGTCGTTGAAAGCGTAATCCTTGCCCACCACAAAGGCGGCGTTGGTGTACTTTTCAACGTAGTCCTTGAAGTACAGCTTGTTTTCCAGAATGTAGTTGAGCATACCGCCCAGGAAGGGAATATCCGTACCCGAGCGCAGAGGCACGTGGAAGTCGCAACGGGCGGACGTGCGCGAGAACTTGGGGTCAACGTGCATAAGCACGGCCCCGTTGTCCTTGGCCCGCATGACCCACTTAAAGGCGACAGGATGATGTTCAGCGGCATTGCTGCCGATAATAAGCACTGCATCGCTATTCTTGATATCGATCCAGTGGTTCGTCATTGCACCGCGTCCGAACGACTCTGCCAGAGCCGCAACAGTGGGGCTGTGTCAGACCCGTGCCTGGTGGTCCATATGGACAACACCCAGGCCGCGTATTGCTTGGTGAATGACAGCGCATTCTTCGTTGGAGGCGTGCGATGTTCCCATCCAGAAGATGGAATCAAGCCGGTTAACCGTCTGCCCCTTGGCATTCTTGAGAATAAAGTCTTTGTCGCGGGTGTCTTTAACCCGGCGGGCGATCTGGGCCAGAGTCCAGTCCCAGTCTTTTTCCACCCAGTGATCACTGTTGGGCGCGCGGTAAAGCGGCTTTTTCAGGCGGTGGTCATTGGTGTACATGCTGAAGAGCGCCGCGCCCTTGGCGCAGAGCGCACCTTCGTTAACGGGAAAGTCCGGGTCGCCCTCTGTGGAAACGAGCTTGCCGTCACGCACATAGGCTATGACCTGACAGCAGACCGAACAGAAGGGGCAGACGCTGATGACTTCCTTTGCGCCTTCTATCTTGAGTTTTACGGCGTAAGCCTGGGCCTCGCCCAGGTCGAAGCCCAGCTGCCCCAATGTGAGGCAGAGAACTCCTGCACCGACGCCCTTGAGGAAACTCCTCCGGGTGCTTTTCATGATGACACTCCTTTTTTAGGCCAATCACGCAACGCAAGGTCAGAACTCCTGCGTTGAACAAGACGCCTCTGAACTGCGTCAACTAACAAGATGGAGATTTGTTTTCACCATAGTTGAAAAAACGTGATATCGCAAGATACTTACAATTTTTTAAAGGGAACCGACCCTATTTGTGAGCATTTTCCCAATGATAGAATTTTGCATGCCATTTCGCAGTGATGGAACACTATAATTGATAGGATTGTACACACAAACAGCATAAATTGGTTGATATTTTCTGCCAAACTATCGCTGAAATAATTATACTTTTTTCTTGAAAAATTACGCTTTCTCCAGTCACCAGATAGCCTATTGCATAAAAAACCACCTGCATCAGTCAGGTGGTTTACAAAAAGCCGTCATAAAAAAGCGTGCCAATTCAGGCCGAAGCTCAAAGGCTGGCCTTGTAAAACTTCTTTGCACCAGCGCAGCAGCAGGTCGTAACCTTGCCTTTCGCTGTGTGCGGCAAGCCAGAGGGGGAGGTCAAGCCCAGCCGCAATGATCTCTCTCTCCGAGCCTTCAAGGCTCGTCAGCAATTCTTTTTTGCTGCGGCAGAACAGGCCCGTGGCCAGGTAGCGCCGCACCAGCATGACAAAAAAGGATGCTTTATAGGCATCTTGCAAGACAAGGGGTCTGGTCTGCTCATCCGCATACAGATACGTGTGCGTAAGAAGATGAACAAGCCCGGCTGCGCCGATTTTTGCGCCGTCTGCAGCGTCTTTATCCGTGATGGCGGGGAGGAAATCCTCCAGCTTGCCAAACCAGTCTTCTGTGTCCTTCTGGAATGCAAAAAGCTCATGTCTCGGCCAATGGAATAAATCCCCAGTACCGCCGATAAAGCCGCAGGCTTTTTGCCCCTCCGGCATGGCGCGGACAATGGCCCGGTAAGCATCAAGATCATCCAGAGCAACAACATCCAGCAGCACAACCACATCAATATCGCTTGATTCAGTGGCCTCGCCCCGGCGGTAGCTGCCTTGCAGCCCAAGATATCGCAGGCGCGCGCCAAAGGCTTGCTGCAATTGCGGCAAGAGGTCAGCCATCCAGATTTCAGCATTGATCACAGCAGGCTCCATCCTCTTCATACCGTTTATAAAGATAGCTGAACCGGCCTTCTTCCACGCCAAGGGCTTTTTCCGCCATCCAGGCAAGAGCCCTGGCCTTTTGCAGGCGCTCGGCGCTACTCCACGCAAATGCCGACCCGTGCAGAATAAATTCTGACGCGGCAAGCAAAATCTCCATGCATTCCTTAGGGTATGCAGTTTTGAACGTGCCCTCGCGCATTCCCTGCCGGACAACAACCTCCAAAATTGGCGAAAGCCGCAGGACAATGGATGCCATGGTGCGCTGGTGCATATCCGCATTGCCCACGGCACTAGCTTCTTTTTCCAGGCGGTCACCGCGCTCGTTGTCCCGCTCCGCATCTCTGAGAATGCGAAACATTTTTTCGTGAGCCGACATCTGCGGCTCGTCCGCAACAGCCTGCGCCACAGCCATTTCCGCATCAATGTACCGCTCGATAACAGCGTCCATAAGCGCTTCTTTTGAGGCAAAGTAATGATAAAACGTGCCCTTGGCGATATTCAGGGCTTCAAGAATATCGCTGATGGCAGTGCTGGCGTAGCCCTTCGCTGCAAACAGGTTTTCGGCAGCGTCAATGATTTCAGTTCTACGCTCGCCATGTTCTTTAATGATGCGCATATGCTCCCTCTCTTCATCAATAGACCGACGGTCGGTCTATTAAGTATCCGCCATTTTCAGCTACGTCAACAAACTTGGTCATCGCTCCACTCTCTGCATGTGCAGCCGATGGCGACAAAAAAAGGAGGCCCCGAAAAAAAATTCGGAACCTCCGCAAAAAGGCGTGTCCGCCTTTGCACAAGATGCAGAATTATTTACCGAACCAGCACTTGGGATAGGTGCAGGTGTGGCATGCCAGGCAGTAGCCGCCCTCGCCCATGCGGGCCGCCTCGGCGCGGGTCAGGCCACGGCCTGCCAGCATGCGCGGCAGCACCAGATCAAGGAAGGTTGTTTTAAAATACAGGGCGCAGGCGGGCACGCCCAGCACCTGCATATCCCCCTGCGGGCCGGGTATGCGGCCCATGAGGCTCATGGTGCCGGGCAGGATGGGCACGCCGTGCAGCACATCTGTCAGACCTGCTTCCACAAGGGCCTGGCGGGTCACATCGTCCGGGTCAACCGAAAGGCCGCCCGTGGTGATCAGCAGGTCGGCCCCGGCCTCGCGCATGGCGGCCACGGAGGCCTGCATCATGGCTTTGTCGTCCGGTACTATGTCGGTACGCACCACCGTGCAATCCAGCATGCTGACCTTGGCGGTGATGACAGGGATGAACTTGTCTTCAATAATCCCCTGAAAAACTTCGGTTCCGGTCACAAGAATACCCACGCGGGCCTTGCGCAGGGGCAACACGCGGAACAGTGGCCCGCCTTCCAGCGCTTCCAGCGCCTGACCAAGCCGCTCGCGCGTTATATGGAGCGGGATGGCGCGGGTGCCGCAAAGCGGGCCACCCTGCTTGACCAGGGTTCCATCCTGACGCGAGGCCACCATAACCTCGGGCACCAGATTGAACCGCGTCATGCGCTCCACATCCACGCAGAAGAGCCCGTTACAGGCAGCCTTGAAATCTATCTTGCCCTCATGGGGCGGCAGTTCGTAGGTAATGCCTTCGCCAGCCATGCGGCGCGCAAAGATTTCCGCCACTTCATTTTCGTGCACAAGAGCACGGGGATCATCAGGGGATAGCTGCGCGCTGGCCGGGGCATCATCTGTAATGGCCACATGGAAGCGGCCCATCTGCTGCAACCGGCAGATATCGCCCACAGAAATGCGCTGCCCGGCCTTGAATTCCGGCCCCTTGAACTGGCCGGGATCAATGCGGGTCATGTCGTGCGCCACGGTTTTGCCCACGGCTTCTTCCACAGGCACAACACGAACGCCCGTTGCGGCCTTGTGGCGCTCTGCCGCAAGGGCCTGACAATCTTCCTTGAGTTCGCGCCGCGCCAGCACATAGGGGGCCTCGCCCTGACAGCCACGACACACGGGGCCGTCTTCCACCGGGTAGGCCTCGCCGCACACGGGGCAGCATAAAATGCGCGTCATGTGCTTGTGGCCCATAAACCGCCGCTTGACCGTGATGGGTTCCACCTTGCAGATGCTGTCGCCCGCGGCTTCAATTTCTGATTCCAGCAGGTCGATATCCTGATCTTTTTTTGCCTTTTCCTTAAAAAACCAGGCCTTGAGTTCGGGATAGGCAGCCATTTTTACCGGATCCAGGCTCACGCGCACGCCCTCGCCAGTGTGCTTGTCAAACAGCGACACCGCGTAGCGGCCAAGATTGTGAATCTTCATCCAGTTGTTGCCGATACTGCACAAGGTGAGCAGTTGCACCGCGTCAGGCAGGCACTTGCCCGATTCGACCACGGCCTCAAACAGTGTGCCCTCTGGCAGATGACGCTTCGCAAGCTCCACCATATAGCCGCCCACAAGCAGGCCCGGTGCGGCATAGCCGTGAAAATTCTCGGCAAGGCGATGAAATTCCTTAAAAGTGTAAGCCCCAATATCCATGTTTGCTCCAAATCACCGCAACGGGCTGAACGAAGTCATTGGTGCGGCTGTGTTTTCACGCGCGTTTTCTCCGCTCGCCCGGGCAGACGCGCAGACGCGCCGGGTAGCAAATATTGGTTGGCGGCAACTCAGATTCCGCCGGATAATCACGATTACTTAGATGACCGTGAACTGGCAAAAAGAGACTAATGGGAAGCGCCCAGAATATCCAGCGCCCTTTGCAGGTCATCGGGACGGTTCAGATTGAAAAACGGGCGGGCTTCTTCCGGGCCATAGGGCAAACGGCACTGCCGCTCAAGCGGCACGACCCTGTTGAGCCTGCCGCCGTGAAAGGCAAGCGAATCTTCAAACCAGGGCAGCGCCGCTGTTTCGTATACGGCGGAAAGAGCCTCGGGTCTGCCGCTAACCGCATCTATATAGAGCGTGGCAAGGGTATCTGCCGGGGCTGCATCGCGGGCGGCAAGCAGTTTGCGCAAGGTGGGCGGATCCATAAAGGGCATGTCGCAGGAAAGTACCAGCACGGCAGAAAATCCCTGCGCCTGCGCCGTGCGCAGGGCCGCGACCACCCCCGCTACGGGGCCGCAATCATTTTTTTCATCAAAAATGCACTGATACCCGGCTCGGGGAAGGCCCGGCCTGCACGACACCCAGCACTGCGGCAGCAAGGCGGCAAGCAGCGTGTGCGTACGGGCCAGCAGATCAGGATTGTCCGAGCCGTAGACCCGCAGCAGCGCCTTGTCGCGCCCCATGCGCGAGGAAAGCCCCCCCGCCAGCACCACGCCCGCCACACGGCCCCGCAATGTATCCATCATGCCTCCTGCCCGGCCTGTTATTCCGCCCTGTGATGCTGCACGGTTGTGTTCTGCGCACAAAGGACAATGCGCTGCGGGGCTGAACGCTTTGGTCCTTTTGCACCCCGCACTCCCCTGTGATAGGGTTTGGCGATGATGCACCAACAGTCCCCCGCACCGCAAGCCTGCATGAGCGAGTCGGAAATCATTGATTTCCGCTCTGCACCAGTGCAGCGCAAGGCCGCCAGCCTTGCCGCAGACTGCGCAACTGAAATGGAACTCGTTGAAAAAACTTTTGTATTTGTGCGCGATAGCGTTGCGCACTCGGTGGATTGCGGCGGCACTGCTGTTACATGCAGCGCATCGGAAGTTCTGCATGTGGGGCAGGGCCTGTGTTATGCCAAGGCGCATCTTCTGGCCGCATTGCTGCGCGCCAACAGCATCGCCGCAGGATTCTGCTACCAGTTGCTGGGATTTGAAGACGGGCACGATCCCCACCGGGTGCTGCACGGCCTCAATGCCGTATGGATCAGCGAACGGCAGGTCTGGCGGAGGTTGGACGCGCGGGGAAACAAGCCCGGCGTTGACGCGCAGTTCTTGCCAAACGGCCCGGAGCAACTGGCCTTTACCGTGCATCCGCAGTGCGGCGAGGTGGACTACCCCCATATTTTTGCAGAGCCGGACCCCGGCGTGATTCTGGCGCTCCGCAGCCACAGCAGTATTGCCCAACTGCTGCCCCGTCTGCCGCAACAGCTTGCCTGCCCTGTTTGACGCTCCGCCCCGCATATGCTGCGTCCCCTGCTTGCAGCCTCCCAGTCATCCATATTCCATACCGCAACTAGACCAACAGCTTGCGGGCAATCAGCCCCCGAGGCACGTTGTGCCGCAGGTCAGCATCTGCTATGCTCTGCCCCGCCGCAGGTCAAAGGCCTCGGCGCGAAAGCCTTCCCGGCAACGGCCCGCCATGCGGGCAATACAGCCGCAACGGAGAACGCATGGGTCAGGATATTTTCGACCTCATTATAGTGCTTGTACTGGTATTTTTTGGCACACGGGGCTTTATCCACGGTTTCGTGGGCGAAGTTGCCGGGCTTATTTCGTTGCTGGGCGGCTTCTGGGCCGCGCACCATTACCATCCGCTGCTTGCGCCGCGCCTTACGCTCATCACTGATCCCTCATGGCGCATCATTGCGGCATACGTGCTCATTTTTCTGGGGGTCATCATTTCGGTGGCCATCATTGCGCGCATCCTGCAAAAAATACTTTCCTTCTCCTTTGTGTCATGGGCAGACAAACTGGCTGGCGGCATGCTCGGTCTTGCCAAGGGCGTCCTGCTCTGCTCGCTGGCCCTGCTGTTTCTGCAAAAATTTTTCGCAGGCGCGCCCTTTATGCAGCATTCGCGCGCACTGCCCTACTTCAACGCGCTCATGACCCAGGTACACGGCTGGCTGCCGCCTGACCTCACCGCCCGCCTGGGCATTTAACTGCCAGAATTACCAAGGAAATACGCCATCATGGAAAAGACCGCCCTCGAAGAATTGCAGCTCCTCATAGACAAACTCACCGCCCCTGACGGCTGCCCCTGGGACAAGGAACAGACCCCAGAAAGCCTTGCCGAATACGTTATTGAAGAAAGCCATGAGCTTGTGAGCGCCATCCGCTCCGGCAACGTGGCCGACATCCGCGAAGAACTGGGCGATGTGGCCTTTTTGCTGCTTTTTGTGGCGCGCCTGTATGAAAAACAGGGGCAGTTCAACCTTGACGATGCCCTCAATAACAACAGGGCCAAGATGATCCGCCGCCACCCCCACGTGTTCAGCAACACGGTTTTTGACAGCCTTGAAGAACAGCTCAAAGCCTGGGAAAAAATCAAGCGTGCCGAGCATACTGATGACGAAGGCAAGCCCAAGGGCCTGTTTGACAGCCTGCCCGAGAGCCTGCCCCCGCTTGCCAAGGCCTACCGCATCAATTCCAAGGCGGCCCGCGTGGGCTTTACCTGGCAGGAAGATGAAGAGGTGGAGCAACAGGTGGAAGCCGAATGGCTGGAATGGCTGGACGCCTCCGCTGGCGGCGATCAGGATGCCCAGAAGCACGAACTGGGCGATTTGCTGTTCAGCATTGCAGAGCTTGGCCGCCGCAAGGGCATCAAGGCCAGCGAAGCGCTGGACTACGCCAACCGCCGCTTCCTCAAACGCTTTGCCCGCATGGAAGAAATCGCCCGCGAGCAGAACCTTGATTTTTCGGCCCTGACCCTTGATGAAAAGGACGAGCTGTGGAACACAGCCAAGGCCGAGGAAACCGCGGCAAAGGCCTGACGGTCGCAACCATGCGTGCCCAGCCATTGCGAAAGAAACTGCGGCGGCCCGTACCGCTGACCGCCGGGCTTGCGGCTCGATTGCCCCTGCTGGCCGTGCTCGTGGCGGCCCTGGTGGTCGGCCTGTGCCTTTCGGCCTGCACAAAACACAGCAGCACGGCAACGTCCCTGCGCCGCAAGCAGCCGGCGGGGAACGCATCCCTGCTGCCGCGCGCCGATCCGGGGTATCTGCAATGGCTTGAGCGCCAGTCCATGCTTGGCTCCACCCAGGAGCTGACAGGGCAGGTTTCCGGCACGGATCTTATCTGGCGCAACAGCGCCTCCGCGCGGCGTGTGCCCCTGCTGCTTACCGCCGCGCCCAACTGGTTTGACGTGAACCCGCACAGCCTTGGAGCCGGGCAGCCAGCCCTGCGGGCGCTGGCCCAACCCGGCGTGGACACCTTTTGGGCGCAGGCGGGCTTTGGCGGGCTTTTTCTGGCACCTTTGGGTGAAAAGGGCGACATCTGGAGCGCCCACGCTGCTTCCGCACTGCCTGATGCAGCCTCCGAGGCGGGCGATAACGTCACCGCCCTGCGGCCAGACCCTTCGCTGGGCACTGGCGAGGATTTTTCGCGGCTGACCGCAAAACTTGATCAGGCGCAGATGCAGGTGGGCGGCGAACTCCCCCCCTCGGCAACGGGGCTGGGGCCGGATTTTATTCTTCAGGCGCGCCGGGCCTCGCGCTTTGACGGCCTGTATGCCATGATGTCTGTGCCGCAGAAAGACTGGGATGTTTTGCCAGCCACCGCTGGCGAATGGGACTGCCTGCCCCTGCGCCAGACCGCTGTGGCGGAATTGCGCAAAAGGGGCGTTGTTCCTGATCAGTTGCGGCGCGACACCCTTGACTGGGCGACCCCTGGCGGATGGGCCGTCACCGGCGAAGTGCGCGGCGCGGATGGCCAGGTGCGGCGATGGGTCTACCGCTACAGCGGTAACGCCCTGCGGCCCGTGCTCCTGTGGCAGGATCCTTCCGGTCAGGCCCGACGGGTATTTTCCGCAGCTGTTATCCAGCACACGGGCTTGCAGCAGCAAACGCTTGCGGGCATCAGGCTGGAGGCCCTCATGGGGCTTGACGTTCAGGTGGAAGGCCAGAGCGGGGGCAGAACAGACCCTTCGGCTCTGGTTCCGGGGCTTGAAGCTTTGGAATCCCTGGCGGGCGAGGTGCACCGCTACGGTGGATGGGCCGTGCAGGACGATGTGCTGCCACCTTCGCTGACCAAAGCGGTGCTTGCCACAGCCGTGGATTTCAGCCGCGACAGCATCACCCCGGCAGCAGCCGCATATGCCCTGCTGAGCGGCGATGCCGCGCCCCTGGGCGCACTGCTCAAGGACTCGCTCGCGGCGGGCGTTGACCACAGCCGCCTTGCGCGTGGACTGCGGGACAGGCAATATGTTGACTGGCGTCCCCTGCTGGATCTGCCGGACGGTCAGGCTCTTGTGCGCCGCGCGCAATCCCTTGCCAAGGGCGCGCCAGAGGCCTCGGGTCTGCCCGTCACCCAGGCGGAACTTGCCGCTCGTGCCCTTGGGCTTGACGCTGCAGGCGCCGTGCACCCCGACCACGCGCAGGCCATGGAATCCGCCTGCCTGCTCCTGCTGGGCTGGCGCATTGGTTTGCCGGGTCTGACATTTTTAAGCCCACAGGATCTTACGGGCGCGCTGGGACTGCCGCAGGGTTCGGGCAAGGGCGCGTCCAGCGCTGGCAGCGTTCCCCTTTGGGGAGCCGCAACCCAGCCCGGCGGGCAAAGCCCCGCTCCATTGGCCTTTGGCCCGCTGGACATGCAGTGGAGCCGGGAAACAAGTTTTGCCAGACAGATTGCCCGCCTGTTGCAGGCCAGGCGCGCCACAGGGCTTGCTTCTGGCCGTCTTGTGCAGGTGATAAACGGCCCCGCAGGCTGCGTGGCGACCCTGTGTTCCCTGCCAGGCGGCGGCTACTGGCTGCTGGCGACCAATTTTTCTGACCGGAAACAACACCTTGCCTGCCCTCTGCCCGCTGGTGCGCAAGGCCCCGCGCGTGATGTGCTGAGCGGCCAGAGCCTGCCCACGGGGCGCGCCGTAGAAATTGACCTCGATGCCCGCCATGCGCGACATATCCTGCTTGGCGAGCCGAAAACGCATGAAGGAGCGATGCCATGACCCAGAACAGCGCCCAGAATCCCGAAGACCAGGCTGCCTGTCAGTCTGGGGGCCAGCAGACCAGCGCGGAAGGGGCACACGCCCAGTCCGGGCAGCAAGCTGCCAAGGCAGTTTCCCAGCCATCTGCACCGGCTCCCGAACCTGCGGGCGCGGCACAGGGCGCTGCGAGCGCCGCAGCCGCCGCACCTCAGGCCGAAGGCGCAGCCCCCAAGGCTTCCCGTCCGGTGACGATCTCGGCCAGGGGATTCAGGGGAATGTTCGGCAACTCAGGCAAAGAAGGCAAACCCGCGGCCTCAGCAAAGCCGGCAGAATCCGCTCCTCAGCCAGCCGCTCCCGGCTTTGCCGACAAAATTTTTGACACAGCCAGCATTGTTGGGCCGCTTGCGCTCTTGCTCATCATGCTGGCCCAGGCATGGCCCGCCCTTATGGGGCACAGCCTGTACTGCCCGCGTGAAGCCGCAGGCATTCTGGCCTTTACCCAAACCGCGCAAAGCGGCATGTGGCTTGCCCCGGCTGGCGACGGTCTTTCGCAATGGCCCGTATTCTTCTGGTTTTTGCGGGGCATTGAAGCCCTGCTCACCAAGGCCGCGCCGCAGTTTGCCCATCTGCTCTTTCCCCTGGCCGCGATGGCCGGAACCCTGCTCTGTCTTGTGGCGGTGTGGGTTCTGGGCCGCGTTGCCGGGCTGGACCGCCGGGCCGCGCTGGCTGGCGGCATGCTGCTGCTCTGCGCGCCCATCTTTGCGCCGCTCTCCACCTTTACCGGGCCGGAAGCTTTAGCCGCAGCCGTGACCCTGCTTTCCCTCGCCTGCCTTTGCCACGGCTGGCAACAGCCAGACACGACCATCACTCTGCCTCTGGGTTTTGCATTGGCGGCTTTGGCTGGCCTGACGGGCGGCCTTTTCAATCTGTTGCTGCCAGTGCTTGCCAGCCTGACCTTTCTGCTCTGGCGTTGCGGATTCCGTCGCGCCCAAAAGGCGGACGGCCTCGTGGGTTTTGTGCTTATGCTGGGCATGGTCGGTTGCTGGCTTGCTGTTGTCATGCTCTGGCATCAGCCGGAAGGATACCTCAAGAACCTTGGCACCCAGCTTGTGACCTGGCCCATCACCAAAGCCACATGGTGGAAGCCTCTAGCCTTTGCGGCTCTGGGCCTGCTGCCCTGGCTGGCTGTCATTTGCGGTGTTTCCTGGGCGCGTGTGCTGCGCACAGCCCCGGCTGATCTGGCCGCCTCCCGCAACGAAAAAGCCGGAATGGCCCTTTTGTGGATAGCCCTTGTGTTCGCCTGCCTGCTGAGTATTTTTGCTGCCGACATGGTGGGCGCTGCCGTATGCACGGCCTGTCTTGCGGCCCTCCTGCTGGGCAAGGCGCTGCTGCGCCTGCCCGTAGCCGGAGCCAAGCTGTTCTACATCATCGCGGCCCTGTGCCTGCTGCACGCCAGCATGGCGCTGGTGGCAGCCGGTTTTGGCTACACGCTTGACTGGCTTGGCAAGTTTTTCCACTTCACACTCACCGAAAGCCAGCGCACCGCCGTGCTTGGACTCAAGGCCCTGCCCGTGCTTGGCGGCATTGGCATTGTGGCGGCGGTACTGCTTGCCCGTCTGGTGCGCCGTGGCGCGCATGGCGGCACCAGCGGCTCGCTCGTAATGTGCGCGGTCATTGCGGTTATTCTGGCCCAGCCCGCATCGCTCATGCTCATGCCGCAGCTGGAAAAAACTCCCGAGGCTCAGGTAAAGAGCCTGAGCGCCATCCTGACGCCCGCTCC
The DNA here is from genome assembly GCF_000420465.1 of Desulfovibrio desulfuricans DSM 642. Classification (NCBI taxonomy): domain Bacteria; kingdom Pseudomonadati; phylum Thermodesulfobacteriota; class Desulfovibrionia; order Desulfovibrionales; family Desulfovibrionaceae; genus Desulfovibrio; species Desulfovibrio desulfuricans. The sequence goes on along the minus strand of NZ_ATUZ01000011.1, from coordinate 382,065 downwards.
TGCTGCCCCGGCTGTCCTGGCTCCTGCGGCGACTCCGGCCCCCGCGCCAGAAGCTCCCGCAGCAGCACCTGCGGAGGCCCCCAAACTTGAACCCGCCGCCCCGGCAACCGCGCCTGAATCCGCGCCCGCTGCTCCGGCTGAAAAGCCCGCTCCTGTGCAGGAACCTGCCGCTACCCCCGCCACTACGCAGCCTGCGGGAGTGTCTGCTCCCCAAACTGCGGCCCCGACAACTCCGGCTGAAACTCCCGCAGCAGCGCCTGCGCCGACTCCCGCCGACGCAGCCAAGGAACTCGCCAGAGAAGTGGTCAAGGAAGCCGCCCCCGCGGCGCAACCAGAACAGCCCAAGGGCGCAGCGCCTCAGGCTCCTGCAAACTAGCTTCAAATACATCAGCCCGGCGCAAATCAGCCCGGCGCAGACCGCGCTCACAATACCAAGGCCCCTCTCGCGAGGGGCCTTTTTTCTTTGCATGATGGTTCAAAACGCTCCCAGTGGGGAGGTACACCAGCGGCTGTCTCATGGTGCAGGACATTTGGGCATCGCCTTTGCCTTTGTTTGCTGACAATAAGCGCTGCTGACCGCCAGCCGCAAATAAAAAAGGCCCCGGAATCAACCGGAGCCTTTCATCAATCTTTTGTTTAGGCCCGTACTGCGGGCATGGCGCTGAATATGCCCTATTTGTTTATGGGCGGCACATCGCCACCAGCTTTAAGCATGGTGCCAAGGTGACGCCGCGCAAGGGCAAGCTCGCCTTCTGAAACTTCGGGCATATCCTTGGAGCGAGCGCCGCTCATGTCGTTGCCTTCTTCCACGATGGAAAGAGCGGCTGCCATGCGGCCCATGACGCAGAAAAAGCGCACCGCGTTCCAGTTATGCGCCTGCACCCAGGCAGCGGCATTGGGCGAATAGAGAAAATCCGCCTTGTTGTTGCGCATGATGGGGTGGGCTTCTTCATTATTGCCCTTGGCCCAGGCCCGGAACTGCGGCAGGAGTTCAAGAAAGTCCAGCAGTTCCTTGTCCGTCACCGGGGGCTGTTTTTCATACACATTAACGTTTGCGCTGGAACTTGGGGCAGGCTGTTCCGCCTTTTTCCTGGCAGCAGGAGCCTGCGCGGCCTCGGCCATGCCGGGGGCAACAACCACCAGCGGCAGGGCCAGCAACAATGCCGCAAAAATACCGCAGAGAGATGAAATTTTATTCATTCAATACCGAACCGCGCTGAATTTCGAGAGTCTGTCCATATTATGGTAAGACTCCACATACCGCAGGGTGCCGGTTTTGCCGCGCAAAACCAGCGAGTGGGTAACGGCGTACTTGGCACTGTAGCGCACACCCCTCAAAAAATCACCGCCGGAAATACCCGTGGCGGCAAAGAAACAGTCATCGCTACGCACCAGATCATGCACCGTGAGCACCTCGCGTACGTCAATGCCCGCTTCGGTGATAGCTTCTTTTTCCACATACGACTGGGGATCCAGACGGGCCAGAATCTGCCCGCCCATGCCCTTGATGGCGCAGGCAGACAACACGCCCTCGGGGGTGCCGCCCGTACCCATCATGATATCAACCTCGGAACGGGGATCAACAGCCATGAGCGCACCGGCCACGTCGCCATCGGTCTGCAGCTGAATGCGCGCGCCTGCCTGGCGGATTTCCGTAATAAGCTTTTCGTGCCGGGGCTTGTCGAGCACAAAGACCACAAGGTCCTGCACGCTCTTGCCCATGGCCTTGGCCACGTTGGCCAGATTGACCTTTACCGGCGCATCGAGGTCAACCACATCGCGGGCCTCGCGGGGCACCACCAGCTTCTGCATGTAATAACTGGGGCCGGGGTTGAACATGCTGCCGCTCTGCGCAACACCCACAACCGAGATGGCGTTGGGGCGGCCATAAGCCAGCAGATTGGTGCCTTCCACAGGGTCAACGGCCACGTCAAGGCTGGGGCCGCAGCCCTTGCCGACCTTTTCGCCGTTAAAGAGCATGGGGGCATTGTCTTTTTCGCCCTCGCCGATAATGACCTTGCCATCAATGCTGAGGGTGGCGAAGCTGACGCGCATGGCGTCAACGGCGGCGCCGTCACCGGCTTCCTTGTCTCCCCGACCGAGCCAGCGGGCCGATGCAAGGGCCGCAGCCTCGGTAATGCGAACAATATCCAGAGCCAGATTTTTCTCCGGTGCTTCCGCCATGATATCCTCCACTCAGGTCAGCGTTGTGCAACACATTGCTCTTACCCCAGTGCGTTGCGGGCTTCAAGAAAAAACCCCCGCCCTTCGGGGCGGGCCATACGGCAACTCTTGTGCCGCAAGGCCCTTTTCCATACTTTTTTTATACAGCCTACTTATTGGGCAGGCTGAAACGCCCGGCAACGGGCGTCTGCCAGCCGCCGCCAAAGGGCATGCGGCTCATGTAAAGCGACAACGGCTCCTGACGGCGCTTGAATTCAGCCCTGAACAGCTTGTCGCGCACTTCCATGCGCGCCGCCGAAAGCGGGCCGGATTCCGCCTCCGCAGGCTGCAACAGGTCTTCAAGAATCGGATCCAGATCCTCATAGGGCAACAGGCTGTCCGAATCTTTCTGGCCGGGGCGCAGCTCCGCAGAAGGAGCCTTGGTAAAAATTTCATCAGGGATGATCTCTGCCCCGCGATGGGTGTTGTACCAGCGGCCAACAGCATACACCTGGGTCTTGGTCAGGTCTCCGATAATGGCCAGCGCGCCCACGGAATCGCCGTACAGGGTGCAGTAGCCCATGGCCCCCTCGCTCTTGTTGCCCGTGTTGAGCACAAGGGCATTGGCCCTGTTGGCCAGCGAAGTGATGAGCGTGCCGCGTATGCGGGCCTGCACGTTTTCAAAGGTCACGTCGCCGGGCTTTTCTTCAAAGAGGTCAAGGCCGGGCTTGAGCGCGGTGGCAAAAGCATCCATAAGCGGGCCAATGGGCAGGGTCACTGTGGCGATGCCCAGATTCTCCGCCAGTTTGGCGGCGTCCGTCAGGGAGCCATCACTGCTGTGGGGCGAGGGCAGGAGCACACCGGTGACATTTTGCGCGCCAAGGGCCTCCACCGCCACGCTGCACACCAGGGCGGAATCCATGCCGCCGGAAATGGCTACGATGCCTTTCTCCACCCCGCACTTGCGCACAAAGTCCCGTGTGCCGAGAACAAGGGCGCGCCAGTAATCTTCCTCAACGCAGGCGGCCAGCGGTTCCGGGGCTTTAACAGCACCCTGCCCGCGCGCGGTGTCCACCACGAGCACGTCTTCCTCAAAGGCCTTGCCCCGGGCAAGCAGCTGCCCTGTGGGATCAAAAACCAGGCTCTGCCCGTTGTACACGCGGCTGTCGTTGCCGCCCACCATGTTCACCGAAAACATATGCACATGATGCCGCGCCGCCACATGCGAAAGCAGGTGTTCGTCCGTTTCCTGCGCGCCCACGCTGAAGGGCGCCGCCGCCATATGCACAAGAGCGTCCACGCCGCGCTGCACCAGTTCCATCAAGGGATTATGACCGCTGGCGTAGCGGGTTTTCCAGAACGAAGCGTCTTCACTCTGGGCATCCTCGCAGAGCACAACGCCGATGCGCCAGCCGCCCATGGTGACGATGCCGCACGAAATGCCGCGGTCAAAATAGCGTGCGTCCTCATCTGTGGATTCGGCCACGCTGTTCTGACCCTGATTCTGATACACCTTGCGCGAAACAACCTGCCAGCCGCCCTTTTCAACCAGCACTGCCGCGTTGGAAAGCAGGCCAGAGGCATACACGCTGGGCACAGGCGCGCCCACCAGCACGGAAGGGCCGTCCTTGAGTTCGGCGGCCATGATATCCAGAGCCTTGAGACAACCCGCCGCAAAACCCTGAGCGCACAGATAGTGGCCGGGGGCCACGCCGCAAAGCGCCAGCTCCGGCGTAACGCACAGGTTTGCTCCTGCTGCGCCAGCCTGACGGGCGGTGCTGATGATACGTTCCAGATTTCCGGCCACGTCGCCGGTAACGGTATTGCACTGCAATAGGGCGATTTTCATGCCGATGCCTCCCCCAGGTTACAAGTAGTTATGTAAGGGGCCGCCCGGCGCTGCCAGGGCTTCCACCTTGCGTATGACCGCCGGTTCCTCTTCCAGTGGGGGGGCATGGAAGGGCTTCAGGCGTGCGTCGATGAGCAGCGGCGCTTCGCACGACCAGTGCCTGGCCCGTGTGGCGGCTTGAGCGCCATACACGTCTGTGGCCGGGTCTGACCGGGTAAAGGCCACCCACAAAAAATTATCCAGATTGGCGGCGCAAAAGTCCGCATCGTCCGCCACTATTACAAGCGGGAAGGCCTCGCGGCCCGGCCACTGGGCCAGTGCCTGCGCAAGCGCTTCCATCTGCGGGTCGGGCTGGCTGCGATCAAGGGCATGCCTCGGCCCGCCAATGGCAACAAGGCCGGGGCCGCACACGCGCACCGGGCCAAAGCCATCCGGCAGAGGCGGCAGATCAGCGGCAAGGCCGGAAAGTTCGCACCCAAGCTCGCGCCGCTTTTTGCCAGCTGAGGCCCACACAAGTTTGGAGCCTTCGTTAAGCGCGCTGCCTGTGTAGTCCAGCGTATCATTGGTGCTGCGGGTGATGAAGTGCAGATCACGCGAAAAATCAACCCGCTCCAGCAAATGCCGCAAAAATGCGGGCACATCGCGGGCGGTGAGGCCCGGCGCGTCTTCGTGCGCCACAAGAAAAACATACTTTGCCAGGGCCGTCTGGGTGGTTCCAAGCAGATGCAGGCCCGCAGTGATCAGTTCGCGCGGGCGGCGCTCGTCTTCATAGGGCGTATAGCGTTCGCTGCCCACGGCCAGCAGCAGCGGATGCACCCCGGCTGCGTCCACGGCATGCACGTCGCACACGCCCTGAAAAACCTGGGGCACCAGCGGCCCTGTGAGTTCATGGATAAAGTCGCCAAAGACCGTATCTTCCTGCGGCGGGCGGCCCACGGCGGTAAAGGGCCAGATGGCTCCTTTGCGGTGATAGACGGCGTCCACCTTGAGCACGGGGAAGTCATGCGCAAGGCTGTAATAACCCACATGGTCGCCAAAAGGCCCTTCAGGCTTGCACTGGGGCAGCACATGCCCGCTGATGCAAAAATCCGCCTGCGCAAGCACTGGCAGGGGCAAGCCCGGCACAGCGGCCATCTCTGTGCGCCTGCCGCCGAGCAAACCGGCAAACCGCAGTTCAGAAAGCCCTTCGGGCAGGGGCATGACCGCAGCCACGGTGAGGCTGGGCGGCCCGCCCACATAAATATGCACGGGCAGAGGTTTGCCCATTTCCAGCGCACGGGCGTGGTGCGCCCCTATGCCCCGGTGAATCTGATAATGTAGCCCCACCTCGTCCGCCGCGTACTCGTTGCCGCCAAGCTGCACACGGTACATGCCGAGGTTGGAGGCGTCCGCACCGGGATTGGCGGGGTCTTCACTGTACACCAGAGGCAGTGTAATGAAAGGGCCGCCGTCCATGGGCCAGCAGACTAGCTGAGGCAGGTCGGCCAGTTTGCACTGACATTCCAGCACAGGGGCCACTGCCGCCGCCTGTTCCGCGCGCACCCGGCTCACACTCGGCAGCATGTTCAGCAGACCGGGCAGAGCCTTGAGCGACTGCAGCGGGCGCTTCATGGCTGCTGCCGGGTCGGCCTTGGCGGTCAGCACAGCCTCCACCGCAGGCAGGCTGCGGCGAAAAATAAAATGCAGCCGTTCACGGGTGCCAAAAAGATTGGAGAGCATGGGAAAGGGCGTGCCCTTGACCCGCGTAAACAGCAGAGCCGGAGCCTTGGCGCGAAAGGCGCGCCGCTGGATGGCGGCCAGCTCCAGATGCGGCTCAACCTCGGCGTCAACGCGCACCAGATGGCCATGGGCCTCAAGATCGGCAACGCATTCCTGAAGATTGCGATAACTCATGAATGCGTCCCTTCCCCGCAGGTTCCGGCTGCTCCGGCAACCGCGTCAAATGATGGCTGTATGCCGGCAAGCGTTCGCTTGCCAGCCAGCATGGCCCTGAAATCTGCCAGAATCTGCGCATGGTCAAACACCAGCGGCTGCGGCAGGGCATCCAGAGGATAATACGCCGCGTGGGCCGCATCGTCCCCGGCGCACAAGGCTTCGGGATTGTGCGGCCTGCCTGTAAAAGCAACGGTCAGCGTGTGCTGGCGGGGGTCACGGTCAGGCCTGGAATACACGCCCAAAAGCCCGGTCAGCTCCACATCCAGCCCTGTTTCTTCACGCATTTCGCGCACTGCGGCGGCTTCCGCGCATTCGCCCTCTTCAATAAAACCGCCGGGCAGGGCAAAGCCCACTGGTTCGTTGGCGCGTCTGATGATGACCACCCCGCGATCAGGCGAATAGATAACCACATCCGCCGTGGGCGTGGGATTTTTGTAGCTGGAATAAGGCTCGCCGCAATGCGGGCAGATAACCTTGCGTTTCATGCGTTCTCCGTATGGTTCGCGCCATCGCGCGCAACTGCCGCATACTAAGCCAGCATGCCCCGCGCCGCAAGCGCCGGGAGCAAATGCCGCTAATCTGTCAATTACTGCCCCGCGCGGCAATTGACAAAAAAGTATGGATGCCATACTAAAACGCCATGAAAAATGACTGCCATAAAAAAACCGCCGTTGAACTGCGCATCCAGAAATCCATGATCAAAACTATGGGGCATGCTGCCGCCCACTCTACGCGCAGCGCGCCGATCAGCATCTCGCTGCTGGGCATAGTGACCCGGTTTTATGAGCTTGAGCGCCAGTGCAGCAAATTCGGCACCGATGTGGACATCCATCTGGCGGAAATCCACACAATCATGGCTATCCACAACAATGAGGGCATCCATGTGGGTGGACTGGCCGAGCAACTGGGCGTCACCAAGGGCAGCGTTTCTGAGCTGTTGCGCAGGCTTGAGCGCAAGGGCCTGGCCTACAAGGCCAAAGACCCGCTGAAAATGACCCGTCTCAATGTGTTTTTGACGGAAAAGGGCAAGGCCGCACATAAACAGCACATGGATTTTCATTCCCAGCTTGACTGCATGGTAGACAATGCCATGGGAGCACGCCAACAGCATGAAATCGCTGACATTGCTGATTTTCTTGAAAAACTCTTTGCGAAGCTTAACGCGGTGGAGGTCAAATAGGCTTTTCTGGCTGCTAATGTTTGGTATCCATACATTATCCAGATCGACCGAACTTCGGTCACATGCGAGGTATTATGAACACTGACAAGGGTACTGCTTTTAATGGTCTTGTTTCTGGACAGAGCTACGATATTTTTGCCCGATTGTTCGGGCTGAATGCGTCTTTTTATGAGGCGGCGGTCAAAGGTTTGGCGCTTGGCCCGGAAATGTCGGCTCTGGATCTTGGCTGCGGCACAGGTTCCCTGACTTTTGCGCTTGCCGCGCAATCCTCGCCCCAATGCCGCATCCATGGCCTTGACCTTGCCGAAAACCAGATCGCCCGCGCACAATACCGCCAGAAAGAATATCCCAACAACCTTCATTTCAGCGTAGCGTCCATGGACGAAGCATGCTTTCCTGACGGCACGTTCAATATCATCATGACCGCCATGGCGCTGCATGAGGCAAATCCCCAAACACGACGCACCGCCATTGCCAATGCCGCGCGAATGCTTGCCCCTGATGGCATTTTTCTGCTGGTGGATATTGCCCGCCCACGGCTGCTGGGCCTGGGCCTCTTGCTCTATCCCTTTGTCATGACTTCGGCAAAACATAAGGACGGCCTGACTGAAGCTTATGCTGAAATCTGCGCCGCGCACGGCCTGTCCCGGCGTGAAGACGGATATTTAAATTCTCTTGTGCGCAGGCAGGTTTTTGTAAAAAACGCGGCCTCCGCCGCGTAGCCCGTCAGGAGGTCACTCCAGCGTGAAACCCGCAGCCTCAAGGGCTGCGGTATTCACAGCACCGGCCCGCACTATCCGCAGCCGCCCTGCCCCGCCATCCCCGCCGCTCAAAGGTTCCACCACGGTTGACGGCAAGCCGCCAGCGGGCAGCGGCCCGCCAAGAGCCAATGGCAGGGGAACTGCTGTTTTTGCTGCCTGCGCCGCGCATCCGGCAGGGCACGTCATGCCCTGAGCCATGCGGCGCAAGGCCTCCAGCAGGGCCGGATCAAGCGTGTCCGGAGAGCATACAGGCGCACCGCCGCTGAGGTTGGCGCTGCTTGCCGTAAGCGCGCCACCAGCCTGCTCCGCCAGTTGCGCAGCCAGTGGGTGCGGCGTCACGCGCACCGCCGCAAGCCCCTGTCCGTTGACCAGCGCCGGGGGTAGACAGGGACGGGCAGGCAGTAAAACCGTGAGCGGGCCGGGCCAGAAGGTCAAAAGCCCCTTGGGCATGGCGGCAAGTTCCGCCACGGCGTCCACCTGCGCCGGCTGCGCCGCCAGCAGGGGCAAGGGTTTGTGGACGGGCCGCTGCTTCAACTGATACACCCTTGCCACGGCTTCCGCGTTGGCGGCAAGGCAGCCCAGCCCGTAGAACGTCTCCGTTGGAAACACGAGCACGCCGCCGTTACGCAAAAAACGCGCCGCAGCTGCAAGCTCCATCCCGGCATCCGGGCTGGAGCAGCGTTCAGGCCCGTCATCCGCCATATTTAACGAAACATGAGAAGACATGACTGGCAAACCCTTGAAATACATAAGTGTAGGCAAACTGAAAACGCCGTTCTGGAAGGACGCCGCAGCCCACTATGCCACACGCATCACCCGTTGGCGCAAGCTGGACATAACCGAAGTACGCGACGGCGATTCCGCCCTGCCGCCGGATCAGCGCAACGCCCTTGAAGGACGCCGCATCATTGAGGCCCTCGACCCGCAGGACATAGCGCTCGTCCTTGACGAACGCGGCCAGCACCTCACCTCGCCCCAGCTGGCTGACCTGCTGCGCCAGATGGATCATGATGCCAGGGGCAGAGCCTGCTTTATCGTGGGCGGCGCATGGGGGCTGGATGAAGCCGTGCGCCAGCGCGCCAGCCGCTGCATCAGCCTTTCGCACATGACCCTGCCGCACGAGCTGGCCCGCGTGGTGCTGCTTGAGCAGCTTTACCGGGCGGAATGCATCTTGCGCAAGGTTCCGTACCACCACTAGAGGTCTGTCTCTAACTGCTTCTTTTTTCCAACTGGCTGCGTCAAAAGGTTATTTTTACTCCAGTCATGTACCGTAAGAGTACACTTCTTTCGCAAAAAAACCTTTTTCCTTGCCCTTGGCGCAAAATCATCCAGTTAGACTGCCCTTGATTGCACATGCGGCGGCCCGCAAGCGCGACCGCCTACAACACTTCGTAAATCCTGGCGAACACGTTGTCGTACACCAGCTTGAAATAGGGCGAAACTCGCGGATCCTGCGGGTCGCCCACCAAAAGCTGCACCATCAGCGAATTGTACAGGCCCGCATCCATGGCAAGCTTTTCGTCCGTTACGCGGTTGAAAAGAAAGTTGATGTTGCGGCGCTTGGAAAGAAATTCGTGCTGTTCTTCGGGCGTTGCCGAGGGGTGCGCGTCAAACCAGTCCTGAATATAGTTGCGGCGCGTCACGCCGGTTTCTTCAAACACGCTGATGGACGAGGCATAAATGGCGCTGCTGTTGCCCTCAAGCCGTACCTCGCCCGAATCAAGCTTGTAGGCAAGGGCCTGCGGCACGATGGAAAGCGCCCCGCCTTCGCCCGCACGGGTAAGAAAATTCCAGTTGCCGAAATTGCTTATCCAGAAGCCAAGCCGCAGCATTTCAAAACTCACCACCACATAGAGCCGCCCCTTGTTTTCAATGAGCGGGGTTTCGGGCGAGCGCAGATTGTCCATAAGCGCCTGTGCACCTTCACCATCCAGACCTTCAAACACCTTGCCCGGCTCGTTGCCGCACTGGGCCGTATAGCGGATGATCTGGCGCGCAAAGCGCGGATTGTCGGTGGCAAAAACCGCTGCGGGCAGATAGAGGGACGGCCCTGCATGCTGCGCCCCATCAGCAATGGTCTGCCGCTGGGCAAAGTGGTTGGCGGCATAGCCCCAATCCCACCACAGCCAGAGCATGGCGTCGGGCGGGGTCATGGCCTTGGCGCGCGATAGCGCTTCTGCATGGCGGCGGTTGATGATTGGCCCCTGCGACATGGCGGGGATCATATCGGCAAAGGGCGCTACCAGCAGGGCCAGCAACACGCCGCTGGTCAGAATGCCCGCCACTGCGCCGCGCAGATCCACACGCAACAGCCTTTGCAACAGCCAGTAAAAGGGCAAGGTCAGGCCAATGGCCATGATGGGCGCGCCAAACATGACCATGCGGCCTCCCATCTTGACGCTCAGGATGCCCAGCCCTGCCAGCGGCAGCAAAAAGAGCGCGCCCGGACGGCGTATGACCACCAGGGCAAAACCCAGCAGGCCAAGCACCGCAGCTTCCATCCAGGGATGAAAGTAGGGGAAAATCTCGATGATGCCCAGATCCTGCACTTCAATGATGGACTGCGCCACCGAGGGATATTCCAGCGAAAGCCCGCCGCCTGTGCTTTTCACATCGCCTGTGTGTTTCACATAGGCATTGATATGGTTCACAATGGACGTAAGAATTTCGCCCTGAAGCATCAAAAAGCCAACGCCCGCAAGCAGAAGGGCCAGCAGCCAGGGGCGGCACAGCAGGCGGCGCAGGCGATAGCCTGTCCTCGTGCCCGCAGCCAGCAGCAACAAGCTGAAACTGAAGCCCCACGGCCCCGCCAGCGTAGGCAGAGCGTAGGCCATGCTGCCCAGAAGCAGCAGGGCGCGCCGCCCGCGAGGGGCCATCACCAAGCTCATAAAGGCCAGCAAGGCCACATTGTAACGGATCAGATACGGAAAAACAGAATGCCATTCCTGCGTCCACCACGAAATGACGCCGGAACAGCCAAGCAGCACAACCCATTGCCAGCGCAGGGGATTGCCCATGTGCTCAGCCTGTTTGAGGCGCGGCGTCCAGTGCCCCGCGGGCTGATTGCGGGAAAAAAGGCGGCGCAGGCTCATCACGCCGGAAGTCATGGAAAGACGGCGCAGCACCATGCCCGGCAGCAGCATGTAGCGCATGGCCCAACTGGCCGGGGCAAGGGTCATGAGCAGGGGAAAGAACAGGGTTACGAGGTCGGTATCGTAAAATCCCAGCAGGGTGCGGGCCAGAAAGCCCGGCGCAATGGACGTGAGTATGCCTGCGGCAACGCCAGCTTCAATGCTGCCCAGCGCCCATACCCAGGCAAATGCGATAACAGCCACAAAGCTCGCCAGCAAAGCAGGAAACCAGAAGGCCACGGCAGCGGGGGAAGTGCCCACGAGGTCGGACATGGCCTTGAGCATCACAGCCATGGGGTGCCCCACGGCAAGGCCGAAATCTTCCGCGCCGGCCACCCATGTGTAGGCATCGTGCGTGGCCAGCAGCCACTCGTTGCCAAGGCGGTATTCCGGATTTTGCCAGCAGGGCCATTCCAGCATGCGCAGGGCAAAGGCAAGGGCAAGCGTCACCAGCCCCCAGAACAGCCCCCGAGCCCAATAACGCGCAGAAGGCAGCGAACGTTTGCCGTTGTGCAGCCCTGCGCCGCCAGTGGGCAACAGCGCTCCCCCAAGTGCAGGATGGGAGGCGGCGTGCTGCTCCGCACAGGCTGGTTCAGCGGCAGGCAGCATTTCCGATTCGGGTTGCGACTGCCCGGTGCGCCGGGTTTCGTCTGCATCGTTTCCGGCAGGCGCGGCGCTGGCAGAGGCATGGACTGCGGGGTGCATGGCGTTCTCCGTAAGGATCATGGTCCTGTTCATGCTGGCATGCAGATGGCGGCAAAAAACTGTGCGGCGGTTCCTGGGCCATTAACGCGCAGATCCCCCCCCCCCGCGCGGTTCGCCACAGAGCTTTCGGCGGGATTTGCGGGCAAATCCTTGTCAGAACATTCAGGTATACGTGTCTAGCCAGCCCGATGCGTTGTGGCATCATAGGTCAGCCGCTCGGCACCGGCGCTGGGGGCAAGAGCCCAGAACCATCGCGCGTGCCCGCCTACAACATAAGAGAGCTGCTCCACCAGACGCCAGGGCGCTGGCAACTCGCTGGGGGCTGGCTCAAGTGCCAGCACGACCAGCACTCCGTTATCGTGCAGCCTGGGGCTGGCGAGGTCAAGCAGTTGCCGCCAGGGCATGAAGGCGCGGCTCAGAATGCAGTCCGCCTTATAATACTGGCCCTGAAAAAAATGTTCCACCGGCCCTCTGAAAATATGGGTGGAGGGCAACTGAAGGCGGGAAAGTACACTGGAGATGAACAGGGCGCGCTTTTCGCGCACTTCTATCATATAGTATGCGCCGCGAGTCCAGGCCATGCGCAGGGGAATGCCCGGCAGGCCTGCGCCCGCGCCAAGATCCCAGCACAGGGGAGCTTCGGGCAGATCAAGCTTGTCCAGAAAACCGGCCAGATGAAAACTGTCCACCGCCAGCCGGGTAAGCATATCCTGCCAGGTGTGTGGGCCGACCAGATTCATGGCCTTGTTCCACTGGCAGAGCATTTCAAGATATTCCGCCAGCGGCTCCAGGGCCGATTCCGGCACTTCCGCGCCCGAGGCCGCCGCCAGACGCGCCAATTCCTTTCTGTCAACCGATTGTCGCTGCATGATCCTTTCCTGCGCTTGTTCGCCCGTTGCGGGCCTTTCCGGCGTTTCTGCCGGGTTCACTGTCATATCCCCGCAGACCGGGACTTGCAAGCCCTGCGCCGATAACGTAAAAAAGAGGGCTTGCGCGCAATGCGCACCCTAAACGAACCCAAGGCCGCAAGGCCACGCCAATGCGCGCATGTGCGCGCCACTGGAGGATAAACCCCGCATGACACAAGCTGTTTTGCTCTTTCCCGGTCAGGGCTCGCAAGAGTCGGGCATGGGCCGCGATCTGGCCGAGGATTCTTCTGACGCCATGAACCTCTGGAAGCAGGCCGAGCGCATCAGTGGTCTGCCCCTGCGCGAAATTTACTGGGAAGGCGATGATGCCGCCATGAGCGACACCCGCGCCCTTCAGCCCGCCCTCACCGTGGTGAATCTGAACCTCTGGAGCGCAGTTGCCGCGCGCGCCAACGTGTGCGGCGCAGCCGGGCACAGCCTTGGCGAGTTCAGCGCCATGGCCGCCTCTGGCGTGCTTTCTGCCGAGAGCGCTCTTGAGCTTACGGCCCTGCGTGGCCGCCTCATGGCCGAGGCCGATCCCGACGGCAAGGGCGGCATGGCCGCTCTGCTCAAGCTGGATCAGCCCGCCATTGAAGAAATTGTGGCCGAAACCGTTGCCCAGTGCGGCGAGCTTTTGCTGGTGGCCAACTACAATACCCCCGCCCAGCTTGTTATCAGCGGGGCCAAGGCCGCCGTTGCCCTGGCCTGCCAGAAGGCCAAGGAACGCAAGGGCCGTGGCCTTGAACTCAAGGTCAGCGGCGCGTTCCACAGCCCCATGATGGCCGAGGCCAACAAGGAGCTTGCCCCCCTGCTGCGCAAGGCCGTATGGAGCAAGCCCAGGTTCCCCGTATACTGCAATGCCCACGGCAAGGCCGTGACAGACGGCGAAAGCGCCCGCGAAAGCCTGCTTGTGCAGATGACATCCTCCGTGCAGTGGATAGACACCGTGCGCAACCAGTATGCCGACGGCGCGCGCCGCTGGCTGGAGCTTGGCCCCAAGGCCGTGCTCGGCAAGATGGTGGCCCCCTGCCTCGCGGGAACCGCCACAGCGGAAGACCTCGCCATTGAGCTCGTTAACAACGCCGAAACAGCGGCGGCTTTTGCAGGATAGCTTTTTTTGCGGTGGCTGGCCTTTCATGCGGAAGGGCTCCTCCGCCTTGCCTGAAACTTTTTCTTCATGCGCCTCCGTGCGGAATTGCCGCAACCGGCCTGCGCATGAACCTGAAACGGGGTTCCCGGCGGCAGTGCCACGGGCCGCCCGAGGCGTAAAGCCACAACCGTTGCACAAGAAAGGACACCAGCACTATGCGCGCCATTGACACCCTGCGCACGGCCCTCAAGGCCATCATTGAAGAAGAAGGCCTTGCCTGGCCCGTCAAAACCGTTATTGAACCGCCCCGCGACCCCAAGCACGGCGATCTTTCCGTCAACTCCGCCATGCTGCTTGCCAAGGAAGCCAAGGCCAACCCCCGCGAGCTGGCGCAGAAATTCGCCCAAAAGCTCGTGGAGCGCTGCCCCGAGGTGTCCCATGCCGAAGCCGCTGGCCCCGGATTCTGCAACGTGACCTTCACGCAGGATTTCTGGCGCGCCACCGTGGCCGACATTGAAGCCGCGGGCAAGGAGTACGGCAAAAGCACGGGCGGCGCAGGCAAAAAGGTGCTGCTGGAATATGTTTCCGCCAACCCCACTGGCCCCCTGCATGTGGGGCACGGGCGGGGCGCTGCCGTGGGCGACAGCCTTGCCCGCCTGCTGCGCGTGGCTGGTTATGACGTGAACACCGAGTATTACATCAACGATGCCGGTCGCCAGATGCGCCTGCTGGGCCTTTCTGTATGGCTGCGCGCCAAGGAACTGGCCGGAAAGCCCGTCACCTGGCCCGAAGACTACTACAAGGGCGACTATATCATCGACATCGCCCGCGAAATGCTGGATGCCAACCCCGCCCTCGTGGAACTGCCCGACGCCGAAGGCCAGGACGTGTGCTACGACAAGGCCATGAACGACATCCTGAACGGCATCAAGGACGACCTCAACGAATTCCGCGTGGAGCACCAGCGCTGGTTCTCTGAAAAAACCCTTGTGGAAGGCGGGGCCGTTGCTGCGGCTTTTGACGCGCTTGATTCTGCCGGGTATACGTATGAGAAAGACAATGCCTACTGGTTTGCCACCGAAAATCTGGGCGACGACAAAAACCGCGTGCTGCGCAAGTCGGATGGCAGCCTGACCTACTTTGCCTCCGACATCGCCTACCATCACGACAAATTTCAGCGCGGCTACGACTGGCTCATTGATATCTGGGGCGCGGATCACCACGGCTACATCCCCCGCATGCGCGCGGCCATCACGGCCATGGGCAAAACGCAGGACAGCTTTGACGTGGTGCTTATCCAGCTGGTGAACCTGCTGCGCGAGGGCCAGCCCGTCAGCATGTCCACCCGCGCGGGCACCTTTGAAACCCTGGCCGATGTCATCAAGGAAGTGGGCGTTGACGCGGCGCGCTTCATGTTTCTTTCGCGCAAGAGCGACAGCCCGCTGGACTTTGACCTTGAGCTTGCCAAGCAGCGCAGCCTCGACAACCCGGTGTACTATGTGCAGTACGCCCACGCGCGCATCTGCGCCGTGCTGCGCCGGGCTGAGGAACGCGGCTTCGTGCTGCCCGCCAAGGCCGATGCGGACCTGCTGCACGGGCTGGATACGCCCGAAGGCATGGCCCTGCTGCGCAAGGCCGCCACGTTTGAAGACATGCTGGCCTCCGCCGCCAAATCGCTTGGCGTCCACCACGTGAGTACCTACCTCACGGAACTGGCCGGGCAGCTGCACAGCTACTATGCCAGGCATCAGGTGCTGCTGGCCGATGACGCGCCCCGCACCCTGGCCCGCCTTGCCCTCCTGCGTTCCATCGGTCAGGTGCTGCGCAACGGTCTGGACGTGCTTGGCGTGAGCGCCCCGGAAAGCATGTAACATTCGTATAAACTGGATTTTGAACTGTTCTCGAACGGAAACAGCGTCGGTTCGATCCTGCCAGATGGCTCCTGTGGGGCCACTCCCGCAGAACCATCCCCGCTGTTTGCATAAACGTCGAATATTCGGCGTGCGACAAATCTGCTCTGTGCCTGTTACCGTTAAGGCGCGTTTTGGACGAGGCCTTGCGTGTGCTCTGCCTCCCCGGACAGGATGCGCCTTAACGGTTAAACCAGGCCCCCGCAGCTTACCGCACGACGGAGGATAATGAATGGCCGCCCCCTTACGTAAACCCCGCAAATCCGCCGTTTCCCAACCTTCTGGCGAGAAGCGCCGCTTTGTCATCCGCCTTTCGGGGCCAATGCTTGCCCTGCTGGGCGTAATCCTTGCGGTTGCTGTGGGCTGGTCATTTTTTATGGGATTCATGGTCGGACGCGGGCAAAATCCTGAAACGCGCGTGGAGCAAATGACCAGCATGATCTCCAAGGACGCGCCCAAGGCCAAGCCTGCCCCGGACGCCCCCGCGCCTGACGCGGCAGCTCCGGCGGCACAGGCGGAAACCGCCGATGCCCAGAACCCGGCCCCCGCTACTGAGGAAAATCAGGCAATGTCCGCAGGCGCGCCCCAACCCGGCAAACCGGGGCAGGATCAAAAGGGACAAAAAGCAGCAGCCCAGCCGCCGCAGGGCAAACAGGGCCAGCAATCCCCGCAGGGCGCCTATCCCTTTGCGCAGCCTTCGGGCAACAGTCTGGCAGCCTGGGGCATCAAGCCCGGCGCCAACCAGAATGCGCAGGGACAGGGCGTGCAAGCCAGCGGACAGTCCAGCGCACAAAACGGGGCGCAGGCAGCAAAGCCCGCACCTGCCAAGACAGGCCCGCAGTTTGATTATGTATATCAGGTAGCTGCATTCAAATCTGACGAAGACGCGGACAAACTGCGCACCCGCCTTGAAGGCAAGGGCCTGCGTACCCGCACCCAGAAAAATGGCAAGCTCGTGCTGGTTATGGTCAGCATTCGCGGCACGGAAGACGATGCATTCAATCTGCGTGAAGACCTGCGCCACATGAAGCTGGGCGTACCCATTCAGATTTCGCAAAAACCTGTTTCAAGCAAACCGCAAAAATCAGGGCGGTGAGGCAAACCATGACCGCAACCGAAAATTTCGGCGATTTTCTGCGCAAAATAGGCCGCCCCTGCCTGAACGGCATAGACGCTCTTGGCAACACTGCACTGTTCATGTTTGGAGGGCTGGCCCAGATATTTGCCAGCCCCAAGATTTTTCCGCGCACCATGCAGCAGCTCTATGTCATTGGCTCCAAATCGCTCTTTCTCATCATGCTGATCGGTGTGTTCTGCGGCATGGTGCTTGGGCTTCAGGGCTACTACACTCTGGTGAAGTTCGGCTCGGTGGGCATGCTTGGCTCTGCCGTGTCGCTCACCCTGATCCGCGAGCTTGGGCCGGTGCTCACGGCCATCATGCTCACAGGCCGCGCCGGGTCTTCCATGACAGCGGAAATCGGCGTCATGCGCATCACCGACCAGATTGACGCTCTGGACGTCATGGACATCAATTCCATGGGCTATCTGGTCAGCCCGCGCCTCCTGGCCTCGCTCATCGCCTTTCCGCTGCTGACGGCGGTATTTGACGTTATCGGCATCATCGGCGGCTATCTCACGGGTGTGCTCATGCTGGGCATCAACGAGGGCGCGTATTTTTACCGCATCACCAGCTCAGTGACGGCAACGGACGTGAACGGCGGTTTCATCAAGGCCGTGCTCTTTGGCCTGCTTGTGACCACCATCTGCTGCCGTCAGGGCTATTACACCAACAAGAGGCGCGACAGCGTTGGCCCGGAGGCAGTGGGCAACGCCACCACCTCTGCCGTGGTTATTTCCTGCGTGCTGATTCTTGCGGCTGACTACATTGTTACCTCATTTTTGCTGTAACAGACCATGCAGTCTGTAACAGTCATCGGCATCGACCCCGGCTCCCAGCGCACGGGCTGGGGCGTGGTGCGCGAGGTTTCGGGCGTGCTGCAACTGGTGGACTGCGGCGTTGTACGCACGGCCTCGGCGGGAAAGGAATTTTCTGACCGCCTCGCCCGCATCTACCATGAACTTTCGGGGGTTCTGGCCCGCCTCAAGCCGGAAGAAGCGGCCATCGAGCAGGTATTTACCGCCAAGAACGCGGCTTCGGCCCTCAAGCTTGGTCAGGCGCGGGGCGTTGCCGTGGCCGCCTGCGCGGCGCACGGCCTCACCATCAGCGATTATGAACCGACCCTTGTCAAAAAATCCCTTGTGGGAACGGGCCGGGCAGAGAAGGAGCAGGTGGCCTTTATGGTGCAGCGCCTGCTCAACGTTAAAAACGCCAACTGGGCGCTGGATACCTCCGATGCGCTGGCAGTGGCCGTATGCCATCTGACCGTGCGCCGCTTTGCCGCCCTGGCAGGCAAGTAGAGTCCACCAAAGCCCGGATCTCAGCAGTTTTTCCTGCCCGCCTGATTTCCTCTCGCCCAGGCGCTGGGCCTGCCGTCTACGCGGCGGGGTATTCCGCCATATGCGGAACCACGGCCTTGCCCAGCCAGTCAATGGCTCTGCCCAGATGCCGCATATTTTCCAGGGCAAAGGCGTCCTTTGCCGCCTCCCGTTCCGCATGGCCGAAGCCCATGTTCCAGTAGGTCGAACCGGGAACCAGCATCTTGGACATCAGAAACATGTGGTTGATGCTGTCATAGGCATGAGTGGCCCCGGCGCGCCCCGCAGCCACTACTGCCGCGCCAATCTTGCCCTGAAAAAGACCGCCGTTCACATAGGCCACAAATCCGGCTCTATCCACCAGCGCCTTCAGTTCCGCAGACATATCCGTGAAATAACAGGGCGTACCCAGGATCATGGCGTCCGCTGCCAGCATTTTTTGCAGCAGTTCGTTGAGCATGTCGTTGTCAAAAACGCAGCGCCCGTTTTTGAATTCCGCACATTTTTCGCAACCACGGCAGCCCTGAATCTTCTTGCCGCCCAGCGGTACAGTTTCCACTTCCCAACCAGCCTCGCGCAGGGGCACAAGGGCCTCATGCAGCAAAAGAGCCGTATTGCCGTTTTTTCTGGGGCTTCCGTTTATGGCCAGTACCTTCATGATGTTTCTCCTGAGTGCTAGATTTGCCCCCATACTATGCCTAATCTGCAAAAGTTGAAGTACTAACAAAAAATTCATATAATGACGCCAATAACAGGTACTGACAAATAATATAGTTTTGAACAGGAAAGCCTATGGACACTCCCGACATTTGCCCGCCCGTACAGGGCAATTACCGTTGCCATTTTGAACTGACCTTGCAGCTCATTGGCGGCAAGTGGAAATTGCTGGTTATCTATTTTCTTTCATTGCAGGAAGTTATCCGTTTCAGCCAATTGCGGCGATCCCTGCCGGAAATCAGCGAACGCATGCTGGTGCGCCAGTTGCGCGAACTGGAAGAAGACGGTCTTGTGCACCGCAAGGTCTACGGCACGGTGCCGCCGCGTGTGGATTATTCGCTCACGCCGCTGGGCGTCTCGCTTGTGCCCATCATGGAATCGCTGAAAGCCTGGGGCAACATGTATGAAAAAAGCCGCAGCCAGACTGAACCTGACCACGGCGACACCAAGAAAGCTGGCTCCGGGCTGTAAAAAAACGGAGGGCTCAGCGAACCCTCCGTCTGCACACGGGCGGCAGCGCCGCCGCATGATCATTTTTTGCTCTTTATTCCACGATAACGGCCTTCTTGATAATCACGCTTTCCATGGGCACGTCGTCGTAGTAACCCTTTTTGCCGGTCTGCACGGCGGCAATCTTGTCTACCACTTCCTGCCCCTTGATGACCTTGCCAAACACGGCATAGCCCCAGCCCTGCGGCGTCTGGCTCTTGAAATCGAGGAAGTCGTTATCCTTGGTGTTGATAAAGAACTGCGAAGATGCCGAATGCGGCTCGCCGGTGCGGGCCATGGCAATGGTGTACTTTTTGTTCTTGAGGCCGTTGTCCGCTTCGTTGCGGATGGAGGCGCGGGCAGACTTCTGCTTCAGGTCGGGGGTAAAGCCGCCGCCCTGGATCATGAAGTTCTTGATAACGCGGTGAAACACCGTGCCGTCATAAAAACCGGATTTGACGTACTGCACAAAATTGGCCGTGCTGATGGGCGCTTTGCGGGCATCAAGGCGCACCACAATGTCACCAAGGCTGGTCTCAAGCTTCACAGCCGGATCAGGATCAGCAGCCTGCGCCTGCCCTGCCAGAGCAAGCATGCCACCGAGGCAAAGAGTCAGTGTAACTGCACGAAAAAAAACACGAATTGATTTCATGGATTACTCCTCTCAATATGATGTGCCGGGTCTGCCCCGGCAGGCCGCAAGGTAGCACGCTGCCGTACACGCAGCAAGGGCGGCTGACCGAACGACATCAGACCGGGCTACACCAGGCCGGAATGCGCCGGGCCAGACGCCCCCTTCCAGCGCCGAACTTTCCCCTTCCGGCCCTTGCTAAATGCCGCTGGCGTTATTATAGTTGTAGGCAGAAGACAATCTTCAAGCCCGCCCGACGGCACTGCGGCACGGAGCCGTAGCCGCCGAACGGACTGAGCGCCTTCAACTGCTTTTCGGAGGATATAATGTCATACAGCCGCAGTGTTGCTCAAAGCGCCGCTACCAGCGTTGCTTCCCTTTACATGCGTCAGGTCTATCAGTGGATGACGGCCGGTCTGGCAGTAACCACTGTCGTGGCCTACGCCGTTGCCAGTTCGCCTGCCGTGCAGGCGGCCATTTTTGGCAACACCATTGTGCTTATTCTCATGCTGGTGGCCCAGTTCGGTCTTGTCATCGCCCTTTCGGCGGCGGTTCACAAAATGTCCGGCGGCACGGCCACGGGTCTGTTTCTGCTGTATTCCGCTGTTACGGGCGCAACGCTTTCGTCCATCTTTGTGGTCTACCCCATTGCGTCCATCGCCAACGCGTTTCTGGTAACCACCGGCACCTTCCTTGCCATGTCGGTCTACGGCACAGTCACCAAGCGCGACCTCACGTCCATGGGCAGCTTTTTGTTCATGGGCCTCATCGGCATTGTCATTGCCTCGCTGGTGAACATCTTCCTCAAGAGCAGCATGATGGACTTCATCATCAGTTGCCTTGGCGTGCTTATCTTCACCGGCCTGACCGCCTATGACACGCAGAAGCTGCGCCGGTTCGGCGAAAACGCCCCCATGGAAGACGGCACCGCCGTGCGCCGTGGCGCCATCCTTGGTGCGCTGACGCTCTACCTCGACTTCATCAACCTTTTCCTCATGATGCTGCGCCTGTTCGGCGGCAACCGCGAGTGATGCGGCACTGCGCCAACGCAGCCTGAAATTTGAGCGATCGGGGGCGAAAGGCCAGACCTTTTGCCCCCTTCTTTCGCACTACGGAACCCTATGAAAAAGAAAAATTTCCAACGCGGAGCGCCCGGCGCTCCCTCCCATACCCCCGGCTTTCCCTCGCGAGAGGAACTGCTGGAGGTCTTTTCCGCCCAGACGCGCCCCATGCGCGTGGACGGTCTAATGCGTGTGCTGGGCCTTGCCCGCCGCGCCAAGGGCGACCTTGAAGCCGCACTGGCAACGCTGGCCGAGCAGGGCCGCCTGTTGCGGCTGCGCGGCGGCCTGTGGACGCGCCCCGAAGCCCTCAAGCACATCACAGGCCGCTTCAGTTCGCTGCGCGACGGCGGGGGCTTTGTTACGCCCATGCGTCCGGTTGCCGAGGGAGAAAACAATCGCGACAGCCAGCTGGAATTTACCGGCGCGCGCGATGTGTATATCCCCGCTGCGCTGACCGGCGAAGCCTGGCATCAGGACATCGTGCGCGTGGCGCTCTCCCCCGGTGCATCGCGCGGGCCATCCCCCGAAGGGCGCATTGTTGAAGTTATGGAACGCGGCCTCAAGGAAATCCCCGCCCATGCCGCCCACCGCACAGGGAATACACTTTTCTGCCGTCCGGCGGACGCGCGCCTCTCCGTCAATTTCAGCGTGGAGCTTGCTGCTGGCGAAACGCCCCCCGAGCCTGGCACTCTGGTATTGCTGGCCCCGGTGCAGCGCCTTGCCTCCGACCTTTGGACAGCCCGCATTGTGGGCGACTACGGGCGCGAGGACGATGTGGCCGTGCAGGAAGAACTGGTCAAGCTCAACCACGAGGTTCCGCGCGACTTTCCTGCCGGGGTGCTGGCTGAGGCCCAGCACCTGCCCAGTGGCCCCACGCCTGAAGACATGCACGACCGCGAAGACGTGCGCGGCCTGCCCCTTGTGACCATTGACGGCGCGGATGCCCGTGATTTTGACGATGCCGTGGAGGTCGAAGACCGCCCTGGCGGCGGCTGGCTGCTGCGCGTGGCCATTGCCGATGTGAGCCACTACGTGCGCCCCCGCGGCAACGGCAGCACCGGCGCGCTGGATGCGGAGGCCCTCTCGCGCGGCAACTCCTGGTATTTCCCCAAATCTGTGGAACCCATGTTGCCGGAGGCTCTTTCCAACGGTCTGTGCAGCCTGCGCCCGGACGAAGACCGCCTCGCCATGCTGGCGGAAATTCCCTTTTCTCCGCAGGGTAAACCCGGCACACCGCGCTTTGCTCAGGTGGTCATGCGCTCTGCGGCGCGGCTGACCTACGATCAGGTCAAGGCATGCATGCTCGACAACGATGCCGCAGCCCTTGCCGCCCTGCGCGAAAACCCGCGCGGTGAAGAAGTTATCACCATGCTGCAAAGGGCCTTTGCCCTGTATGCGGCCCTGCGTGATGCCCGCCGCCAGCGCGGCAGCCTTGATTTTGACCTGCCCGAGGCAGACAGTCGTCTGGACGAAGCCGGGCGCGTGGTCTGGATCGGGCACCGCCAGCGACACGATGCCCACCGCCTCATTGAGGAATTCATGATCGCGGCCAACGAGGCTGTGGCGCGCCATCTGCGCGATGCGGGCATGCCCTTTCTTTATCGTGTGCATCCCCTGCCCGACCCGGAACGACTGGAAAGCCTTTTTGACACCCTAGCGGGCGTGGGTATGGAAGACCTGCCGCCCCGGCCGGAAGCCGCAGCCATGCAGGGCATTCTTGCCCGCGTGCAGGGCACGGATCAGGAATTTCTGGTCAACCGCCTCTGCCTGCGGGCCATGCCGCAGGCGCGCTATCAGCCTTTCAACGAAGGGCATTTTGGCCTTGCTTCGCAGGCATACTGCCACTTTACCTCGCCCATCCGCCGCTATGCGGACCTGCTGACCCACCGGGCGCTCAAAACAGCCATGGGCATCGGCGTGGGCGCACTGGCCGCAGGGCAGAAGCTGCTGCGCATCAGCGACCAGATCAACAGGCGCGAACGGGCGGCCATGGCCTGCGAACGCGAGATGGATCGCCGCATGGGCTGCCTTGCTCTACTGCCCCGCGTGGGCGAACACTTCAAGGGCATGGTGGCCGGGGTCACGGACTTTGGCATTTTTGTGGAACTGGCCGACATGCCAGTGGAAGGCATGATCCGCATTGATGACCTCGGGGATGACTGGTACGACTTTGACCCCCGCACCATGAGCCTTGTGGGCCAGCGCTCCGGCGTCATGTGGCGCATGGGGCAGAGCCTTGAAGTCGCGCTGGCGGAAGTGAATATGGGGCGGCTTGAAATCCGGCTCATGCCGCTGGAACTGCCCAAGGCGGCGCAGGGCAACTGGCGCGGCAGGGGCAAAACATCCCGCAAACCTGCTCACAAGGGCGACGCAAAACCGGGACGTACAAGCCGTTCCGGCGGTTCGCGCTCCGGCTGGAAGATCACCTCGCCCGGCGACGAGTCCAGCAAGAGCGGGGGCAAGGGTGGAGCAAAGGGCAAGGCCCGCCGCAGCGAGGGGGGGCCAAAGCGAGGCCCCAAGACTGGAGGCAAGGGCAAGGGCGGTAGCACCGGTTCTGGCGCGCGCGGGCGCAGCGCGGGCAACGGCAGCAAAAAGCGGGACCGCTGATGGCACTGCTTTCCGCACAGCAGCGTATGGGCGCAGCCGCGCTCATACTGGCGGCCAGCACGGTTCTTTCGCGCCTTATGGGCCTTGCGCGCGACAAGATCATTTCGTGGCAGTTCGGTGCAGGCGGCGAATCCGATATGTATTTCGCCGCCTTTGTGGTGCCGGACATCATCAATTATCTGCTGGCGGGCGGTTTTATGTCCATCACCATCATCCCCCTGCTGACCCGCAGGTTTCAGGAGGATGAGGCGGACGCATGGCGCTTTTTTTCCTGTGTTTTCTGCTGGATGGCGGCTGCCTCCACACTGCTGACCCTCGGCGGCATGGCCCTTGCGCCCTGGCTGGCGCAGGCGGTGGCCCCCGGCTTTAGGCCGGAGCAGTGGGAGCGGCTGGCCTTTTTTATGCGCATCATCCTGCCCGCCCAGATTTTCTTTTTGTGCGGGGCATGCGTCACGGCCCTGCTGTTCATGCGGCGTCAGTTCCGCGTGCCCGCGCTGGCCCCGCTGATCTATAACGGGGCCATCATTGCCGTGGGCCTGCTGCTGCCCTGGCTGGCAAGCATGCAGGTTGCGCAGGCCGCTTTGCCCGCAGGCCTGCTGGCCCACATGGACGGCATGACCGGCTACTGCGTTGGCGTGACCCTTGGCGCGGCCCTTGGCACCTTTGTGCTGCCCCTGCGGGTGGCGTCCCAGCAGGGCCTGCGTCTGCACATGGAATGGCGGCACCCGCTCATGGGCAAATTTTTACTCACTGCCCTGCCCCTCATGCTGGGGCAGACCATCATGATGCTGGACGAGCAGTTTTTGCGGGTCTTCGGCAGTCTGGCGGGCGATGGCGCGGTGAGCCTGCTCAACTACGCCCGGCGCATCACCCAGGTTCCTGTGGGGCTGGTGGGTCAGGCCGCCGCCGTGGCGTCCTATCCCTTTTTGGTGGCGCTGCTGGCGCAGGGCGACACCGAGCGCTTCAACTCCACCCTGCGCACGGCCCTGCGGGCCAGCGTTGCCCTGATCATTCCTTGCGCGTTCTGCATGGCGGCCACAAGCTGGCCCATCCTTGGCGTTATTTTTCAGGGCGGGCGCTTCAGCCTCGCGGACACGCTGGCTACCTTGCCGCTCACGCGCATCATGCTGGCCTCCACGCCCTTCTGGATTATCTACATGGTGCTGGTGCGGGCCTACTACGCCCACGGCGATACCATTACTCCGGCTGTGACCGGCAGCATCATGACGGCGCTGTGCATACCCATGTACTACTGGTGGGCTGTTCCCAACGGGGCGTGGGCCATCGCGGCCCTCTCGGGCCTGAGCGTGAGCCTGTACGTACTCTGGCTGGTGGGCATATGGATTCGCCGCCACGGCAGCGGGGCCTTTACGGGCCTGACCGGGCTGGCAGCGCGGGTGATCTTTTGCAGTCTGCCCGCCACGGCTGCTGGCTGGTGGGTCTCTGAGGTCTGCATGCGCTCGTTTACGCTGTCCCCCATCCTCAAGGCCTGCGTGGTGCTGATGCTGGGCAGTTGCGCCTTTGCGGCCCTGTTTCTGCCCCTTGCATGGCAGACCGCGCCCGAAGCTCTGGAGCCAGTACTGCAAAGGCTGCGGCGCAGACGCGGTACCGCCTGACTCTGCGGGAAAAACTAAGCTTGAAATGTTCGGGGGAGGGCCATCCCCCCTGGCACATTTAACTGACAGAGCCCAGAGCGCGGCATCCTCCGCCGCAGTAAAAGTCTCTTCCATTATCACATCTGATCAGGCTGCCCTCAGGACTACGATCCTGCCTCTGTGCCAGCGGCATGCCTTTGCTGCGACCGCTGCTCCAGCAGGGAAACCAACGCGCTCGCCAGCAGGGCCGCGCCCGATGCAAGGCCGTAACACAGCCACAGGGACAGATGCTCAACCCCTGTCATCACCACCACCGCAAAGACTATGCAGCCAAACCACCCAGCCATAATGCCCCGAAAAATGCTTATCACGGCCCCAGCCCCCAGCGTGGCATGGGCAAAGGGCACAATAGAGCAGACCATGACCGGAAAAAACATGAGTACGCCGCTCCAGCCGGGGCCAAGCCAATGGGCGGCCTCCGTCACGGCAAAGACCAGCCCGGCCCCGCAGGCCATCTGCATGGGAACGCGCACACCTGCGGACAGCGCATGACCATGTTTGCATCGGGCCACAACCCTTGGCAGGCAGGTCAGTACCAGCACTGGAGAAAGTGAGGACAGCGCCACTGCCCACAAATGCGTGAACGGCAGGTGCAGCACTGCCCAGCCCCCGCCAAAAAATCCGCACAGAGCCGCAGGCAGGGCCACAAACCAGGGCAGGCCCCAGGCGGCAAGCCAGGGATAGACAAGCGCTGTTATCGTGCAGGCCAGCACCCCAAGCAGGGTGTTGAATGAGGCTGCGGCAGAAAAAGCCGCGCCCTGCTCCAGCGTGAGGAAAAAGGAAACCGGGCCGGAAATGAGCGGCAAGCCAGCAATAACGCCGCCCACAAATGAGCCCCAGCGGCGGGCCACCAGCAGGCACATGAGAATAAGCAGTGGCGTGAGAAAAATTTTGACCAGCATCTATGCCGCCCTGTGAGTGCAAAAAATCCGCGCCGGGTGTACCCGCCGGATCAGAACCAGCTTCCGTGACCCAGTTTGTGGGACAGGCGCAGCAGGTCTTCGTGAAAGAACAGCCACGTTGCGCCCGCCACACAGGCCAGAAAACAGTATTCACCAAGGCTGCCTGTGGAGCACAGCTTGAGCGACAGCTTGTTCTGGCGCGAAAAGGGCGTCAGCGGCACCCCTGAAGGGGTCAGCATATCCAGCAGCACATGGCTCAGCCCCCCAAAACCCAGGCCGAGCAGGGCATCGCGCCCCAGCGAACCAAGGCTGGCAGGCGGCAGGGCAAAAGCCGCCACGCAAACTGCCAGCCACCAGCCAAACCAGTGGGTTGTGCCCCGGTGGATGGCATTGAACACTTTTTGGCGGCCCCTGCGGGTGGGGGCGAGGCCCGCGATGCGCTGATCCAGCACATCGGGCAGCACCGCGCCAGCGCAAGCCGCCGCCACGCCCTCCCAGGGAAGATGCAGCGCCAGCGCCGCCGCCACAGCCGTGGCCTGATGCGTAATCCATTTCATGGTGTAAACCGCTTATGAAATAACAGTGCGGGGAAGTGCCTCTTGTACAAAAGAGCGCCCTCCCCCGCAAGGATATTACTGATCTGTTTGCTGATTGTCCTGAGCCGCCGGAAGCAGTGGGCGCGGATTTTTATAAAATCGCTCTGCCCCGCCTGGCCCAAGAGACCCAGCAAAATATCTTACCGTCAGTCAGGTCCAATCATTACCCGCAACGCGAAAAACCGCAGCCAGGGCAGATAAGGCAGCCTTCCTGAAATACCAGCGGTTCGCCGCATTCAGGGCAGTTCTGGGCTTGCAGGTCGTTGACGTCGCCGATGTGCTCATCCTTGAGATAGCGCCTTTCCAGCACCCAGGCGATGGCATCGGGGATGGAAAGCAACAGCCCCTTGCCGCGAAACACGGGGTGCTCGCCGCCGATGCCCTTGATCTGGGCCACAACATCGCGCACGTGCACGCCGGAGCGCAAGGCCAGCGACACCAGGCGGCCAATGGCCTCGGCCTTGGCCGTGATGGAGCGGCCAGACTTGCCTATGGTGGCAAAAACCTCAAAGGGCTGCCCGTCAACCTCGTTGACGGTGAGGTACATCACGCCAAGCCCGGTGGGCACCTTCTGCGTGAAGCCCCACACAATGTCGGGCCGCTTGCGCACACCCGCGCCGACCTGGGCAGCAGACAGGCCAGACTGCGCAGACTCAGCGCCGCTTTCGCCGTCCATTTTCTTTTGCCCTTCGCCCGTGGCCAGCACCTGGATGCTTTTGCAGCCGTCACGGTACACAGTCACGCCCTTGCAGCCTTCCTGATAGGCCAGCCAGTAAATATCAAAAATATCCTGTTCCGTTGCGCTGTTGGTCAGGTTCACGGTTTTGGAAACGGCATTGTCGGTATGGCGCTGAAAGGCCGCCTGCATGCGCAAATGCCACACAGGGGCGATATCCATAGCCGTAACAAAGACCTTGCGCAGCTTGGCGGGCAGGTAGTCCATTTCCTGAATGGACCCCTTGGCCACCACCGCATCCATAAGCTCATGGCTGAACAGCCCGGCATCGGCAAGGGCCGTCTCAAAATGGGGGTTCACCTCCACAAGGCGCTCGCCGTCAAGGATGTTGCGGGTAAAGCACAGGGCAAACAGCGGCTCCACGCCGGAGGAGCAGCCCGCGATGATGGAAAGCGTCCCCGTGGGCGCAATGGTGGTTACCGTGGCGTTGCGGTAGGGGCCAAGCTTCTTTTTGGCGTACACGGACGTGGCGTAGGCAGGGAAAGCGCCGCGTTCCACAGCCAGCTGGGCCGAGGCCTTGTGCCCCTCTTCCTGAATAAAGGCCATGATGCGCTCGCCAAGCTCAAGGCCCTGCTGCGAATCATAGGCCATTTCAAGCTGATAGAGCAGATCGGCAAAACCCATGACGCCAAGGCCGATCTTGCGGTTCCTGCGCACGGTTTCAGTGATGCTGTCCAGCGGAAAACGCGAGGCATCAATGACGTTGTCGAGAAAGCGCACGGACAGGTGCACCACGCGCTTGAGTTCGGCCCAGTCAATGCACTCGCGGGCCGGATCAGCCGCATCGTTGTGACCGGGAACATAAAAACACGAAAGGTTGATGGAACCCAGATTGCAAGCCTCGTAGGGCAGCAGGGGCTGTTCGCCGCAGGGGTTGGTAGATTCTATCTCGCCCTGGTCAGGCGTAGGATTGTCGCGGTTGATGCGGTCAAGAAACACAATGCCCGGATCGCCGGACTGCCAGGCCTTTTTGACCAGCAGCTCAAAAATCTCACGCGCGCGCAGGCGGTTGATAACTTCGCCGGAATTGGGAGCCACAAGGTCGTAATGCTCATCGTTTTCCACGGCGCGCATGAAGACTTCTGTCAAGCCCACGGAAAGATTGAAGTTATTAAACTCGCCCTCTTTTTCCTTGGCGCGAATAAATTCAAGGATGTCAGGGTGATCCACGCGCAGAATGCCCATATTGGCCCCGCGCCTCGTGCCGCCCTGCTTCACCTGCTCTGTGGCGGTGTTGAAGATGCGCAAAAAGGATACCGGGCCAGAGGCAACGCCCCCGGTGGAACCCACGCGGCTATCCTTGGGGCGCAGACGCGAAAAGGAAAATCCCGTGCCGCCGCCAGACTTGTGGATCATGGCCGCGTATTTGACCGCGTCAAAAATTTCTTCAATGGAGTCGCCCACCGGCAGCACAAAGCAGGCCGAAAGCTGCCCCAGATCAGTGCCCGCATTCATGAGCGTGGGCGAATTGGGCAAAAACTTCCAGCTGGTCATGAGGTCATAGAAATCGCGCGCCAGCACATCGCCCTTGCAGGTGGACTGGTTGTACTTGGCTTCCTCGGCGGCAATGCAAGATGCCACCCGCCAGAAAAGATCACGCGGGGTTTCCACCTGCTTGCCGCTCAGATCCTTGCGCAGATAGCGCTTTTGCAGAACAACTTCCGTATTGGGCTTCAACTGTGGCTGCGGCAAATTCTTGGGCATTGTGAGCATGAAAAAACAGCCTCGTATTTAAGGTATGCAGCCGCCGGAGCGGCTCCGAAGTTTCCGTATGACTAACCGCAAAACAGAAGCCGCAGCAGGGCGGCTCAGATACGGCGTTTGATAATAAGTGCTGAGTATACACGGAACCTATGCAAATAAAAGCCCCCGAAAACCCGCATAGCACCATTAACATACTTAATTATTTGCATAAATTAGTAATAAGAATAGCTAATATCGACAAAAAACTTTAGGCTTCCACCGCTCTTCGCCCGTTTTTTTAGCCAGTGGCGCGGATATGCGGGGCAAGTTCTTTTGAACAAAATATTGTGCGGGTGACCCAGCCGAAGGAGGTGGGAAATGCCCCAAGGCCTCACAGGGGGCTCATGAACATTCTGAACTGAAAATTCTGCAAGGGGAGCAGCTATGGTGCGTCATGCACTGGAAAGGGGGGCACAAGCCCCCCCCCTGAAGTTCGCTGCTAAAACGCAATCATCAGTACTGATGCCCTGCGTGCCTAGCGCTTGTTGCGTCGCGGGCCAGTGGGCTTGCCAGAGCGCTTGTCGCCTGGCCGCCTGTCGCCAGAACGGTTGTCAGAAGAGCCTCCACGGCCCTTTCTGTCCTGTCCGCCCGGTCTGTCCTGACGGTTGTTGCGGTCTTGACGGTCTTGACGATTAGGCCGATCAGGCCTGTCCGAGCGTTCAGACCGATCTGAACGGTTTGAACGCTCGGGCTGGCCCTGCCGATCCTGGCGGCCTTTCCAGTCCGGACGGTCGTCACGACCACGGCGGTCATCCCTGCCTGAACGATCATCACGCTGAGGGCGGTCAGTGCCTTGAGGCCGGGGCGGACGTCCACCCTGCCCTCTGCGGTCGTCTCCCTGACTGCGGTCGCCCTGCGGGGCGCGGGACGGACGTTCTGGATAGCCCTTTCCTGCGGGCCTATTGCCTTCGCGGGTGCTATCGCGGGTTCCATCCCTGCCGCCTTCTCTATTGTCCCTGTTGTATGGCGCGGGCCTGCGCCCTTGTTCATCAGCACCGGGGCGGCGCTCCGGCCGGGGGGCTCCTCCCTGCTGCGCCGGAGGGCTCACCTGCAGGGCGCCGCTTTTGCGGTCGCGTGGCCCGCCAGCGGCAATGGAAACAGTCAGTTCATCACCAGAGGCCAGACACTCGGCATTTTCCAGCAGCAGTATCCCCTTGCCAGAGCAGGCGTAGCGCGCCCTGCCCGCCAGACCCGGCACCAAAAAGGGGGCGGAAAGCACCCTGGCGGCCAGGGAACCGGACGTTTGCGCTTCTGCCTCGGGCATGGCGGCAAGCAACAGGGGAGAGAGGCTCAGGCCGCTTTTGCCAAGACCCGAAGCCTGCGACAGGTCTTCAAGCCACAAAGGCGCGCCTTCGCTGCCAAAGGTAAAGTGGCACCATGTGCGCCCGCCCTGACCGCGCAGCAATGGGCAATCAGCCTGATGTGTACAGGGCGCAAGGGCCGTCAGCCCGCCGTCAACGGCAAGCTGGCGCAAACGCATGATGGTGGAGCCGCCAAGGCGCGTACCGGGTTCCACAAACAGCAGGGAAGGCCCAACAGGGGATGGGCTGCCCGCAGTGGCACCGCCACGCAAGTCCGCATGGTCAAAGAGCGGCGACAGGGATTCAAGGAAGCTGTCGAGCCGATCCTCGCGGCAGCCTTCGGGCTTTTCACCATCGGCCTCGCCCGCAGCTGGATTGCCGTCAATATCCATGTCCTCGGCGTCCAGCGAATCAAATTCGTCCTCGTCTTCTATGGCGCTTGCGCCGCGTGAACGCTTTTTGCCAAAACGCAGTTCGTTGAGCACGTTGGCGGCGCTGACCAGCCACGGGCGCGCCCGCCCGCCAGAAAGCAGAGGGGCGGTCTGCCGCACAACCTGATCAAGAGGCGCGCGGGCCACGCGCACAGGCCATACGGGCTGGCCCGTCAGCTCGCCCAGAACTTCCATAAGGGTTTTGCCCAGTTCAAGCGGCTGCGACGAGGTATCCAGCGCCAGCACCCGCACTGGGGCACTGCGCCATTCAGGCCTTGCCATCCAGAGGGCCAGCGGCAGGGTCAGCGGGCCTGAGCCCACGTCCACCAGCAGGGCCTCGCCACCTTGCGGAGCCACCGTGCGGGGGTCGGCCAGGGGCAGGCTTGTCAGCAGGCGCGTGAGGCGCACGAGATTCCAGGGAAGAAAATAATACAGATAGGCGCTGATGGAGGCCGGGGAACTCCAGTACGGACGCGCCAGCCCTGCGCGTTCTGTGGTCAGAAGGCGCGAAAGTTGGGCCACATCATCGGGCAGCGAACGCTTGTGGGCCGTATTGAGCGGCCACACCTTGGTCAGGGCTTCGGGCAGCATATCCAGGATACGCTGGATTTCAGCCGAAAGCGGCGGAAACAGCGCTCTGGCGGCAGGCCATGCCCCCGATTCAAAAGAACGCGCTGTGGGGCGCTGATTCTGGCGCTCGAAGTTGCGCTGCCCGGAAGAAGCAACGTCCCTGTCGCCCTCGCGCTTCTCAGGCCGGAGTGCAGGCCTGCCGTAGCGGTCCCTGGGTGCGCTTGGCGAACGTCCATCCTGACGGCGGTCGTCACGCCGATCAGCGGGGCGGTCAGTGGGACGTCGGTCGTCACGGCGATTGTCGCGGTGGTCTTCTCGCCTCCCATCACGCCGTGCATCACGGCGTTCATCCTGCCCCCTTGAGGGACGGCTGCCAGGCCGGCTATTGGGACGGCTGCCGGGCCTGTCGTCACGGCGGTCAGAAGCACGCCCGTCCCGGCGGTTATCCCGGCGGTCGTCCTGACGGCCAGCGTTACGGTCATCGCGTCCAGCAAATCTGCCGTCCGCGCCATCGCGCCGCACGGGCCTGTCGTCAGGTCTGCGCGGGGACTGGCGGCGGGGCTGGCTGGTGCCCTCGCCAGAACGGCGGCTACGCCGATCGGAATCGTTAAAAGAATCGTCTTTCGCGGACATTTATACTCCAAAGCGCATACGGCGCAGATAATCGGTGTGAAAATTCGGTTCGTCTACAAGGGGAAGCACCACGGCCTCGCGGCACATGCGGGCCAAAGGCGGAATTTTTTTGCTGTGCAGCGCAAGCAGCGCGGCTCCGTCCAGCGCAGTATTGCCCACGGCGTGGATGCGCGGGGCCAGAACAGCGGGAACAAAGCCCAGAGTTTCAAGGTCGTCCGGCCTGACATATTCGCCCAGCGTACCAGCCAGACGTACTGCCGCAACATTGCTGGCAGGAATATCCGCCGCGCGCAGCAGCGCATCCAGAGCCAGAGCAAAGGCGGCCTTGACCTGCAACAGGGCCTCCACATCAGCGGCGGCAAGCCACAGGCCATGCGGCAGGCGCAGGCGCGCGCCTGACCGGGGCAGGCCGGATGCCGGGTGTTCCCCTGCCGGATTGGGTTGCTCCAGCCCGGCAGCCAGCTTGCGCGCCAATGGCATGACCGGATTTGCCACAAACTGCCCGTCATCGCGCAGAACGCCCGCGCGCAGCAGCAAGGCCAGCAGGGACAAATATCCTGTGGCGCTTATGCCGCGCGCTACAGCTCCCGAGGATCCAACTCCAGCACCAGCCGCAGGACCTGCCGCAAGCCCTTCTGGGTTCTGCCCCGCGTTTGCGCTCTGGCAGGCAGGACAGGGGCAAACAGCGCCCTGCGCAGCATGGTGACGCGCCGCATCCGCTGCATTTTCTGCATCCGGGGACGCGCTTTCATAAAACTGCGCAGCAAGCCCCAAGGGCGTGAGCGTAAAGCCCGTTACCACACCGGGGCCAGCCAGATGGCCGCATTCAGGCCCAATACCTTCCAGAGCCGGGCCAAGGGGTACGCTGGTCAGCCACAACTGTCCAGTCTCGGTTACCAGTGCAAGTTCGCCGTTGGTGCCAAGGTCGGCCAGCACAAAGGGCCGGGGAACATCCGCCTCCAGCAGGGCGGCCAGCCCCGCGCTCACGTCGCCGCCCACAAAGGGCGCGGGCAGCGGCGGTACATAGAGAGGTGGAAAACCCGGCAGGGCAACGGTTTCATCGCCGCTGTGCGCCAGCCTGTACGGAGCGGCGCACAGGCCCTCCACATCGCGATCAAGAAAAATATCCGTCATGGCCGTATTGGCAGCCAGACACAACCGCGTCACCCGCCCCGCGCCCGACTGCGCCAGCGAATCCATGATGCCCAGCAGTTGCCGCCGGGCAAGCCCGGCCAGCACGGCACGCCCTTCTGGCGCGCGCGCCACGGCAAGGCGCGACATGACATCCGCCCCGGCCCCGGCCTGAGGATTGAGCGTACGGCCCTCAGCCACTGCCCGGCCCTGCATATCAAGCGCCCGCCAGCACAGGGATGTGGTGCCAAGATCAACAGCCAGAGCCAAATCCGGCGGCGTTATGACGTGACCGGACGAATGCCCTGTTGCTTGCGCTCCCGCAGGCAGAACAAGATTCTCCGGCGGCAACTCAAGATCAAGCGCGGCAGCGCCCCCCGCCGCAGACGTGTCAGGGGCGGGCACCTGACGACGGCAGGCCAGACGCCAGCCAGCCTCCAGCTGCGGGGCGGAAAAAACGTCCTCCTCCGCAGGCAGGCAAGGCGGCGCATGGCGCACAAAACGCACGCGGCAGCGCCCGCAACGCCCAAGCCCGCCGCACAGGGGCAAAGGGCGCACCAGCCCCGAAAGCCAGATGGCCTGCGAAAGGCTTTGCCCCGGCCTTGCGGCAATAGTCACTGCTGGCGCGGCTGGAGCAGCGCCGCATGGGTCTGCATGGGCATGGTCACTGGCCGAAAAAAGACGTACAAACATGCGCCAAGAGTGCCTGACAGACCCGGTAAAGGCAAGCGTGGCGCACTCCTCTGGTTTTCGGCGGTTGCTCTGGCAAAAGGCGCTGTACGGCTTGTCAAACTGGCCTTTATCTTGCATATTCCATCTGCGTGGTCGTGTGCGGAAAAACACGCCGCAACACACATTTTCACGACTGTTCCGAGGCTGGTATGAACAAAGTTCTGGCGCAAGACGAAGTTGATGCCCTGCTGCGCGGGCTTTCCGGCGGGGAAATCGAAAACGAAACGGAAACGCAGGAAGACGATTCCGGCATTGTGTCTTTTGACCTTGCCAATCAGGATCGCATCATCCGCGGGCGCATGCCCGTGCTTGAAATCGTTAACGACCGTTTTTCGCGGCTTTGCACCAACGCCCTTTCAAACTCTGTGCGCAAGCGCGTGGAGCTGAACCCCATATCCATTGATATGACCAAGTTCGGCGAGTTCATGCGCTCGCTGCCGGTGCCAACCTCCATCAATATTTTCAAAATGGATCCCCTGCGCGGCAATGCCATCATGGTTGTTGATTCGCGTCTGGTATTTGCTTTGGTGGAAAACGTGTTTGGCGGCGCGGGCTCCCAGCCCAAGGTTGAGGGCCGCGAATTCACGCGCATTGAACAGGCCGTGGTAGACAAGATTGTCAAAATCGCGCTGGAAAACATGGAAGAATCCTGGCGGCCAGTACATGACGTAAAGCTTGAGCTGGTGCGCAGCGAAATCAATCCGCAGTTCGCCGCCATTGTGCCCCCAAGCGATGTTGTGGTGGTCATCACATTTGAAGTTGAGCTGGACACGGCGCTCGGCTCCATGATCATCTGCTTGCCCTACGCCACCATTGAACCCATTCGTTCCAAGCTGCATGCGAGCTTTCAGACCGAACGCCTCGAAGTTGACCACGCATGGGTGGCGCGCCTTAAAGAGCGCCTGCTGGAAACCCCAGTGGAAATGAAGGTGCATTTTGGCCGCACCACCATCACTGGCAACCAGTTGCTGCGCATGCAGGTGGGCGACATTATCGTGCTTGATACCGACCACGAAGACATGCTCAACTGCACGGTCGCCGGGGTGACCAAGTATCAGGGCCTGCCTGGCACCATCAAGGCCATGAAGGCCTTTCAGATTATCAAGGAAAACGAGCCGCAATACACCTGATGCGACCAGCCACGCGTCAAAGGCGGGCACCCGGTTGCCTGCAAAGCTGGCGCTGCTGCCCGTATTAAAATTTAATGCAAAGGCCCCTGCCTGAAAGAACTGCACCCAACGCAGATTCTGTCAGACAGGGGCCTTGTGCATCTACAGGCACGGCAGGGCTAAAATGCCAGCCTGCCTGTACATAATAATTATGCTTTGTCAGGCCCGCCCTCACAGCCAGAACCGCCACTGCCGGGGAGGCCGGAGCCATCGGAACTGCGCTTTCCCCCACAGTGCGCGCCACAGCCGCCAGGCAGGCGGGAGAGCCTGTGCGCCCGCATCTCAGGCGCAAGAATATGCACCCCGGCGGCAGGCAGATGCGGCACCACCTTTACGCCTTCCGGCACGGGTACGTTATCTTCGTACGCGCCCACCGGGGGGCGCAATAGCACGCAACTGCACCCGGCGGCCAGCCCGGCCTCCATATCGCGCACACGGTCGCCAATCATCCAGGAGCGCGCAAGATCAATATTCAAATCGGCGGCAGCTTGCAGGATGAGGCCCGGCTCTGGCTTGCGGCAGTTGCAAGGGCCAGTAACCTCCGGCAGATGGGGGCAATAGTACCACGCATCAATAACGGCGTTGTGCGCCGCCAGATCTTCATTAACCCATGCTTCCAGAGCGTGCAGATCGTCCTCGCTGAACATGCCGCGCGCCAGCCCCGACTGATTGCTCACTACCACAAGCAGATACCCTACAGCATGAAAGCGCCTGAGGGTTTCAACCACGCCCGGCAGCCACTGCCAGTCTTCCTTGCGGTGAATATAGCCAGTATCGTGATTCAGGGTGCCGTCGCGATCCAAAAAAATGGCGCGGCGCGGCGCTTCTGCTGTGCTCATGAAAGCCCTTGCCCTTTTCCGGGGTAACCCGGCAGTTTGGTGTGCTGCAATCCTTGGCAATTATGCGCCAAACCAAAAAAAATGCAAAAACTGCCCGCAAAAACCTAACCGGTGTCCCAAACAGAAGCGGCCCACAGGTGGGCCGCTTCTTTCCCCTGCCCTAAAGGCGGAGAATGCAAAAACAAGGCTGCTGACAGACAGACCGCAGAATTACTTCTTGGCGGTCATTCTCCGTTCCCACAGCCTCATGTCGTTCATTTTTTTGCGGCGTTCACGCTGCAAAGCCTTGCAGGCAAGCGGGGTACCCTTTTTAAAGCCCCACTTTTCAAGATATTCTTCTGTGGAGAGGCCGTGTGTAGCCAGGTGACGTTTAGTCAAAATCTTGAAGCTCTTACCACACTCAAGGCAGGTAACGCTCTTTTCCTTGATCGATTTTCTGGCTTCAAGAACAGCCCCATCAAAATCGGGCTCGCCAGTGGCTTCGCCCATGGCAACCGCCCTGATGCTGCCAGCAACCTTTTGGACAAAGGCCGTAATTTCTTCCGCGCTCATAACCCTGACGCCAGCCTGAGCCTTGGAAATTTCCAAAGCACCCTTCAAAAAATCGTCCATCTTCACTCCGCGATATATTAAGTTAAAAAACTTTTGAACTATAAGGATTCAGCACTAACACTATTTCGATAAAGCAATTTGTGTCAACCCAATAAACGAAAAAAGACACCACAATCAAACCGGGGCGCTTGAAGCGTAAGGAGGGCAATATAAATAGCTTTTAGAGAATATGCCCATCCATATTTAGGGGGTCCTTGCGCTTCAGCCACAAATTGTCGCACATTACTACTGTAAAAATAAAAAATAGCCCCAATTGGCTGCCATAATACAAATAAACTCCCAGCTTTTTACATTTCATGACAAGCAAAGAAAGAAATAAATTACACAAAATTACATCAATGTACATAGATATAATATAAAAACTAGAAATCATATCAAAAATTAGTCATTTAAGAGCTTGCTGCTCCCTACTGATATAATTCAATTTAATTTTTTTTAATAACATAATTATCGTAAATAAATATAAAACAATTCAAAACAAAAATGTAACATGCAAAAATCGTATTTAATTGTCTTTTTTATTCACAAACAAACAAGCATCAAAGCCTTTAGATATTAAATCAAACTACTTCGCTATCTAATTCTACAGAAAACCGATTTGTCAAAAAAAATCCCCCTCGGAAAAGTTTCAACAATCTCCTGGTTAACAGCCAAAAATATCAGCATATTAAATCTATTAGCCAAAAATCATCATTTGCTTTTGTGCGTTATTAATCACTACAAAAGAGTTCATTGCAATAAATTTTCCATCCGCAGACCAAGCGATCCACACAACTGCCCATAGACATGCTGCACAGGGCTTTTTCTGGGCTTTTCATGAAAAGACAAAAATATTTCAAATCTGCTCCATATTCTGTTGAATTCTGGAGGATTCACTCGTAAATCGCTTAGCACAACAAGCAAATCAAACATGCTTGCCGAAGGTGGCGTAAGCACACTTGCGACAGCAAGCTCACAGCAAGATGCGCTTGACTGCTCACCAATGGAGCAATGATTGAAAAAGAAGCTCTACATAAAATTATTGCGCATCAGACAGCGCATGGGCATATTCTGGCCGCTGATGATCAACGGCACAGTACTCTTTGTTATATTTATACTTGGCAGCCTTGGGTATAAATATGTTGAAGGCTGGTCGCTGTTTGACGGTTTTTACATGGTGCTTATCACCCTTTCAACAATCGGATTCGGCGAAATACACCCCTTGAGCGATCAGGGAAAACTGCTTACCAGCGCTGTTATTATTTCTGGCGTAGTATATTTTGCGCTTCTCATTGGTTATTTTGTGCAACTGGCTTCAGAAGGGCGCGTATTTCAAATGATGCGGAGGCGCAGAGTGGACAAGGCAATTGCGGCACTTACCGGCCATTGCGTTTTGTGCGGTTACGGTTTGGTGGGCCGGGTAGTGGCCGCTGAACTGGCCGCAGACGGCGTTGACGTGGTGGTGGTTGAAACCGATGACAAAAAAGCTGAAGAAATCGAGAGTGCTGGCTATTTTCTTGTGCTTGGCGATGCCACATCAGACAGCGTCATGCTGCGTGTTGGACTCGACAGGGCAAAGGCCCTTGTAGCTTCCATGTCCAACGATCCCGCCAACGTATACGTGGTGCTCTCTGCCCGGGCCATGAACCCCGATCTCTACATTGTTTCACGCGCCAGCGACAACCGCCACATCAGCAAACTCAAAACCGCAGGGGCCAACCGCGTTATACTGCCGCACATGATCGGCGGACAGTCCATCGCCCAGGCCATTCAGCGGCCCCTGGTTGAATCCTTCATGCACCGCAGCAACACCAACGATGAAGTACTGCTCGATGAATTTCTGGTTTCGGACACATCGCCCCTTGTGGGCAAAAGCCTGGCGGAAGCAGCCCTGACCAAATCGCACGATGTTATCATCCTCGCCATTAAAAGCCAGGATACCCCCATTTTGCAAAAAACCAGGGCTGACACGGTAGTTCAGGCGGGCGATGTGCTGCTTGTGGCTGGATCAAAAATCCATCTGCAAGGCCTCAATGAAATGATGTAGCACCACATATCCCTTGCCGAGGCAGAAGACCGCGCCAGATGAGCGGCCTTCTGCCAGCGCATCTGGCTAACCCTGATTTTTCATGTCGCGGATAAGCCCCTGAAGCACCTGAGATTGCTGCGCCAAATCCGCCACCGCCTTTGCCGCCTGCTCCATGGCCTGCGCTGTTTCTGACGAAATTGTGGCAACCTGCTCCACCGAATGATTGATCTCCTCGCTGGCTGCCGACTGCTGTTCGCTGGCCGTGGCTATGGACTGCACCTGATCGTTGACCATGTGCACGTTTTCCAGAATCTGCTTCAGCGATTCGCCGGAACGGATTGAAAGTTTTGTGGCTTCTTCAATGGATTCTGCAGAGTTATCCACATTATCAATATTCTTTTTTGTGCCTTCCTGAATACCTCTGATGGCCTGCCCCACCTCTTGCGTTGCAGTCATGGTTTTTTCAGCAAGCTTGCGCACTTCATCGGCAACCACGGCAAATCCGCGCCCGGCATCACCGGCCCGTGCAGCTTCAATGGCGGCATTGAGCGCCAGAAGGTTTGTCTGGTCGGCAATATCGGCGATAACACTCATGACCTGGCCGATACCTTCTGCCTGCTGGCCCAGAGCGTTCATATCTTCCATGATGGACAGCGACTGGTTATGCACAGATTCTATGCCCTTGACGGCATCACTGACTATTTTTGCGCCTTCAAGAGCCTGTTTCTGCGCCTGACTGGAAACGTCCGCCGCCTGTTGCGCATTTTTTGCCACTTCAAGCACGGTGGCATTCATTTCTTCCATAGCTGTAGCTGTTTCCCGCACACGGCTCGACTGTTCGTCCGCACCACGGCTGGACTGCTCAATCTGGGCAGACAGCTCCTCTGATGCAGAGGTGACTATTTCAACAACGCCCTCAAGCTGCCGGGCCGCCTGCAGCATGCCATCAGCCTTGGCCCGCTCCGCCTGCTTTCGTGCAGCTTCTGCCTCAAGGGTGGCCTGCTGGGCGCGTTCAGATTCTTCTCTGGCTTCCTGACTCTTTTGATCAGCCTCGGCTATTTTTCCCTTGAGGGCTGCAACCATCTGCTTCATGGCGCCAAAAACGCCAATTTCACTCCGCCCGGGGTTAAACTGCGCGTTCAGGTCGCCGCCAGCAATGCGCAGGGCAAGATCAGCAAGCGATGCAGGTTCATCGCCAAGCTGGCGGAGCATATTGCGGGCAAGCAGGTAGCCAAGGCCAAGGCCAAGCAGCAAGGACACCACAACCCCCGCCATGGTAATATTTCTGGCCAGTACAAAATCCGCCTTGCTTTGCTGGCTGACTTTCTGGGCATAAGCAATCTTTGTATCAACAACATCCTGAATCGTTGCTGCAAGATTACGCGTTTTTTCTCTGCCTGTAGTTAAGGATATCGCTTGCGCCTTGGCCTTCATGGCAGGGTCTGTGGTTTTTCCCAACTCTACTGTCTTATTGTGAACGTCCCGCCACTCCTTGACCACACCAGACATCTTTGAAAGGAGCGCTTGCCCCTCTGCTGAAACAAAATATTTCTTTATTTCCTTAAGATAGTTATCAAGAACAGCGTATTGATCCGCGAGCGATTTAAGCTGTTTTTTGTTTTCTTCGTCCGTTGTGCTTATGATGAGGTTTTTTTCGTCACGAACAATACGCAGTACGCTGATGTTTATGGATCGCGCTATATCAAGCCCTCGCATATGAACTGAATACAGCGCATCAACATCATTTGATATATTGCTTAACTCCCTTACGCCAAATACTCCTACGCCAACTGTAAATAATGAAAGCAACAAACTTAACCCAAACAATTTTTGCATAGTTGAAATTTTAGACATGTTCGTTCCTTCCTTGTTATGTGTGCACCATAAAGCGTGAACCATTCACTCGCCTTCACAAAATCGGCATTATTATATATTCGGCAATCGCAAATATACGCTTAGGGGTATTTTTTAAAAAAATATCTTATCTGAAAACATGTTTTAAGCAGTTTTTAAATTTAAAATAGAAAATGATAAAATTATAAAAAAGTTTTATTAATTATTTGTCTAAATTTTCAGCAACATAATCGATATGAAAGTATCGGCTATCCAAAAAAAAATTTTCCGATCAAGAGCTGCAGTCACTTTTGCAAATACAACACTTACGCATCTTCCACATTCAATTACACTTTACAACATGATATCATACCACACTCTCATGTTTACTATAAAAAATTTGACACGACATAGACTACCTAACGATAAAATTGACAAATATTTCTTCCACAACAGCGTACAATAAAGAATAAATTATTTTTTTAATCAGAACACAATTGTTAATGAAGTTTGACAATGGCATTACAAAAATGATTCATGCAAGTGTCGTCACAGACAGCACAACTTGGCGGACATCTGCAACAAATAGCTAGACCCGTTTATTAAAACTGAGCTAAATACCAAACAGATACCTGGAGCGCCCAATGCTGGATACGATCAGCTCCCTTGCCCTTCTTCCTGCCAGCAGGCAGCCATGTACAACGGCACCTTGCCCTGTGATGAGACCCCATGAAGAATATCCAGAGAGTCACGAAAAAAATTTCAGGCTTCGCCGCATGCTCCAGACTGGCGATACTGCTGATCGCCTGCCTTATTCATCCGCAGGTTGCCCTTGCCGCTGTAATTGCGGATGGCGACTACCTCATTCAGATGGCAGACAGCGATCTGGCAGTAGTTTCCAGCGGCATGACAGTGAGGGAGCGGGTTACACTCGGGCAGAACGAACAGGCGGGCATCTGGCGCTTTGAGCACCTCGGCAACGACAGCTACAAAGTTATTGCGCCCAAGCTGGCAATGGTTCTGGATTCATCTGAAAGCAAAAAATACAATGGCGTTCCCACCATCATATTCCCTTGGCATGGCGCCAAAAATCAGCGATGGAAGATCATTGAAAAAGGGGAATTCTACAAGCTTATCAATCAGGAAACCGGCCTCGCCCTTGACCTTAAAGGCAATGTGCAACGCGTGGGAACGGTTTTTCAGGGATACACGGAGAACGCATCACGCGGACAGTTCTTCCGCCTGACGCCCATGGGCAGACAAAGCCCGCCAGCAAAGGTGCGCGACGGTCAAAAAAAGGAACCGCTTGTTAAATCATTCAGCAACGGCCCTGCGGGACAGTAGATTCCCCAGGGTTCCCCTGCCGCCGCTCGCCTGCGCCAACCAGCTAAGGGAACGCCTGACAGGAGGATAGCTGGCGCTCGTGGTAAGAACGGCGCGGCTCGGCAAGCCAAGACAACAGGCCATTGCACAACATTCAGGCGGGAACGGACAGATGCATTTTGTGAAGGCGAAGGGAATTTTATCCGCTAAAAATGGCATGAACATCTATCGCGGATGCTCGCATGGATGCATCTATTGCGACTCGCGCAGCGCCTGCTATGGCATGGAGCATGAATTTGAAGATATCGAAGTAAAAGAAAACGCCATAGAACTTCTTGAGAGCGCCCTTCAACGCAAACGCAAAAAATGCATGATTGGCACAGGCTCCATGACGGACCCATATATCCCGGCTGAAATGGAAATCGGAATTGTCAGAAAGGCCTTGTCGCTGATACATGAGTATGGCTTCGGCTTTACAGTGATCACAAAGTCGGATCGAATATTGCGCGATCTCGATCTGTTGCAAAAGATTCATGAAAAAGCCAAGTGCGTTGTTCAGATAACCCTGACCACACACAATGAAGAGCTGTGCAAAAAGCTGGAACCCAACGTAAGCACCACAAGGGAGCGCTTTAATGTGCTGCTTCGCTTACGCGATGCCGGAATCCCGACTGTGGTATGGCTTTGCCCCATTCTACCGTTCATCAATGATACAAAAGAGAATATTGCAGGGATCTTGGAGTATTGCGCCGAGGCAAGGGTGCACGGCATCATCAACTTTGGCATGGGAATGACGCTTCGCCATGGAAACCGACAATACTTC
This sequence comes from Desulfovibrio desulfuricans DSM 642, assembly GCF_000420465.1. Taxonomy (NCBI): domain Bacteria; kingdom Pseudomonadati; phylum Thermodesulfobacteriota; class Desulfovibrionia; order Desulfovibrionales; family Desulfovibrionaceae; genus Desulfovibrio; species Desulfovibrio desulfuricans. The sequence continues at coordinate 339,455 of NZ_ATUZ01000011.1, read as the reverse complement.
TATAGCCAGCTTGATCGTCACTTTCCTGGAATGAAGGAAAAATACATTCGCACCTACGGCACGCAATACATATTGGGCAGTCCAAACAACAAATACCTGATGGACTTTTTCCGCCACTATTGCTTGCAGCATGGCATCATGCATGAGCCTGAGCAGATTTTTCAATACCTGAGTACGCTAGAAGAAAAGCAGGCCCACAGGCAACTGAGCCTCTTCGGGTGACGTGCTGCATTCTGTGATTACGCAGAAATAAAGGCCATAATTTGCGTTTGCGGGATCGGGTGCTGGAACTGGCAGAAAAACAACGGAGTTTCGGTTCACCGCACCTGCATGAACTATTGCGTCGTGAAGTGTTCGTGCAGACCCACAAGCTGGCAGAGCAGGATTACAACACCGAACGGGTGGACAGCAGTCTGGACACTACATCCCCAACGAAGTATATAAGGACATCCACATTTTGGATGAACCCGATCTCCCAAAAGGGGAAAGCCAAAAGCCGCTGCAAAGCACAAGCACTTCTATCTTAAGCTTGTCGCGAAACTGTTCAATATCTCAGGGGCACCTTACGGTGCTGTCGGCTGAAGTTCTTGCACCGGCAGAGTACAAAACAATCGGCGATTTTCAGCCTGATGCAGAATGCATCAATCGGGGCTTGCCCCCCCATAGCACCTATGATTCCATTCGCCTGCGCTGCGGACGTAAAAGATCACGACATTTTGCCACTAACAAGCACTGGAGTGCGGTGGCCAGCACTTACGGAGCATCTACACATGACCATGCCAACACCCCTGCCGCTTGGTTGCGAAGAACTGCCAATTTACCCCATGCCCACTGCAAATCAATTGCGCATGGTGGAAGAGAGCGGCCTGTTTGACGAAACATGGTACCGCCGCTGCTATCTGATGGGCAGAACCGCCACCATGCCCCCGCTTGTGCATTATATGCAGTTTGGGCCGCGCAAGGGCTATCAGCCAAACAGACACTTCATGCCGCTGAACTATCTGAGATTTCACCCGGAAGCGCTGACGCAAAACATCAATCCACTGCTGCACTACATACAAAACTTCAGGCAGGCGACAGCACTGCCATCTCAAACCGATATTGATTTTCACCAGATTTACCATTGCGGCGGTTTTGGCGGGGATGAAAGCTGCTCTGGCACAGGATCATCACTACAACAGACCGAGAAACTGCGCATAGAACTGCAAAAATCTTTTCTCAAATACAGCATAAAAAGTGTACTGGACGTTCCATGTGGTGACTGCCACTGGATTTCATCAATGGATTTTACTGACATTACATATACAGGAGGAGATATTGTTCCAGATTTAATAGAAAAAAATAAAGTTAAATTTGGCCGACGGTTTTCATTCCTGCTGCTTGATTTGTGCCGTGGACCGCTGCCAGCAGCGGACATGCTGCTGACACGAGACTGCTTTGTACATTTGAGCTTTGAGGAGATTGTCAAGGCTCTGACCACGATAAGGAACAGCGATATTCATTATTTTGCCGCAACAACGTTTACAAATTGCACAAAAAATTACGATCTGGACCAGAACACCCGCTGGCGCCCCTTGAACCTGTGCCTGCCCCCCTTCAACCTTCCCGCCCCTTCTGACCTAATCAACGAAAATTGCACGGAAAATGCCGGCCAGTACCAGGACAAATGCCTGGCAATATGGGAAACAGCACGACTGTAGGATATGCAACAAATTACCGGTGATCGTTACGCACAATGCCCGTAGCGCAGAACCATTCAATCCAGCACTCAAAAAAAGCCTTACCACGCTCAATTGCTCTGCATTATTCCACATAAACCCCAGAATACACCTTTGATTAAATTTTACTATAACATTTAAATACTACATATTCCATATATTGCATTGATATTTTTGTCTGCACATCCCACAAAAGTGTACATTTAAAAAAATATCAATGAAGCAGATCATCCAATAGCCAGTCAATCACCAAATCGCACGCCGATCGTCTACACTTTCTTAACTTTGCGCAACAATTGTGAAATTCTGCAAATCGCATCTTTGCGATCCCCGTCAAACGCAAGAAAGGGATAGTTAAACTTTCGTCTAACTATCCCTTTCTTTGGATAAATGGTCGGAGCGAAAGGATTCGAACCTTCGACCCCCTGCTCCCAAAGCGGATCAGCTTACACGTAACACACTAAAATATTTATAATTCATTCTTTTGGAGCTTTAGGCGGAGCAACGGGATTACGGCGTTTCACGGTCGACTGAGGTGGCCTGTGTATCCTTTTGTGTATCCTCGCGCCATCGGCCACTCTGGAGCCCAAAGGCGCAGGCTTGAAGGCCATGGCGTCACGCATGGCGCCGGGCAAAAGATGATAATACCATTCCTGAGTTGTCGCGATCCGGCTATGGCCAATCATGCGGGAAACTGCCGCCAAGCCTGCCCCGCCGTCCAGCAGCAGAGTAACGAAGAGGTGGCGGATATCGTACATGCGCACATGGTACGGCAGCTTTGCGCGTTCTTGCGCACGCTTGAAGGCCGTCCGCATGGTTTTGACCCCACGCCCGCGAAATTCGATCACGTACTCGGATTGAGCCTCTTCGCGCTTTTTTTGCAGCTCCAGGCAAAAGGCTGGCGTGATCGGGATAAGCCTGTTTGCCAGCACCGTCTTTGTACCCGGTATCCGAATCAGGCAGCGCTTGAAGTCCACATGGAGCCACTTAATGGCGTATAATTCTGAGGGGCCTGGGCGCGCCCCCACTTCCCACTCAACGGCAATGGCCCACTGTAGATGCGGCGCGGCGCACTGATACAGTTTTTCCAGATCCTCAACCGTCAGCAAAAGCTCGGTGCGCGGTTCGGGCTGCTTCTTCCATGTTGAGAGCGGATTGCCCGCCGTAAGCTCGTGTCGGGTTCCGTAGTTGAAGCAGGCATACAGATACCCAAGGTAGCGCTGCCGCGTGGCCAGCTTGACCTCGGTCAGATGCTTCTCGACCATGTTCATGACGTCCGAATACGTCAGCCCGTCAACGGGCGCATGGCATAGCTCTGGCAGAAACCTCTTGTTGAACAGGGTTTCCATTTCCACAAGCCAATCCGGCGACTTGCCCGCGAGCTTGCGATCGCACAAATAGGCCTGCGCAAGCTGATCCAGATAGAGCTTGTCACTGGGGCGCTTGCCCGATGCCTTCTGCTCCTTGATCTCCCTGTCCCGCACCCTGGCGAGTTTTTCGGCGTCAGGCCCAACCCCGATATACTCGCTCCTTGCGTTTTTCTCTCCCGGCACGCGATAGCGAACAAACCACGTTCCATTGGATTTTTTATGAACGCTCATACTTTCACGGGCGTAAAGCGTACTGATCTCGACCGGAATCCTCCCCGGCCTTTCAGAAAGCAATGAGGGTTTTCCATAAAAGCCCGCAAGTCCTCTTCGGCATACTGATTACGGGCTGGCCCGTACTTGGGGATGCTGTATTTCTTCACATATTCGCGGAACGTTCTTTCCGAGCGGTTAACGAACTGCGCGGCCTGTTCCTGCGACAAATACGGCGATTGAACAATGCGTCCAGACATAGGCACCTCCTAAAGGCACCCATACTAGGTTCATTCCGCCTATATTTCAATAATTAAAACGGTCAATCCAGCCTATCTTTAACTTCCTGCATGACCTCCCACACCAAGGCGGGGAATTCCATCCCCAACGCTTCAGCCATCATATAGGCCTCGCCTATGCCCAGCCCACGCTTGCGGTCTTTTTCCCGCGTAGCCCGCCAAGCCCTAGAGCCAGAGCCCTCCCCAAAAACACGGCGGCCAAACTCGGAATGCGACATCCCCGCAGCCTCAACGCGCCTCACCATTGCCTCGACAAACAATTTTTCAAACCGTTCTGATTTTTTCATATACCCACTATAGAGGGCATTTCGCCCTATACAAAGAGGCGAAATTCGTCTTGACACTATAGGTCAAGTCCACCTATTTAGAAATCATGAAAACACGACTCCACACCCACATTGAACGGCTAAGGCTCTTCCACGGTTCCTACTCGCAGGCAGCGCGGGCCATCGGCATGGATGTTCGCAGCTTTCGCAGGGGCCGCAATTGCAGCATGTCCAAATCCGCCGGGCTGCACATTATCGCAGAGGGCAAACTGCTCACCCTGCGCATGGTGCTGCGCACGCTGATAAACGATGGCACGGTAAGCCCCCTGGCGATCCATCAGGCGCTGCGCAAGGCGCTGGGCTCACGGTCACAGTAGCCTACGTGGAATTTCCCGCAATCAAACGGACTTTTCCACAAAGGAGCTACCATGGAAGAACTGGCCCACCTTGCCCCGGAGGATGTTTTCCGGCTTGCCATTACGCGCAGCCAGTACCCTCTTTCCGTTCTGGCCAAACGCCTGAATGTCAGCCCGGCATTTCTGCGCCGCGTTACCTCCACAGAAAAATACTTCCCCAGCTTTGTGGATATCCCGGGCTTTTGCGTTGCCGCGGGCAATACGCTGGTCATTGAATGGCTGCGGGCCCGCGTCACCGCCGGCAACACCGTGCTGCCGGCAATCACGCCCACGTTCCTGCATAATCAGGTTCTCAGCCTCACCAGCGACCTTGGCCACGTAGCTGACCGCATTATCCGCGCCACGGAAGACAACCGCATCACCAAGGCCGAGAACCGCGGCATTCTCAAAGAAGTGCTGGATCTGGTGGAGGTCGCCACCGCCCTTGCCGCTGCCCTGCGCGACCACGACAAAAAAGTGGGCCGCCATGCCTAGGCAGAATTATTACCCCGAGATTGTGGCGGCCCTGCTGGCCTCGCCCTATTTTCAGTTCAAAGACTCCGGCGAATACCTCACCAAGGGCCTTTGCCCCCAGTGCGGCGAAAAATCGCTCTACATCAAAAAAGACCGCCCCCTGGTGATCGACTGCAACCGCAAAAACAAATGCGGATTCAGCGAGACCGTGCGCGAGGCCCTGCCGGAGCTGTTTGACGATTTCGCCCAAAAGCACCCGGCCACGCCGGAGCACCGTGACGCCACGGCAGATGCCTACCTTGGGCTGAACCGTGGCTTCGACCTGGCCAAGATCCGTGGCTGGTACGAGCAAAGCAGCTATCCGCTCGGCAACGGGCAGGATGTGCCCACCGTGCGCTTTTATCTGGACGCGGCAAAAACCCGCTTTTGGGAGCGCATCATCGGCAAGGGGAGGGATGGGCAAAAAGCCCACTTTGGCGGCAAACGCAAAGAAGACCACACCCTCTACAAGGGCGACGTGTGGGCGCCCCCCGGCTTCACGCTGGAGCGCCTGGAGGAATGCTTTATTGTTGAGGGCATCTTCCACGCCATTGCCCTTTTTCATGTGGGCGTCAAAGCCGTGGCCGCATTCTCGTGCAACAATTTTCCGCAGAATTTCTTTGAGCAGCACGCGCAAAAAGGCGTCCGGTGGATATGGGCGCTAGATCCTGACGCCGCCGGAAAAAGCGGCATGCGCAAGCACCACAAGCAGCTCAAAAACATGGGCGAACTTTCCACCGTTTGCCTTGCGCCCTCGGGCAACGACTGGGACGACCTGTACCGCGCCGGGCGCATCACCCCGGCCCTTCTGCGCGCGGGCAAGCACAACGGGCGGCTGTTTCTGGCAGAATCCGTAGAAGAAAAGGCCTACTACACCTACCTGAAAAAGCAGCGGGATTCCTTCATTCTGGATTACCGCAACGGCCTCTACGATATAAAGCTGGAAGGCGCGTTTGCAGAACTGCTGGAGCCTCTGGTGGAAGAAACCCGCCAGCATATCTGCGAGGCCCAGCAGGCCCAAAAGAAGCGCGAGGAAGAGGCCGCAGCCACAGAGCCAGCGTCACCCGCCACGCCACCCACTTCATCAGCCGCCACGCCGCCAGAGATCAACCCATCCCAGGACGCCCGCGAAACCGCCCTGCTCTCAACCGAGGGCCGCGCACTGTTTATGCAGCATGTGCGCGTAGCGCAGATCTCAAACGTGTGGCCGCAGTTCCTCTACATGAGCCGCAACGAGATTCTGGACGAGCAGCGCTACGTGTTTTCCATCGACTACGCCAATGGCCAGGCGCAAGACGTCATTGAGCTGGAAGGCACGGCCATCACCTCGCCAGACAGCTTTCACAAGGCCCTGCTCAACCGATCGCGCGGCGGCACCTTTGACGGCGATGTGCGCCACCTCAAGACCCTGCGCTCGTGGTGGCTCGATAACCGCATGCTCACCGTCACCGCCGTGCCTTACATCGGCTACGACAAAACCCTTGAGACCTACATCTTTCAGGATCACGCCTGGCACAAGGGGCGGCGCATCGATGTAAACCCGCAAGGCTACTTCACCATCCGCAGCCGCGGAGTAAAATCCAGCCTTTCTGGCTTGCAGATCAATACCAGCGGCAAGTTCAACCCCGGCTGGATAGAAAACTACTCCAAGGCCTTTGGCATGCAGGGCATGTGCCTGCTGGCCTTTTGGCTTGGCTCGCTGTTTGTGCAGCAAATACGGGGCATGCACAAAAGTTTTCCCTTTCTGGAATACACGGGCGAACCGGGCGCGGGCAAATCCACCGCGCTGGAGTTTTGCTGGAAGCTGGTGGGCCGGGATGATTACGAGGGCTTTGACCTGCTCAAGTCTTCTGTGGCAGGGCGCAGGCGCGCCTTTTCGCAGGTATCCAACCTGCCTGTGGTCATTATTGAATCTGACCGCGACTCTGGCGAAAAAGACGCCCGGCAAAAGCAGTTTGGCTTTGACGAGGTCAAACCATTCTGGAACGGGCGCGGCACAGGCACCCTGGGCGTGGCCAAGCGCGGCAACGATACGGACGAAAGCCTGTTTCAGGCCAGCCTGATTATTTCGCAAAATGCGGAAGTGGACGGCAGCGAGGCCCTGCTGCAACGCATTGTGCACTGCCACGCCGACAAAAAGCACCACAGGCCCGGCACGCGGGAGATTGCCCGCTGGTTTGAGCGCCAGACAAGCGAAAGCGTTGGCGGATTCTTGGGTGCCGCCCTGTGCCAGGAGCGCCGCATTCTGGAGGCCTACGAACAGGCCTTTGACAGCATGGAGCGCGACTTTACCGCCTGCGGCATCAAGAACGAGCGCATTGTAAAAAACCACGCGCAAATTGCCGCCTGCGGCTCTGCCCTGCGCCTGCTCTTTCCCGGCGTGACGGCGCGCACGGTGGAGGGCATAGCCCAATACCTGAAAGACCGCGCCCACGTGCGCGAGCGCCGCGTGGGTGCGGATCACCCCATGCTTGAGGCCTTTTGGGAGGCCTACGACTACGTCAACTCGCGCGGGCCGATCAGCGAGCAGCTCAACCACGCCAAGGATACCGAGGGCATCATCGCCCTCAACCTCAATCACTTTCGTGAAAAATGTCAGGATTACGGGCAGGCCTACCCGGATGTGGGCATGCTCAAAAAGCTGCTGCCGCACACCCGGCGGCATAAATTTGTGGAGAGCAGCAAGTCTGTTCGCTCGCGCCATGAACAGACCCGCATCATCAAATGCTGGATTTTTGAAAAGGGAGACCGCGCATGAACATGTTTTCGGGCAGCACGGCCCGCAGGCTCTACATCTGCACATCCACGCGCAACCTGGCGGCTTACCGCCGGCTGCGTCAGGCCCTGGAACTTTCCCGCTATGAGGTGCTGGACTGGACGCGCTTTTTACCCGCGCCGGGGCCGGGCTTTGACCAGCGCAAAAACGAGGATCCGCACGGCGCGGCCTTTGCCTTTTGCAGCCGCGCCCTGGGCAGTGCGGATTTGATCGCATACATCGGCCCCGGCGGCTGCGATGCCTCGGCGGAACTGGGCATGGCCTTTGCCTCTGGCGTGCCTGTGTGGGGCGTGCCGGGGCCCAATGAACAGCCCGGCGTGATGATTAAGGGCTGCGTGACAAGATGGTTCCCCACACTGGACGCGCTGGTGGAAGAACTCACCCGCTGGCGCGGCTGGTGAACAACCTCATAATGACCATGCCCCAAGGCTGAAAGGGTCTTAAACCGATTAAGACCCTTCATCTTTGTCTTACCGTCTGCCCCGCGCTGGATCTCCCTCCCGGCGCGGGGCTTTTTACTGAAGATCAGACCATTGATAGACATGCAAACAACTACTACTATGGCTTAAACGTTAGCCTGGAGGCTTCCTCATGTTGTATGACAATGAAATATTGAAGGCTATGGTGTTCGAATTCCAAAACTTATTGAAAGATATCCCTGACCGCCTAACAACCCAGATCGTCGCGAACCCTATCGAGCCGCAAAGCCTTGAAAAAATTTGCGAGAAAAGGATAGAGACATACGTTTTTCCGACTATTCACATCGACTTTTCGCAAACCAAAGTCACGGCTAGTGATGATGAGCCAGCCTCTGTAGCTATAAGAATTCCGCTCAATTCAGAAAAAAATTTTGACAAAAGCATACTAACTGATAATAAAATCATAGTACTACCTGGCGGAAGAACAATTCTTATTAATACCACTGGTATTACATATGAAGATGCTGTTGACAAAGCCAAACCAGAGTATCGATTGCTCCAAGCATTCCAAAATAAAGTTGACGAGATCATTTTAGAGCAAAAAAAGAATTTGCCCAATATATTGTACAAAAAGGCAAGCGAGATTCTACAAAAGAGAATTGACAGGGAGAATTATAACAGAGAGCTAACAAAGCGACTTATGAGTGATTAGACATAACAGCCCCGCGAGGGGCTTTTTTATTACCCTCTATCCCCTCACACGCACGCGCATACACGCGCGAGAAAGGGCGGCATTTACCCGCCAAGGGGGGTCTCGGAAAGAGGTTACAACTGGCACAAATTTTCAGAATCACCATTATGATTTGTAATTACAGATAGATATATGATTTCATAAACTTCTACATTCTGGTTACAAAAGGTAACATTGTAACCCTTTTTCGTGCCCCTCGCTGGTTACACCAACACGCTTAATTTATTGAATGTTACCTTTCATGTAACCTTTTGTTACTATTTTTGGTTACAAGAATACGTCATATATTTCAGCACATTGAATACTAAAAAATATACTTGTGCCAGTTGTTACCCCTTTCCGAGACCCCACCCCCAGGTGGCCTGATGCTTGCCAAAAAATATCATGTGCCTCAAACTCATAAAAAAAAAAATGAGGATTTAGTTATGCAAGATTTTCCTGAACAAAATAATGCAGACAGCGCACCAACGCCTCCTCTCAAGGATATAAATGCAGAACGGAGGTTAGCGTTGTCGCAAGTAATAACCCCAGTAATTATTCCAGGTATTGCATTTTTCTTCGGCGGAATTTTTTTGCTTTATATTTCAACACGATCAGATGCAAAAGACTTTTTATTGCAGTTCATCAGTAGCGGGAATGCTATTATTGCAATATTTGGCATATCAATGATAGTTGCACCCGTAATTTCAATCACATCGCTATATAAAAAGCGCTTTGAAAACAAACCTGTTGAATTTATTGATATTGACAAAAACAATAACATCAGAAAAATTCAAAAGAATGATTATGACAATACATTAAATACAATCAAATCATTTAATATCCATCTGATGGAACAAAAAAAATTTGATTCATTTCAGGAATATTTTACAGATATGCGTATTTTCCTTGACGCACAGATTGACAATGCAGACCAAAAAGCATCGCTCCTCCTAGATAATGGCAAAAATTACTCTAACTATGGAATATATTTCTATATATTTTCAGTAGCATGCTGGCAAATAGTAATGTTTTTTTCAGGTTTTCAGCCACAGCACCTTTATGGGATAGCCTGCTGTTCCTTAATATTTATTTTCATAGAATTTTTAAGCGCATGGTTTTTAAAACAATATAGGCATTATGTAGACACTTCAACACATCTTATAAAAATAAAATCAATTCTTGAACGTTATTTCCTTGCTTACCTGGCCATAAAAGAGTCCAATGATAATAGTTACAGTAGTGCAGAATTGATTGCCATGCTCAAAGAAGATATAAAATGGCCGGAAACATATCTCACAAAAACCCCAGACGTCAGCTTTGCCAAAGAGTGCATGGAAACGGCAACACAGCTCATACGGTCAATCAAGCCCGAAACTAAAAAAGACTGACTCACCGAGCCAGACAAGCGCAGCCCCTCTCCTGCAAGCCTTGAAACAAGTAGGGGCATTGACAAAAACTTGGAGATTGCCAATTTTTAATGTGTCGGGTACAAAGCATATCACGGAGTACTACCATGGAAAATAAAATTGTCACTGAAGCAGACGTCCGTCGAATCAATGACAGAATTATAAAAAAAGATTCTCGGACACTTTCCGCTAACGACGAAAGTTTCTTTAAGCGCATCAAGCGCACTGTTCGCCCATTTAATAAAACGACCCTTGTCGTGGAAGCCTATAAAAAGGCTGCCGTCTAAAAATGGGCACCAGACAATACAACTACATATTTTCGCGTCTAGTTGGAGAAATCCCGACAGACCCCAGTCAGCCCCAGAACGTTCTGGGGCTGCTTGCGTATGGCATCTATAAGCAAGAAAAAATTGCATATATTGAGGCGTTTAAACGCAAGCATGAGGGAAATGATCCAGAAGAACACGAACTGGACGAGTTTCATACGCAGAGCGAAGGACGCATAGCCCAATACTTGCGGGACGCGGAGCGTCAACTTTCAGATTTCACAGATGATATCATCAAAGAAAACCTTGAAGACTTTAAAAAGGCTGCAAAAGACGGCCAGAAGCAGGCCTTGACGGAATTAACTCAAGGGCAGAAGCAGGGCTTTGCCGACACAATACACCAATTGAAACCCGGCGGATGGCGGATATTTTGGAACTGGTGCGCTTCTGGTGTGATAGGTAACATCGCCTTCCTGTCACTCATTGCTTTGATTTTAGCTGCCACCTCTATTTTTGTTTCCGACCCTGTCGGCAGACTGATCAAAGGGGCTACCATAGAGCAACCGTCTCAACCAAGCACAGCACAGCCGCCCGTAACCGTCTCACCAACAAACAAATAAAGCACACGGACGGTGCAAGGTGCATTACCCAAAGTACCCGCCGCCACAAGAAGTGTTCACCAACAGCCGGATATTCCGGCTTTTTTATTGCCCACAATCAATCCGGGCAACATGACCTATATAAATTTGCCTAATCCACTGATGATCTATTGCAAAACTGCCAATCAGTAGGAGTTACCTTCCTACTCGTCCATTCTGGAAATTGAAGCCCATTTTGCGCTATGCTGTTCCAACTCAAAAGGAAGGACAGCCATGACAAAAAAACGGACTGATCCATTTTGCCCACCAGACAAAGAAGCGCTCTATGGCTGGAGCTTGAACGTATCGGGCTTTGCCATCTCAAAAACGCTCTTTAGTAATCCACAAGTTTTTTCCACGCGGCGGGAGAACTGTCTGGCACTTCTTGCCAAGCATGATGTGGTTGCCCTGCGCGATGTGAGTGAAAGATTTAGAGCTTTGCTGACCAACTACGACTGCGCAACGGGAACCCCGCAAAAGCAAAAGGCTATCCTTGCCTCTTGGCAGGAACTGCGCAGCGAGTTTGAAGAATATGCCGACGCCATTGAGCGTAAATACCCATTGTTGACGCGCACTTTTAGCATTAGCTACATCAAGCAGACGGACTATGATTGTTGAATCCAGGGGCTAGCCTTGAGTGCCATGCTTTTGTGAAGGCGATGATTATTTGAGCAGTGAAAGAATAGGGGGAGGTCATGACGCAACCCGTGCCGCCAATTTTGTATAAGTACATGTCCACTGACCGGGAAAGCTTCTTTGAAAAGCCGCAGTTGCGATTCACGCCATCAGACAAATTCAAAGCTCTATACGAATGCGCACCAAAAACAAAAGCTGTTATCAATCCCCTTGGTACAAAGCAAAAGATCATAGAGCAAAGCACAAGGTTATCTTCGTGGATTACCGAAGATGCTCCCTTTTTCCAAAGTGGCTTCGGTAAGGCCTTCATTTCCCGGGCCATCGATGCCCTACAAGAACTACCTGCGAAGTTAATAGAAGATAACACACCACTGGTTGAAACACAGGAAGGTCAATCTGCAGCAAACAGCATCTTAGGATCTCACCTTTACAAAATCCCTCATGGCGTTCTTTGCCTCACAAGCGACCCTGCAAACGCCATCATGTGGGAACAGTACGCTAAGGGTTTTTGGGGAGGACATTGTGGCTTTGTAGCAGGATTTGACACCACCCATTCTTTTTTCCACCGACAGACAGATCACGATAAAATGCTTGGGGTGTTAGCTCCTGTCTGCTACCCGCAGTACGAGGAGCTCCCTTGCTTTAATGATCTTTTTTTTGGTGATGAGGACAATACAACAAAAAACATTTTCTTTACCAAGGATCCACACCTTGCGTATGAAAAAGAATGGCGTATTGTAACACGATTGAAAAAAACTGAAGAACAGCCCAGATCAGACATAGAAGATATTCCGCCCGCCGCAATCAAAGAAATCTACCTTGGCGTGAAGGCGTGTGAATCATTGCTAAATACAGCAAACATTTTCTGCAACAAATTTGAAATTGATTTATTTCGAATGGTTAAATCATCCTCGGGGAGACTTGTACCCGAACAGATTGTTGATGTTAAAGGATGCCAGCAATGAGATGCCCGAAATGAAAAAATATAATTTTGCTATATTCTGCATGTGCTTGGCCTTGTTTGGTCTTTTTTATCTGCTAAAGGACAGCGTTGCCCCACAAAACCAAGATTTTTTAAAAGGGGTTTTATCCGCTTCAATTGGTGGTCTGATTGGTGCCATTGGTAATTTTATTGTGTCTTTATTGAACAATGACAAAGCAGAACAACGCCAGCGGGTTGATTTTGAGCTTCAAATGAAAAAACTACGGTACGAACAACGGAAAGAACTCTGTGCGGATTTTTTATCCGCGATCAATCCCCACCTATTGGGAATAGGTAAATTTGATGTCACACGATGTGTACATTTTTATACGTTGATATGCCTTGAATGCCCCCATGGTTTTGCTATGTGGGCAAAAAATATGCAGGATATACTATTAAAGGACAGCACTATTCAAGAATCCCTTGGAAAAAGTATTAAAGTTGATTCTGACGAGTTCAATGAATTAATGAAAAAATTGGCTGCATTTTTAAATTTTTACAACATATTCATAAAAATCACCCAAAAAATGCTCAACGAAGAAGAGATCCTCCCGCCCGGTGAATGGAACCTCGACGACTTTGAAGGTTCCATCCCGCTTGACTACAGGAAGCTCATTTTCTAATCTCTCCACACGGTGCTTCAAAACACCTCTGCGAGCGGATGCCTGACCCCGAAAGAAAGGCTTTTTTTGCGCCCTTTTGGTGGCGCTTCTTCGGCTATTATGGTCGGGAGTAGGCTAATAAAATACCCTTCGGGGGAATATGCCTGCCGCCTCGCAGCGGTTTTGAGCTCCCGGCCTTTTGCTTTTTTGCAAAGGCCAATCAAAAACTCTGCGAGGTTTCCCCATGTCTACCTCTTCCTTTCTCTCCCAACGGCTTTCCCTTGTTCAGGAGCAGCAGCTTGAGCTGACCATGCTTGCCCAGCACGCCAAGCGCGGCACAGGCCAGCAGCGCCGCCTTGCCCTGCAATGCCTCTCACACCGCCAGGCCGAGCTTGCGGCAGATATGGCCGCAGTCGCCCGCATGGCCGCCCCTGCGGCAAACACGCGGAGGGCAGCGGCATGAACAGCAAGCTGAATATCCTCCTCACCTGCGAAGACACGCTCATGGCCTCGCAAGGCAAGTTGCGAAAGGAACTGAATTCGCTGATCTTTATCACGCAAGACATGCTGTCGTGCTTTCCCCGGCAGCAAAAAACAAAAAAGCACCTCATGCGGTGCAATGCCCTCGCCAAGCAGGCTAGGCAAACGCTCCTGACCATTCGCTGCATTGATGATTTTTCAGATTTGCAGCGCGTGTCTCAGGATGTTTCCTTATGGACAACCGACCTGTTGGATCCATGCCGGCAACTGCCCCTGGCCCGTTGGCAGCACAAGCGGCATTCCAAGCCCAAGTATTACGCCTTGCGCTTTCTTGAATGCGCCCTCTGGACTCTGCATCTGCGCGCAATGGCAGTTTGTTCCGCCGTTGGGGATGTTACGGATGCGCAAAATGCCTATGAGGCTGCCAAGCAGCAAAGCGAGGCAGCGGCATGAACAGCACCAACCTTGCCCACTCCGCCCGCCAGGGCATCAGCTATGCAGATGCGCCCGCCGTTCTGGCAGGGCTTGCCCGCATGCGGGAAGATCTGGCCGACCTAGCCGCCGAGCTGGATCCGGCCATGCAAGCCGTAACCCACGCCACCCAATCGCCGGAAGACAAGGCCCGGGCGCTCCGGGCGCTTCAGACTCAACAGGCGCAACTTGTCTGGCTGGCTGCGGATACCGGGGCCATGCTCGCCGCCCTCGCCCCAACGGAGGAAAAAGCCATGCCCATACCCCACTCGCAGCACCGCAAGCCATCCCCTATCCTGCAACTGTACAGGCTGGCGGCCTCGCTCAATCACCTTGGCGCCACCCTGCCAGAAGAACAGGGAGGTCTGGCCCTGCTGCTGAGTATGATCGGCGCGGAGATATCCCACTGCGCAGAGAGCCTTGACGAGGCGGAGAATTAATTTTTACGTAAAAAAATACCTCCACACCTCTTGACAGTACGTAAAATTTTACGTACTGTGCATTTAACGCCAAGTGGAAGGGAGGGCATTTATTGACCGCGCGTGAAGTATTGAAACGGCTTAAAGAATTGGGCTGCACCATTGAGGAAGGTGCCAAGCACACCAAGGTCACAGCCCCGGATGGAAGATTTTCTTGGGTACCTCGACATGCCAAAGACATCTCAGTTGGCACGCTGGCAAACATTGAAAGAAACACTGGGATAAAGCTTCGTTAAACGAGGTGGGGGGAGGCTCCCCTCCCCCATTAAATATAGAAAGTAGAAAGGAGAACTATGAACATGAAAAACAAAGATTTCAGATTTTAGGCAATAGATTCTAGTTCATCAGTACGTTTTTAAAAAAATCTATTGCTCAGGAGTTTAAAATGAAAACCTACTATATCGGAGTATTTGTAAAGGAAGAGGCCGGTAACTACTCCGTGTACTTTCCAGATATTCCAAATGCCGTCACTGGTGGGTATTCTGTTGAAGAATGCATGGAGTATGGCGAAGATATTCTGGAGGTGGTTCTTCAGGATATGGCTTCAGAAAAAAAACCTATTCCCGCACCTTCTTCCCTTGAAGACGTGAAAAAAATGGTGCGAAAAATACGGGAAGAAGATGAACTTCCCATGCCCGAAGAGGTAATATATCAACTTTTCCCCGCCCCCAGCCTCGATATGGTTCCGGTAAAGGTAACCATCTCGCTGCCCAAGGCGATTCTGGAAGAGGCAGACAAAAAGGCGAAAGCCTGCGGCTATACCCGCTCCGGCTTTTTGGCCCATGCAGCGCAGGTTTATCAACCGGGCTGCTGCTAACCCTCTAGTGGAATAAATAAAAAATGAAGCCCCGGTTCTTCCGAACCGGGGCTTCTACTTTAGTTAATGTCAATCTGATGCCCGCAGTCAGGACAACGCCAAATTTTTTTCAAGTTTTGGTCAGGGCGACCAGTAGCGCCCAATTTCAGCGGTACCATCAAAACTTCCTTGCCCTCTTTTTTACATTCTTCGCAAGAAGGTGTTTCGCCTGAATTGTTAAATGCTGTGCCCGCTACGAATATAGCCATAACGTTCCCCCTACCCCAGCACCGCAAACAGGCTCAAAATCTGGCCAGGGCTTTGCTGTTGCAGCCCGGCGCGCACCTTCTCCGGCAAATCCAGCGCGCTGGGCGAGATGGTGTGGGAAAAGCTCAAATCCATCACAAAACTGTGCCCGCACTCCGGGTCGCCGCACAGGCAATACAGTTTACGCGTGCTGCCTAGCTGTTTGCTTGTGCGTATGATGGCCCTGTGCCCGCAACGTGTGCAATAAATGCGCATGAATCCCCCACAATGCGGCCATTGTTGCCGCAATAACAGGCAACGTCAAGGCATGGGCGGCAAGGCCGCAGGCGCAAAATGCACCCGCAGGTGCTCCGGCAGTTCATGGTTCACCACGCCCAGGTCTTCCCGCAGCGGTTCAATCTCATTTTGCACATACACTGCATCGGCCTTTTCAATATCGCCCAAGCCTCCGGCCACGCTGGGTATAATGTTCGCCAGCGCGGGCGGTATGCGGTGCGCGGCGATAATGTCGTCGCGGCTGATGTTCTTGATCTTTTCCAGCTCGTCCCGGGTGGAAAAATCCCCCACGGGCAAGATCTGTATGTCCTTCTCCTTGCCATTGGGTATGTGCAAAAACAGGTTGCGAAAATTGCCCACGCCCTTGCTTTGCTTCATGGCCTCGCGCAGGGCGTTTTCATCGTCCACATCCAGATAGGCGGACGAACTGTAAAAAATATAGCCCATGTGCGCGCCGTTGCGGTAATAGCGCCGCCGAAACAGCGTGGCGTCCTCCTGCAACAGCATGCTCTGTATGGCCCCCAGATACGAGGGCAGGCCGTATACCTCCTGCGCTACATCGTAGGTCTTTACGTGCAGCACCTCGCCGGGGGCAAATGTTGTCAGGCTGCCGTCCACGCCCAGCATTATGTACTGGTCGTCCTCCTTGGCGCGCCGCATGTTTATGGCCGCAAGGTGCGCATAGCCCACCACCTGCCCAAACAAATTGTACAGCCGCTGCAAATAGGCGTTGGCAAACACCATGTAATCCGTGGCAACCTTGCGCATGGTTATGCGGTCAAGGGCCGGGCTGCCCGTAAATCCCCGCAGCAGCTTGTTCACCTTGAATTCCAGCATGGGCCAGTGGTAGGCGTTGGCCCGCAGCAGGCGGGCAAGGCCCGTCAGGGGTATGGGCGTCTGGTAATACTGGCCGTTATCCAGCAAATACACGCCAAGATACTGCGATAGCTCGCCCTGCATCACGCTTTCCGGCTCGCCAAAGCTAAAGGCTATGGCCCGGCCCCCGCCGCCTGCGCCCTGGGCGTCATTTTGCCCTGCGGGGCGCTTTTTGTGCTTTTTCATATGCTTCCTTTCCACTATTGGCTAAAGGCCAGCGAGCTTGATTTGCCGCCCGCCCGTAGCTGCCGGGCCAGCGGTTCCGCCGCCAGGGCATGCATGATGGCCCAGGCCACGTCCGCATGGCCTGTGCTGTCTGTTCTGTGGGCGGCATAGGTCACCTGCCCGCTGGGCGTGGCCACCTGCCGGATGGTCATAAAGGCGTGGGCAATGTCTGTTTGCGCGGCATCCCAGGCAAGCCGCCGCTGCTCCATCACTTCCAGCGCCTTGAGCACAAGCGCCGCCTTGCTCATAAGGCTGTAAGTAATGGGCATGGCCACGGGGCAAAACTGCCGCACGTTTTCCAGCACGGCCTGGCCCGGGCCGGTCACGTCCACGCCCATGTGCATAAAGCGGTATTTCTGGCACAGGTCGCGTATGCGCCCCACCTGCCACAGGTAGCTTTTGCCCTTCCAGGTGTGGCGCTCCAAAAGGCGTATCTTTTCCCCTTCTTTCTGCGGCGGCAGCAGCACCACAAAGCTGGCGTCGTCCCGCGTGCGCGAGGGGTCGTAGCCGCCCCACACCCCGGCATCGTCCACCGGGCGGGCGCGCTTGAGGTCAAGGCCCCAGCCGTCCGGGTCTTCCATGCAGCCTTCAAGCAGGGTCAAAACAAATACGGCCAGCGTGTCGTCAATAAACTCGCAGCCAAATAGCTGGCGGAACTCCTCCGGGCTGTATTCCTGCTCCAGATCCTGCCTGTTAAACAGGTTACAGCCCCCGGCCTCGGCATCGTCCAGGGTCACAATGCGGCGATAGGTGTTGTCCGGGCACACAAGGCCCTGACGCAGGGCGGCCTTGTCCGGCCAGGGCGCGGGATTTTTGAAACGCGAGAGGTATTCCTTGCCGCTCCAGCGCGGATAGGCCTCATGCGTGATGATGGAAGGCGTGGAAAACATGGTGCGCCGCCACTTGGCATGCGCGGCCATGCCGCTGGCCACTTTCCAGAATTCCTTGAACTTGGGCATCCAGAAAAATTCATCGCCGTACACATGCCCGTGATAGCCCTGGGCCGATCGGGAAGACGTGGCCAAAAAATACAGGGTGGCAGGCCCCTTTGCCGTGTGCAGCACAAGGGGATTGCCCTTCAGCTCAATGTCAAAAGCCTCGCCGCAAATATCGCGGATGTACTGCAAAAATATTTCGCTCTGCGCCCGCGTGGCAGAAAGGAATATCTGGTTGTCGCCCGTGAGGGTGGCGTTTTCAAAACCCTCCTGCGCAAAAAACCAGGTAAAGCCCAACTGGCGGGCCTTCAAAAACATGCGGTTGCGCTGCCCCAGGGTGGAGCGCACTTCATGCTGATAGGCAAAAAAACGGCTGTGCAGCCGTTCCTTGAAGTCCTCGGCGGTCAGGTGCGAAACGTCATTCTTTTTCTTGCCCTTTTTGCCGCCCTTGTTGGGCGTTGTCGTTCCGGCAAAAGGGTTTTGCCGCTCTTGCCCGCCTGCCGCCGCTTCCCCTGCCTGCCCCGTGGCGGCAGCCTGGGCCAGCTCGCGCTCGCGCATGCGCAGGCGGCGCTCCTGGCTCTGAATCAGCAGGTCAATCTCGCGCAATTCGGCCTGCGTTTTGTTGTCGCGGCCCACCAGCAGCTCAAGACGGCGGTTGATGGCTTCGTCCGGGCCTTCATGGCTCAGCATGTCCAGCCACGCGCCCTTTATTGACCAGTCATAGATGGTGCGTTCCGGCACGGAGAGGGTTTCTGCAATTTCCGCCACCTTCCAGTGACGCAAAAACAGGCTCCGGGCGGCGTTTTTGACTTCCTCCGGGTAGCGGCGGCGACCTGCTGGCGCTTTCTGGTCAATATGACCTATATCATTGTTCTTGTCCGCTTCTGGCATACTGGCTGAATATCATTATAAACAGCCATTTTCCCCATTTTTTTGTTGTATTATCGCCTTTTACAACTGACATCTTTTGACCTAGCAAGGCAAAGTGTGTCTATCTGTCTGCATGGCAAAGCTCACCACAGACTTTATCAAAGTGGCCCAGGTCGGCCCCGCCGCGGACGGTAGAACCATTCATGAAGAATGGCTGCGTGAAATGGCGGAAACATACAATCCCGCCACCTATACCGCCATGCTCTGGCCCGAGCACTGCCGATGGTTCGGCAATATGGGCGAGGTGCTGGAGCTGCGCGCCGGGCCGGATGATGCGGGCGTGTTCTCGCTCTTTGCCCGCTTTGCGCCCAATGCCGCCATGCTGGATTACAACGCGGCTGGTCAGGGCCTGTTCTATTCCATTGAAGTATCAGAAAACTTTGCCGATTCCGGCAAAACCTACCTCTCCGGGCTTGGCGTGACCGACAGCCCGGCATCCCTGGGCATGCCCAGCACCCGCTTTACAGCCTTAAAGGGCGCCAACTGCTTCAGCAACGTGCCCTTTGCTCCCATGAAGCCCGAGGACAAGGAAGAAGCCCCCGGGTGGTTCAAACGTATTTTCCCCCATTTTTTCACCAAAACAGAAGAGGCCGCACCCGAAAATACGGACGGCCCCGAAAAGGAAAACAACATGGAAGAACTGGAAGCCCGCCTCTCTGCCCTTGAAGAAACCGTTGGCTCGCTCAGTGAGCAGGTTGCCGGATTTGAAGGCCGCCTTGCCGCGCTTGAAGTGGACGTGGCCGCTGGTGGCTCTGGCGATGCTTCTGGCGGCGATTTTGCCGTCAAGGCTCTTGCCCGCCAGATCGGCGCGCTGCGCAACGAATTCCGTCAGGTTGCGTCCTCTGCCCGCCCCGGCACCCAGGCCCCAAAAAACCTTGGCGCGGCCCGCAAGCCCCTTTTGTAAGACATCCCCAGCGCCCCAACACCAAGGAACACCATGAAACAGAAAACTTCTGAACGCTTTGCCCGAGAGGTGCTGTCGGCGCTGGCCCAGGGCTACAACGTGCCCAGCGTGGGCGCGCATTTTGCCATTGAGCCCAGCGTGGCCCAGCGCCTCAACGACAAAATTGTGGAACAGTCCACCTTTCTGCCCAAGGTCAACGTTGTGCCTGTGGACGAGCTGGTGGGCGAAAACCTGCTTGGCTACGCCAAGGAACCCGTCACCAGCCGCACAGACACCAGCGGCGATGGAGAGCGCAGGCCCAAGGACGTTCTGGGCCTCGGCAAGTACGCCTACCAGCTCCACAAGACAGATTCCGATGTGGCCATCCGCTACAATACCATCGACACCTGGGCCAAGTTTCCTGATCTGGCCGACCGCTACGCCCGCTACGTGCAGGAACGCATTGCCGCCGACCGCGAAATCATTGGCTGGTATGGCATAAACGCCGCCGCAAACACCAGCATTGCGGCAAATCCCCTGTTGCAGGATGTGAACAAGGGCTGGCTGCAATACATGCGCGACAACCTGCCCGGCAACATTCTGGCCGAGGGCGAACACGCGGGCGAAATCCGCATCGGCAAGGGCGGCGACTACTCCTGCCTGGATGTGGCCATCAACGACATGGTCGAGGGCATCCCCTACTATCTTCAGAAAGACCTTGTGGCCCTTATCGGGCGCGACCTGATCGTGCGCGAACGCGCCATGCTTTTTGAAGCCGTGCAGGGAATCCCCAGGGAAAAGGAGGCCATGGACAGCTTTTCGCAGCGCTACGGCGGCCTGCCGTGGGAAACGCCGAGCTTCTTCCCCGCGCGCGGCCTTGTCATTACCCCGCTGGCAAACCTCTCCCTCTACCATCAGGACACCTCCTGGCGGCGCAAGATCGAGGACAACGCCAAGAAGGATCAATACGAGGACTACATGAGCCGCAACGAAGGCTATGTGGTTGAAACCCCTGAGCAGCTCGTGGCCTGGGAATTTGCCAACGTCAAACTGCCTTTTGAAGAAGGCGGCGCAACGGTGTGGCGATGAAGTTCGGCATCATGAAGGCGCATCAGGAGCGCGTGCGCAACGAGGGGCAGGTCATCGCCAGCATGCCCCAGCGCAAGGCTGCTCCCGCCGAATCCCACGGCAAGGGCCTGCTGGCGGGCAAAAAGCTTGAGGACTTCCTCAGCGCCTCGCTGGCCGAAGACCTGGCAACGCTCAAAAGCCTTGCCTCTGTTATGGCCAAGGTCGCCCACAAACGCGATGTGCTGCTGCCCAAATACGCCTCCTACGTGGCCCGCCTGCGCGAACAGGGCGCAAAGCACGAACTGCTGGGCTACTGGCTTGTGTGGCAGTTTGACGCGGGCCGCATGGACGAAGCCATGGAATACGCGGAATGGTGCATGACTGCGGGCATAACCCTGCCGCAGCGCTTTCAGTCCACCATCCCCTTCTTTGTGGCCTCGCAGGTGGCGGACTGGGCAGAAGCGGAATTCAACGGCAACCGCTCTGTCGAGCCGTACTTTACCAACTGCGCCCAGGGCATTGCCGAAAATCCGGCGGTCTGGAACCTGCCGGACGACCTGACCGCCCGCTATCACCGTTTGCTGGGCCTTGCCGCAGAGCGCGCAGGCAACCTGGCAGAAGCTGAAACCCAGTTGCAAAAGGCCCTGACACTGGGGGCCAAGGTCAACACGGCCCTTGGCAGGGTGCGCAAAAAGATTGAACGCGGGGGCGCTGCCCCCGAGGGGGAAACCGCCGCCGAAGATGACAGCCTGGCGGCCCCCCAGGAAAGTTAGGCCCCTGGCCAAACATACTCATCCCCAAACCGGACGGCGCAGGCGGCGCACCTTGGCGGACAGGCCGCTGCAACAGGAGCGCAAGCCGCGCGCCGTCCAACTTTTCCATGCGGCTGAAGGAGCGGCACTATGGCAAGCCCCAAAGGGTTCGGCGTCACCACCGGAAAAACCGCCACCATCGTACTGAGCGGCGATGGCTGGTACCCGGATTTACCCGTGGCCGATTTTATGGATCTGTATCGGCTGCCCGCCGAATATGCAGAACAGCTTGTGGCTGACCATCTGGATCTTGCGCGCATATGGGCCGCAGGCGCGCTTACGCGCTGGCGCGCAGAGCAGGAAAACAAGGGCCATGCCTCCATTGACGGCATTCCGGTTCACGGCATCGAGGGCGGGGCCTTGCGTCTGTACAGGCGGGCGGTGTTTTGCAGGGCAAAGGGCTTGCTGCTGCAACAGTTCGTCACCATTGAGCGGCGCGAGGCCGCGCGCAACGATGCCAAGGAAACCCCGGAAACCGCGCAGACCTTCCTTGCTCAGGCCGATGCGGCCCTTGCCGCCCTTACAGGGCGCACCTTCATTACGGTGGAGGCCGTCTGATGCGCAAGCTCTCCGCCCTGGTGCAGCACATCCTTGAAGTCACCGGCCTGCCGCCGGAGCAGCTCACAGCCTTTGCCGACAACGGGGCATTGCACCCCATCGGGCGCGACCGCGGCCCCCTGCGGCCAGAACCGGGAACGGAAGGCCCAGTTTTGCAACAGGTGGAGCTGGGCCTGTTCAAATATGACGGCGTCATCCAGATCGAGCGCTACCCCGGCGATGGGCTGGCCTTTGCCGCGCTGGTGGCCTCATGGCTCATGGCCAACGACCTTGACCGCGACGGGCTGGCGGATCCGACCATGAACATCGACCTGAACTTCAAGGACGGAGATGCGGATCTGGATATTTCTGTGGAATTTGAGGAAAGGCTGGCAGCCATTGAAGACCCGCAGGGCGACATACCCTTCAACGGCAAACGCTGGCGCGTGGAAGCGCCAGTAATCACCCCGGTGGAAAAGCTGGCTGGCATGAAGGGGGCCGCAAGCGCTGGGGGCAGCCGTGGCTGACATTACCGTGCACGTGCAGGTGAACGAACAGGCCCGGAAAAAACTTTTCCGCCAGCTTGAGGCGCTCAGGCCGCAGCCCGAAAAACGCTTTCGCCTTGCCCGCGAGGCCGCGCGCGAGGTCAAAAAATACAGCGCCAGGCGTGTGAGCAAGCAGCAAAGCCTTGAAGGCGGCGGCTTTGCCCCGCGCAGCAAGCGCACCCGTTGGCAGCAGAACGACAGGGGCCAGTGGCGCAAAAAACGCCGCATGCTGGCCGCGATCGGCATGGCCAAGAACATGGGCGAATACCGGGAAGGCGATTCCGTGCAGGTGACCTGGAAGCAAAAGGGCAAGACCCACTGGTTCAGCGAGGTTGCCTGGAAGCACCAGCATGGCATGAGCCAGCAGCTTGGCGTCACGCCGGAAATGAAAAAGGGCCTTGCCAAGTGGCACGTCATGCTCCGCGGGCGCAGGGCTACCCGCAAAATGGCTCAGGCGCTGCTGCGCAACGGTTACAAGTTCCCGGCAAGGGGCAGGCACGGCAAGGTGCGCCTGCGGCGCGTATCCGCCAAGTGGATCATGGAAAACATGTCGCAAATGCAGGCCGCGTGGATTTTGCGGTTGCTGGTGCGCGAGGATGTTTCCGGCAGCCAGCCCAAAAAACAGAAAGCCCAAACGTGGGAAGTGCGCCTCCCTGCCCGTCCTTTCCTGGGCGTTACAGAGGATGAAAGCGCCAGCCTGCTCTCTGTGGTCAGCCAAAAAATTGTCCGTCAAATGAAGGATAAAAAATAGGAGTTTCCATGCTCGGATCCGTGCAAGTCAACAACCTCAATCTGTTGCAGGGCGCGCTGGACGCCGTGGAAAACTTTGTGCTTTTCACGGGCCGGGGCGCTGGCGTCAACGAAGGCAAGCTTGTTTCCATCAACGCGCAGAGCGACCTGGACGCAGTGCTTGGCCTTGAACCCTCAACCCTGAAAACACAGGTGACGGCTGCGCAGCTCAATGCCGGGCAAAACTGGAATGCCGCCGTGCTGCCCCTGCGCGAGGGCGACACATGGCAGGATGCCGTGGATCTGGCCGTGGAGGAAATGCGCTTTGAGGGCATTTGCCTTACCGATCCCATTTCCAGCCAGGTTGAGGTGGAGCGCATGCAGGCCAAGGCGGAAAGCGTCATGGCAAAATTCATGGCTCCCATGTTCATGGCCGCAGCCCCGCGCGCGCCCCTGCCCACTGAAACGTGGGCTGACTACCGCTCTGCCATAGCCCCCATAACCAGCGGCGTGGCCGCAGATCAGGTAACCCTTGCGCCCTATCTTTGGGGGCATGACCTGGGAACATACATGGGCCGGCTGTGCAACAAGTCCGTCACCGTGGCCGACAGCCCCATGCGGGTTAAAACCGGCCCCTTGCTTGGTGAATGGAGCGTTAAACCCAAGGACAAGGACGGCCGCAACATTGATTCGGCCACCCTGTACGCCCTGGACGCAGCGCGTTTTTCCGTGCCGCAGACCTACCCCGGCTACCAGGGCATGTACTGGGGCGATGGCAACGTGCTTGATGTCAACGGCGGGGATTATCGCGTCATTGAGAACCTGCGCGTCATTCAAAAATGCATGCGCCGCGTGTATCCCCTGGCCGTTTACCGCATAGCAGACCGCAGCCTCAACGAAACGCCCGAAAGCATCGCCGCCGCGCAAAACTACTTTGCGCGCCCCCTGCGCGAAATGTCCAAGAGCCGCAAGGTGCTGGGGGTTCCCTTTCCCGGCGAAATCCATCCCCCGGCAAGGGACGCCATAACCCTGGTGTGGCAAAGCAAGTACGAGCTGGAAGTCTGGATAACCGCCCGGCCCTATAATTGCCCCAAGGCCATCACCTGCAACCTGCTGCTTGACCTGACCAACTACGCCTGACGCGCAAAGGAGCTGACCAATGAGCCGCCAAAGAATAGGGGCAAAGGATTTTTCCATAACCGTGGGGGATCTCTCCCTCACCGTAAGCCAGGCCACGCTGGGCATTACCGACAACGTGGAAGTAGCCAAAGACAGGGGCGTTCCCAACGGTTGGGTGGCGGGCGATGTGAGCGGCGAGGGCGACATGGATCTGGACGCGCAGGCCTTGTCCATCCTCTCCGAGGCTGCGGCCTCCGCAGGTTCTTGGCGCGAACTGCCGGAATTCGACATGCTGTTTTACGCCAAGGCCGCCAGCGGCGAGGAAATGAAGGTCGAGGCCTTCGGCTGCAAGCTCAAGGTGGAAAGCCTGCTGAACATCAACCAGAACGAAGGCGCTTCCAAGCACACCAGCAAGGTGAAGTTTATCGTCACCAGCCCGGACTTTGTACACATCAACGGCGTGCCATACCTGGGCGCATCGGAAACCGAGGGCATTGTTACCCCTGGCTAAACCCATTTGAGGAAGTTCATGCGCAAAATTGACGACATCATCATTCACTGCGCGGCAACCTATCCAGCAATGGATATTGGCGCTGCGGAAATACGGCAGTGGCACGTACGCGACAACGGCTGGAGCGACATTGGCTACCATTTTGTAATCCGCCGCAACGGCGCGGTCGAACAGGGCCGCCCGCTGGATACTCCGGGGGCGCACTGCAAAGACCACAACGCCCGTTCCATCGGCATTTGCCTTGTGGGTGGACTGGAAAAAACACCCAGTGGAAAAAGCGTTTCCGCCGCCAATTACACGCCGGAACAATGGGCGGCCCTGCGCGAGCTGGTCACGGATCTGCGCGGCCGCTTTCCTTCAGCCGGGCTGCACGGACACCAGGACTACGCCAACAAGGCCTGCCCCTGCTTTGACGTTGCCGCATGGTGGCGGGATGGGGCGCAGCCCCATGTTTAAAACTGCAGGCGCTATCCTTTGCGCTGTGGCGCTGGTGGCGGCCCTGTTCTGGCTGGTGCGGCAGGGGCAGCAGCAGGCGGCAAAAATAGCGGAGCTTGAAACAACCGCAGCCGCCAACGCCAAGGCAGTACAGGAACAGAAAAACTGGGCGGACACGGTGGATACGGCACTGGCCGACTGGCGTTCCCAAAGGGATCAGCGGGCCAAAAACCAGACGGCACTACGTCAGCAAAAGGAAAAGGCGCGCCATGATAAAACTTATTCTGTCTGGGCTGACAGCCCTTTGCCTGATGCTGCTGTGCGGCTGCTCCAGGCCAGCGCCCCAGCGCATTGACTTTGTGTGGTCAAAGCCCCCGCCCATGCTGCTGGCCCCGGTGCCGGAGCCTGTGCCACCAAGCCTGGGAGCGACCAATGGCGAGTTGCTGGATTACGCACTGGAACTGCAAGCGGCCCTGAGTGACGCCAACGATGACAAAACGGCCCTGCGCGGCCTCTACAGCAAGGATGAATAATGCAGGAT
Organism: Desulfovibrio desulfuricans DSM 642; assembly: GCF_000420465.1. Lineage (NCBI taxonomy): Bacteria > Pseudomonadati > Thermodesulfobacteriota > Desulfovibrionia > Desulfovibrionales > Desulfovibrionaceae > Desulfovibrio > Desulfovibrio desulfuricans. The sequence goes on along the minus strand of NZ_ATUZ01000011.1, from coordinate 313,311 downwards.
CCCGAATCCCTGAACTACCTTGAGCGCCTCCTGCAATTTTTCCTGCTGCCGGCCAGCCTGTACGGCGCTGGCGGCGCGCTCATGCATTCCACCCGCAAAGGGAGGACCCTGGGGCAAGCCCTTATTGAGGTGGTGGGCGGCGTGGCCACGGCCAACATGGTTTGCCCGCTCATCCAGGCCGAGACGCCGGAAAAATGGCACTACACCCTTTTTTTTCTGGTGGGCTGGGGTGGGCTGGAGCTTGTGGGCAGGCTTTATGAGGCGGGCGTCTGCGCCCTTGAACGATACATCCAACGCAAAATCAATCCCGGAGAGGAAACTCCACATGAATAAAACCGTTACCCTGACCATCAATGGCAAGATCCTGCGCTTCAACGTGACGCCCGAAGTTTACAACAAGTACATTGACGAAATCCAGAGCACCAAAAAGGTCGGGCCCACGCGCAATGCCCTCATGCGCACCGTGCATGCCGAGGACAAGGAAACCCTCAAGGGCCTTATCGATCTGCCCGGCGCTGCCATGCAGATATGGTCGCAGGTGGTGGAGGAATACGCGCCTGACCTCACCATTACGGTGGGGGAGTAGAACGCCTCGCCGCTCACCTTGCGCAGCCAGGGCTTTCCCAGCTTTTTGTACTCTGCCGCAAGTGGTTTCCTGGGCGCAAAATAGACGTTCCCTGCATGGCCGAGGCCATGTTTCTGGAAAATGACCACTGGGAAAAAATGAGCATCGCCATAGCCAACGGCATCGCCAAGGCACTGAACCCCTAACCCCGATACAGCATGGCAACAAAACTGGAAAAGCTCTTCTTTGCCATCGGCGTGCAGGATGCAGGCGCCATCAGCAAAATATCCCGGCTTCAGGCCAGCATTACCGGGCTGACCGACAAAGCCAAGGGAGCCTTTGTGGGCGTGGGTGCCGGGGCCATGGGCATCGCTGGTGCGGCCCTATCAATCCGGGCGCTGGTATCGCCAGCCACAGAGCTGAACAATGCCCTGGGGCAGGTGGAGGCCCTGGGCGTGGATTCAAAGGGGCTTAAAACACTGCAAAACGCCGCTGGGCGCTTTGCCATGCAATACGGCAAATGTGCTGTGGACGTTATCAAATCGTCCACAGCCATACAGGAAAAAATCGACAACCTCACTGCCGGGGAGCTGGCAACCTTTACCACCGCCAGCAATGTTCTGGCCCTGGCCAGCCGGTCCAGCGTGGACAGCATGACCGGCTACATGGCCAATATGCACGGCATTTTTGAAACACAGGCGGCTGGCATGGGCAAAAGCCGCTGGGCTGAACAAATGGCTGGGCAAACTGCCTTTGTGGCCAAGGCGTTCAAAAGCAAAGGCGAGGAAATCGCCGCCGGCTTTGACGCGCTGGGCAACCGCGCCGCAAGGGCTGGCATTGACGCGGGGGAACAAATGGCCGTCATTGCCGCCGCCCAGGCGGACATGGGCGGTACAGCCGCAGGCGAAAAGTACAAGCTGCTGGTGGATAACGCGCGCGCAGCCGGACGCGCCGTGGGGGTATCCTTTACCGACCAGCAGGGGCGCATGCTTTCAATGGTGGACATTCTGGAACGCCTGCGCGCCAAGTATGGCGACACGCTCACAACAGCCCAGCAAGCGCGCCTTGGCAAGGCGCTGAACGACGATCAGGCCGGGGCATTCCTCAACACCCTGCTATCCAAACAGGGGGAACTCACCCGCGTTATCAAAGACGTCAAGGGCGTTACGGACATGACCGGCGCCAGGGCTTCCGCCCGGCAAACCACGGATGCCTTTCAACGCTTTGGCGCGGCTGTGGATTATGTGCGGGCAAATTTTCTGCAAAAGCTCACGCCAACTCTGGAGCGGTGGACAAACAGGGCCAGCGCCCACCTTGAGACCCTGAACCGATGGATAACCAAGTACCCCAACGTGGCCAGGGTTATCGGCTTCGGCATGCTGGCAATAGTTTCCCTTGCCGGAGCCGTGGCCGTCGGCACTGTGGCCTTTCATCTGTTCACCCTGGCGGCAATGCCCGTTACCGGGGCCATCAAGGCTGTTACGGTTGTATTCAACCTTCTCTCCGGGGCTATTCGCGCCAATCCGCTGGGTTTTCTTGTCTGGTCGCTGATCCTGTGCATCATGTACTGGGAGCAGATACAGTCCGCCATCGGCGCAACGTGGACGCTTTTGCGCAGTTTCTTTGAAAGTCTGGGGTCATTCGGCCAGCCTTTTTTGCTGCTCATGTCCACGCTGGAAGAACGCTGGCGTCTGTTTACCGACATCTTTACCGATTTTTCGTGGACAAAGGTACTACGGTTCGCCGTTGCAACTGCGCTGACGCCTCTTGAATATTTTGTGAACTACATTGGCAGGATGCTCTCCTTTATCCCCGGCATGGGAGAACACGCGGAAAAGCTCATGAGCTGGAAGGCCGCAAACTTTGTGCCTGATACAGCCGCAATGGAAGGCCCGGAACTGGAAGGGCTCAAGCAGTCCAAAACCCTACAGGTGCAGCAGGGCGGAGTGCTGGCCTCCAGCAGTTCTTCCACCGTGAACAACAGCGGCCGCAGCGTTTCCATTGGCGAACAGCACCTGCACTTTGAAACACCGCCCACCAGCATGGATGACGTGCTGGCCATGACCTACGGGTAGAGCCCATGCCTGCAACATACTGCGACCTGCTTATCATCGATGACGATCTTGCGCTGGATGCCGGGGGCTATCCCGTACTGGTGCCCGACCGCGCCTGCATTGCCCAGGACATTCAGCACATGATCCGCGAAAGCGGGCTGCTGGTGGACATTGTGGGCGAGCGCGACGTGCGCAAGCGCAAAACCAATCTCGTCAAGCTCTCGCTCATGGTGGATCAGGATACACGCATAAAACCCGGAACAACCCGCATTGAGGAAATCTGGACAAGCCGGGAACGTGTCGAGTTCTGGCTTACTGCCGAAACACGGAAATTCGGACGCATCTCTTTTTTGGCCTATGCGGATGAAGCCAAGGAGGCAAAATAATGGCTGGCCTGACAACCTATGCCAAGGAACTGTTTACAGGCATGCTGCGCGATTCCGGCATGCCCGTGACGGAATCCGAAATGCAGGCCCGCTGGGAGGCCTGCAACGCCAATGAGGATTCGCTGATCCGCAACGACTCGTCCTTCTCCCCTTTCTGGCGGCTTATTTCGACAATTGTCACCCAGCCCGCGCAATGGCTCGTTGCACTGCTGGTAGAAAGCGTGTTGCCCAATTCCTTTTTACGGTTCGCGTCTGGCGTGTATCTGGACGTGTACGCCTGGGGGCTTGACCTCTCGCGCAAGGGTTCTGCCGCTGCCAGAGGCCGCGTTGTTTTTACCAGGGCTTCCGCCACTGGCGACCTGACCATTCCCGCAGGCTCGCTTGTTGAAACGCCTCCAGTGGGTGGCGTGGTGTATCGTGTGAAAACCTTGCAGGAATCCATCATTCCCAACGGCGCGCAATCGCTTGAGGTTGCGGTGGAGGCCGAGCAGCACGGCGAGGCCTGGAACCTTGGGGCGGGCTATTATTCCATTCTTTCGCAGCCCATCAACGGCATTGTGGACGTGACCAATCCGGCGGACTGGCTGGATTCGCCCGGCGCTGATACGGAAACGGATGATGCCCTGCGCCTGCGCTGCCGCAACCAGTTTGCCGCTGTGGGGCAGCTACACCACGATGCAGCTTACAAGGCGCTGATCGCGGCATTCACAGGCATACGCATTGACTACCTCTTTTTTGAGGCCCGTCAGGCTGTGCGCGGCCCGGGAACAGCCAATTGCTATGTGATGGTTGAGAGCGGCCCGGCCCCGCAATCGCTGTGCGAAGCTATCAACAGCTATATCATGGGCATGGGCAACCATGGCCACGGCGATGACCTGCTGTGCATGCCCATACCCGAGCAGCCGGAAGCGCTTACGGTCACCGTGCATGCTGTGGACGAAGCCGGGAAGGAACGCCGCGCCGCCCTGACCGTGGAGGTGGAAAACCGCATACGTTGCGCATTCCGCCAAAATACGGCCTATGAAATGACCAAGACCTTGCCGCAGTCCCGCTTTTCCTTTTCCCGTCTGGGCGATGAGCTGCATGCGGCTCTGCCTGATCTTAAAAGCGTGGAATTTCACCGCACGGAAGACATTGTTTCCCTGCTGGCCCTGCCTGTGCTTGAAGACCTCCAAATCCTGCCGGGTGAAGCATGAACTGGCTTGCCCTGTTTTCCCTGTCCTTCTGGATGAACGGCGCGGAAAGCACCAAGCTTGGCAAGGCTGCCCACGCGTGGTTTTCCATGCTGGGAAAGGCCGCAGCCTGGAGCCTGGACAATCGCGATCCCATGACCTGCGATGAGCGCACCCTGAACCTCCTGGCCTGGGAGCGTTGCGTCCGGCGCTACCCCGGCGAGCCGGAACGCCTCTACCGCCTGCGCGTCACCCATGCCTACGCCAATGCGCGAGATTCGGGGCAAACGGCAGGCTGGGGCCGCATTTTCGAGCGCCTGGAGCTTGGGGGCCTCTCCCTGGCCGAGCGCGTACCCGGGCAAGACTGGGATCGCGTGGGCATCATTGCCGATGATTCGCAGTTTCCCGACCAGCAAAACGTGCTGGAAATCATCATTGACGACTACGGGCGCACCTGCCGCCGCTATTACTTTGACAGCCGCATTCCCATTCCGGCCCTGGCCCACGTGGGCCGCTTTTCCTGGCATCAGGAAACCGTAGAAGCCGCCATGAGCACCCGCGCCATTGCCGATGCCGGCGCGCGTCTGGCCGTGTTTGACCACCATGCCGCCACACTGGAGGCCCACGCATGAGCACTATACTTACCGCCGCGGGCGTGAGCCTTATTGCCCGCCTTCAGGCCGAGGGCAAGGCCCTCATCATCGACACCATGATTCTGGCCAACGTGCCAGGGCAGGATCACACCCAGGCCATTGCGCCCGGCGTCACTGTGCCGGCAGAGGATCAGATCGCCCTGCGCTACGCCATACCCCCGCAGTACCGCGCCTACGTCAACCCCAACCAGGTTGTCTACAGCGCCATGCTGGGCAGCGACATGGGCGACTTCACCTTCAACTGGCAGGGCCTCTGGTGCAGCGAACACAACACACTGGTGGCTGTGGCCACGTTCCCGGCGCTGGAAAAACGCCGCTACGACGAGGCCAACGGCAAGACGGGCAATAACCTGACCCGCAACTTTCTGCTGACCTTCACGGGCGCGCGCGAACTCACGGGCCTGACCATCAGCGCCGACGTGTGGCAGCTTGATTTTACCGTGCGCCTCAACGGCATTGATGAACGCCAGCGCCTCGCCAATTTCGATATCTACGGCCAGGCCTTCTTTGATGGCAAGGGCTGGTTGCTGCAAAAAACGGCAGAGGCCTACGCCTTTGCACCGGGCCTTGGCTATGTGGGCGGCATCCGTGCGGCACTGGCCGAGAGTCTGCCACTGGCAGCGCCGGAAAGCGCCAACCTGCCGCAAAACGTCTGGCTTGACGTCTGCCTCAAACATACAGGCAGCGACCGCGTGGCCGAGGCCTCGCCCATGCTCGCGCCGCCTGCTGCCCCTCTGGCGGACAGCGCCGCTGACGAAACAGGCCTCATGCACTACCGCGCCCTGGTGGCCCGCATCGAGGCGGACGGCACGGTAACGGATCTGCGACCGCGCAAAACATCCGGCGCGTTGCCCATACCGGACGTGGCAACGCCGGAAGTACCCGGCACCATGCGGCCCGATGGCGTCACCTGCTACATGCAGGAGGATCTGCTCAAGGTCAGCGGACGCTACGCCATTTGCCCCACAGCGGCGGCTACGGCGGCCAAAACCGCAAGCCTTGACCACTTTGCGCTTATCCCGGGCGTGGTTCTTCAGGTGGCATTTGCCACGGTAAACACCGCAGCAAACCCCACCTTGAACATCAATGACACCGGGGCCAAACCGCTCACGTACTGCGGCGTACCTGTTGAGGTTGGCGCGCTGGCGCAGGGGCAGGTCTACACCCTGATTTTTTCCGGCAACGCCTGGCAGATCATCGGCGGCATGGCTCCCTACCCCATCGGGCAATATACCTGGTTTGAAGACGAACTTGTCCGCCCGGGCTTCAAGCCTTGCAATGCCAACGTCATTTCAGCATTCGCCGCCACATACCCGCAAATGGCCGCCTATCTGTCCACAACGCACGGCGCAAAGCGGCTCTTTGCCTCGCTTGCAGAGTACGAGGCGGCCCATAACGCCGCGTGGGCAACGCTTGCCGATGGCTCCCAGGTCAGGTGGAACAACATCGGCGGCGCAGCCAAGTTCTGGTGGAACAAAGCCGCGGACACGCTCCTCATGCCTGACCTCACGGGCATGCTCCGCGAAATGGCGGGATATGACGGCCTGGGATTGAATGGCAGCCGTGGCGACCAGGGGCGGCGAATCATGGGACGAGCAAAAGCGATTTGGGGATCAAACTTAGAGCCAATCTCCGGGGCATTCAGGAGAGAGACATCCACAGCAATTTCGGGGTACGGCTCCGGTGTTGGATACTCTGACTTGATTCTTGACACTGCGCTCGTTGAGCCCACGGGTGCCGCTAACGCTCCCCGACGCTGGGGGTCGTTGGCATGCTGTTATATGGGGCAGCCAGCCTTATGACGCTGGAGTGTTTAGGTGGGGGCAAGCCGACACGCCCAACGCCGAGAGCGACAATAAATTTCAAGGAGTAACCAATGGCAATTGCCCATAGATATACGCGCCCTGACCAGTATTATATCAGCTCAGATGAAGACTACGGCTACCCGCCGTACAACTCCACGCCCGATGCTCTGCCCCCAAGGCCATGGAAAAACCAGTGGCCGCAGTACGTGGACAACAAAGGCTGGGTGCTGGTTGAGGATCACCGACAGCGCGAGGAACCGCACTTTGCAGCCGAGGACGTGCAATCCGGCACCGAGTACTGGCTGCCGGGCGATACGCACCTTAGCCCGGCGCGCCGCATGCACACACCTGGCCCCCTGCCTGAAGACGCGCTGACCAAACGGCCGGAGCAACCGCTGGCAGAAATCAAAGCCGCAAAGGTTGCAGATATCATTGCCGGGCATGAGGCAGCTCTGGCCGGAGCCGTGGCCCTGTCTGACCCCACGCCGTCCACGGTTGCGGTAGAGGCAGGACTGCTGGCCGCTTCTGATCCCGAAGGTCTGGAGTTCGTGCGCAATGCTCTGGCAGCCCGCCGCAACGAGTTGCTGGCAGCCGTGGAAGCCGCCAAAACGGCTGAAGCCGTACAGGCCATTGTCGTCAGCTACGCTGTGTAGGGAGTGAGCATGGGCTTTCAGCGTGTTGCTTTTGCGCCGCCTTCCGTAACGGCAAATCTGGCGGAAGGATTGTCGCCCGCGCTGGCCAGCATGCAGCAAGGCTTTTCTGAGGGGGCAAAGTCTCTGCAAGGTCTCGGCTTGCCTCCGTCTGGATCCGGCGAACTTGCCGCGCAAATGGCCGCGGCCCGCCAGGGGGCAACCGCCGCTGTGGGAAGCCCTGTGTCATTCATGGCCATAACTCCCTTTCAGTACGGCATCGGCACCCGTAAAGGGGAATACGCCTACCTGACGCCGGAGCAAGCCCTTGCCGCGCTTGCTGGTCGCATGGCCGATGCTCCGCAGGAAGACCAGGGCGATGAATTGGCCTTGGTGGTGCTGCTCGTGGGCACCGTCAACCATGCAGCCATGGCTCAGGCGTTGTCGGCCTTTAACGCGGTGTTTCCCATCCCCCAGTTAGAGCAAGTCTGCCGCCGCGCGCAGGCGCTGGCCACGCTGGAGACGGACAAGTTCGTTATTCCCAAAGGGCCGGGCTATCCGGCATGGGGGCAGAAGGCACCGCAGCAGAACTCCAAGGGGCAAATGGTGGCCAAAGCCCTGGGCAGCATGCTGGCAACAGGGGAAGGCGCGGCACTGGCGGCGACCTCCCCCGCCGAAAGGCTGGCGGCATTCGCGCAAAAACAGGCACGGAAGATCGAGGAAAAGGCCGCAACCTTGCAGCATCTGGCCCAAAGCATGATCGGCGGCAACGATGCCTGGACGGGGTTCAGCATCCATGCGCCAGGCGCGGCGCTGTTCCGCTATCTGGGCAAACTGTCCCTTCCCTTTGACTCTGCCAGCAAATGCACGTCCTTGCTGTGCTGGTTTGGCAAGCCGGATCAAGTGGCCTTTTACCGTGAAAGTTTCGGCCTGTGCCGGCGCACCCTTACCAACAGCGCATGCCTGACCTGCCCTGGGGAGAATGCCGCATGTCCTTTCTAATTCTTGACGACTATACGGTTCCCGGCTTCGGCCTGAACATGAGCATTGGCGCGCAGTTTAAAGACGAAGACGCCAGCGGCGAAACGTCATCCACCGCCAAGGCCGACAAAGGCAAAAAGGGCAAAAAGCTGGAAGTGCGGCTTTCTTTGCGCTTCAAGGATGCCAACGATCTGAGCGAACTCATGCGGATTGCCGAGGCTACCGAAAACGGGGATGGCAAAATTTACACCATCACCAACGACACCGCCAATGCCGCAGGCATGCGGCAGGGGCGTTTTACGGGCAACTTCAAGGTGGACGAAGACGAAAAACTGCGCATGTGGTCTATCAGCTTTACCCTGGCCGAGCATGTGTCTGTTCCTGAAATGGAAGAGGCCCGGCAAGGGGCGCGGGCGGCGTCCACGCAAACCAACACTGGCACCTCTGTTGGCAGCGAGGAAGAAGAAAAAGAGGAAGAGCTGAGTTCCATCGAAAAAGTGCTCAAGTATCTTAACGAAAAAATCGGGCCGGAGAATGAGGAATGAAGCTGCTCAAGCGCCTTGTGGTGAACGGCGCGGAATACCCCCTTGTGTCTGACGAGGTGCGCCTGGACATCAGCCGCCCGGGCGCGGCCATTTTTCAGGTACGCGCGGATCAGCGCCTTGAAGGCCGGGTGGAGTTCTCGCTGGGCTGGCATTTTCAAAGCGCGCTCACCCGTTTTTTTTGCGGCGAGGTGATCACCTCAACCACTGTGGACGCCAAGCAGCAACGCCTTTTTTGCCGCGAACTTTCGGCGCGCATGGATAATGCCGCCCCCCTGAGCCTGCGCCACCCCACCCTCCGGGATGTGCTGGCCACCTACGCGGAGCTGACCGGGCTGGAGTTCATTGTGCCGGAGCGGCCTTATGCGTCCGCAAAAGTTCCGGCTTTTTACGGCTTCGGCAGTGCCATGCATGCCATGCAGACCCTGGGCGAGGTGTTCCACATTGATGATTATGTGTGGCTCTCTCAGGGGGATGGTAAAATTTTTGTTGGCTCCTGGGCGGATTCGCGCTGGAAAGGCCGCGAGGTGGAAATTCCGCAAAACGTGTTCAAGCAGGTTTCTGCGGGCGGGCAATGCACAATGGCTGCCGTTCCAGATATTCGCCCGGGTTGCGTGGTCAATGCCGCTACTGACGGCGGGCGCGTGGAAACTGTGACCCTGTCTGGCGTAAACATGAGTTTCAAATGCAAGACTTTTTAAAAAAAGCCATTCTGCGCCTGTTTCCAGAGCTTTCTGGCGGGCTGCACCTGGACAGGTACGGGCGTGTGCTGGCCATTGCCGATGCCCCCAGCCAAGGGGCCAGCTCGGAACGCTTTCGACCCCGCTTTGCTGCGGACATTGAAATTCTCACCGCGGACATGGAGCCGGATCCGGCCTTTCCCCATTACACGGCTGTGCCCCTTCCCGTGCCGCTGGGCGCTGGCGGCGAGGCTGGTGTTTTTGCGCCGCCAAGGCCCGGGGCGCTTGTGGTTGTGGGCTTCGCCTATGGACGGCAGGATCACCCCATTATCCGGCAGATGTACGGCATGGGTGATTCGCTGCCGCAGGTGGGGCCGGAAGAAATGCTGCTGCAACAAAGCCCGACCACCTTTCAACGGGCCGACGCTGGCGGCAACTGGAGCCGCCAGACAGATGCGGAAATCGCGGACAAAAGCGTTACGCGCCGGATTGAGGCTATGGAAAGCACCACGGAGCTGGCGCGGGAGACGCGGCGCATTTCTGAGCATTCTACCTTGGAAGTGGACGGCACGCACACTTTGGAAGTGGGCACGGTGCTGACCATGCTGGCAGGCCTGCGCGCAGATGTGGGCAGCCTTGGCGCGCTCAACCTCACGGCAGGGGGTGACTCCACTCACTCCACCGCAGGCGCTGCGCAAGAGACGGTGGGCAAGGATCACGCAAGCAAGGTCACTGGCAACCGCCAGATCGACATTGCTGGCAACCGTGGGCTGACTGTAAAGGGCAGCAACACTGACGCGATAGTCCAAAACCAGGCCGTAAACGTGGGCGGGCGACATACGGACATTGCCAAAGGCGACAGAAATATTGAAGCCGCCAATATTACCCTGAGAGCCAGGGGACGCTTTACCATCATCGCTGAAGGCGAAGGCGGCAGCATTAACTTGTACAACGAGCTGCTGGATTGCCTGGCCGACATCCGCGCCGCCCTGGACGTGCTCGCCATGCACGACCATCCCAACGCCGGAACCATCAATCAGGGTGGTGCCGTGTCCAGCAATGCCGCTGGTGCTGAAGGGCACCGCCAAAAAATGAAGGGAATAACGGGCTAAACGCCCTCCCCACACCCCATGAGAGCCACGAGCCCCAACACAATGCCCAAGAGGCCACGGACTTCTCATGCACTATATTCCCCCATCTGCACAAAATACATTGCCAGAGCTGCGCTGCCAGCACTGCGGCAAAAAACTTGCCGAGGGCTACGTCGACCTGCTGGTCATCAAGTGCCCGCGCTGCCGAACATACAATACCTTGAGGACTGATTGTCCCAAACGCGAGGCCGCAGAGCCCACTGGAGACAACGCATGCTCACGGTAGGCAGTCTGTTTTCAGGCGCTGGCCTGTGCGACCTCGGTCTGCACTGGGCCGGATTCCAACACTGCTACTTCTGCGAGGTTGAAGGATTCTGTCAGTCTATCCTGCGCAGGCACTGGCCCGGCCTCCCCATTTTTGACGACGTGCGCACCCTGTCCGGGGTGCAGTTGCCCCATGTTGATGTCCTGTGCGGAGGCTTCCCCTGCCAGGACGTAAGCCTCGCCGGCCAGCGCGCCGGCATAACCTCAACCTCCAGAAGTGGGCTTTGGCATGAATACAAAAGAATCATTGACGAAACGCGCCCGCGCTACATCATCGCGGAAAACGTACCGGGCCTGCTCTCCCTCGGCATTGAGGGCGTCCTCAAAGATCTGGCCACGCTCGGGTATGATGCGGAGTGGGAAGTGCTGGGCGCGGGATCCTGCGGTGCGCCGCACCATCGGGAAAGGGTTTTCATTGTTGCCTACCCCCACAGTTCACGGTCTGCTGGCAGGGCACCTGTACTATCTGAGATCGGGAAGTACATGGGCGACCACAACCAATCTGGCAACATATTTGTTTGGGCTGGCCTACGGTTTGACCGATCGCGAAAAGATTCGGCTACCGAAGCATTTTCTCAACCCGTCATTTGTCGAGTGGATGATGGGAGCGCCCCAGGGCTGGACGCTGCCGATGGGCACAAGTCTGGCGCACGGCCCCACCTGCTCGGCAGAGTAGACACCACTACGGCAAAAGCATGGATCCCGCGCCTCAAGGCGCTGGGCAACGCCATCACCCCCCAACAGGCCTACGCCATCGGGGCTTGCATCCTTCAGGCAGAAGGCCTGCCCGTTGCTCCCATGCCCTAAAAAAACAGCAATCACACTATAAAAAACACAAAAAAGGCGGGAAAACCCGCCTTTTTTCATATCTCCGGCCTTCCTCTGGCCCTCTTTTCCTACCGCTAGGATCCACTGCCTACCTTTTGGTGATTCATCGCCATATTCTTCACCCAAGATTCCAGCAAAAAATTTTCTGCCGAAAAACGAACTCATCCGCGCCAAACCTTCGGCCTTTTCCGATCAAATTTTCGCAAAAAAGAGACCACCGCAAGGTGGCCCGGAGTAGTTGGCTGGCAAAGGGCAAAGGCAAAAACTGTCTTTTGCAAGGATTGCACTTAGTTGCAACACGCCGCATTTCTATTGCAGACTGCGACAAAGAGTAAATTCCACAACTAGCTAATTTAAATGACTTTATTTTTTATCGACCAACAAAATTTTATATCCTGTGTATCCTTGCGTGTACCCTAAACAAAAAAGGGTTTATGGCTATTCACCATAAACCCTTGATATATTTGGTCGGAGCGAAAGGATTCGAACCTTCGACCCCCTGCTCCCAAAGCAGGTGCGCTACCAGGCTGCGCCACGCTCCGAAAAAAAACCCGCGCCGTTGCGGCGCGGGAAAGTTGTGGGGCGAAAGATGGGACTTGAACCCACGGCCACCTGGGCCACAACCAGGTGCTCTACCTACTGAGCTACTTCCGCCACGGGAAAATTCTTATAAGCAGGTTATTTTAGTTTGGCAAGCATTTTTTCCACATAGCTTCATCTGGATTTTATCTAGAAAAGTAACTACACTTGCATCCGCTGCTTGGCTTGGCGGCAACATACCCGCCAGCCAGGCCATTTGCCCGCCTCGCAAGCCATGGATATCACATCTGTGATTCAGGCGCTTCCGGCACGTCAGGCGTCAAACATTTTTTCGGGGACACTCCATGGACAAACTGGTTATTGAAGGCGGCGTTCCGCTTACTGGCGGCATTGAGGTCAGCGGCTCCAAAAATGCGGCCTTGCCCATTCTTTTTGCCTGCATTCTGCTGTCAGAGCCGGTCACCATCACCAATGTGCCCAACCTGCGCGATATACATACCACCATCAAGCTCCTGAACATGTTGGGCTGCACCTGCGAATACAACGATCATCGGGTACAGGTGCAGCCCGGCAATTTACTGCCGGAAGCTCCATATGACCTGGTGCGTACCATGCGCGCTTCTGTTCTGTGCCTTGGGCCGCTGCTGGCCCGAATAGGTCAGGCGCGCGTGGCCCTGCCCGGCGGCTGCGCCATTGGCGCGCGCCCCGTAGACCAGCACCTCAAGGGTCTGGAGCAGATGGGCGCCAGCTTTCAGCTTGAGGAAGGTTATATCATTGGCCGCTGCCGCCAGCTCAAGGGCGCACACATTTCTTTTGACATGCCCACCGTGGGCGGCACGGAAAACCTGCTCATGGCCGCAGCTCTGGCAGATGGCGAAACCATGCTCGAAAACGCCGCCCGCGAGCCAGAAATTGTTGACCTGGCGAACTTTTTGCGGGCCTGCGGCGCAAAAATCGAAGGGCACGGCACGTCTGTCATCCGCATTCAGGGCGTTACCTCCTTGCACGATGGAGAATACCCCGTTATGCCCGACCGCATCGAGGCGGGAACCTTCCTCGTG